>JBAVJU010000352.1:0-1630 GCA_049687935.1 Desulfobacterales bacterium | reverse complement strand
GATGGAACGCATATCCTTATTCGGTGGTGTCCGTTGAGCCCGTTGAGCCGGTTAGGTCGGTTTTGTCAGTTTCAGGAGCTCATCGATTTTACCGACTAAACGCTCATGCCCTTAAGCCACCACTGGTCCCGGGTCCTGGTTTCGAGTTTTTCGAGTTTCTATTTTCGGTTCTGATTCTATTTTCGAACTAAACTGTGACCGGGCCTTATCGATTTCCACCGACACCGCCGGCACCACCTCCGCCACCGGAACCGCCACCACCGCCTGAGCCTCCTCCGTCTCCGGAACCGCCACCACCGGGTCCTCCGCCGCTACCACCGCCACCGCTGGAGCCGCCAGACCCGCCGCCGCTCCCCGATGAACCGCCCCCGCCATGCCCTGGCGACGCACCCGGCATGCCGTGCATACCGCCGGGAATCGCCCCCTGCCCCTGGAAGCTTATTCCCTGCTGGATGGCCGCCGCATAGCTCCTGGCGAGAGTTTCGGGAGAGGCATGTTGAGACTGAGACGAGAAGGATTGGTGCATGGCCTGCATTTCAGCGAGGCTGAGCCCTTTGCTCAAGGCCTGGTTCACAAGGCCTGCAGCGGCATTCGAAGAGGCCCCGAGTCGGGCGGCATCCCGCGCGGTCTCGAATGTCTCCAGGGCCAGGGCGCTGGCCTGATCGGAATTCGTAGACCCGGCACGCTGCCGGACCGCTTGCACGATACCGTCAGCATCCTCAAAAGACAAACCGGCGGCGAGTCCCGCTGCCAGCGCCAGTCCGAGTTGATCTTTTTGATCCTTCTGTGTGGCCAGCAGGCCGGCTCTTGAAAATGCGAATTCATATCGGGACCGAACCGCATCCATCGCTTTTAAAATGTTGGCCGGCGGAACATGTTTGGCAATGCCCTCGAAAAGTTTGTTCACGATCGGCTGCAGGGGGAGCCCTGCGCGGTGCATTTTTGTCATTGTCTCATGCGCTTGCAGAATTTGCTCGCTCTTGAAATTATTCTGCAGCATCACGCGGGTCACGTCGATTACACTGCCGCTGTCGGCGCCGGCCGAGATCACCTGTCGGGCGCTGGCCTTGATTTGATCCGACGCACTGCCCGTCAGGCCCTGCTCGACCTCATCCGCAAAAGCGATCGACGCCTGAATCACGACCAGAATCGCAAGAAAGTATATTTTTTTCATATTGCCCATCTGCAGTGGTCTAAGTGCTGCCGCGTTTATGTTGCCGTTTGCGGCTCAAAAACCCCTTGAGCTCCCGCCCGTCGACTTATCTCGCCGGCCGGTTTTGTATCTCGCTTTCACCAATCATCACGACCGGCGAACCGGCCCGCCGTGATTCCTGTTCTGCGCACGGTACCCGCCTGGCCTGTAAATACAGTTTTTGGAGCCGAAATCGTCATTCTCATGAAACCGGCATTCAGGAAGGTATACTTTCCCGTCGACGATATAAAAATAGTTGAACTCGGTCCGCCCCGGTACCGTTATCTCCCAGGTCGTTTCATTGATTCTGTTGGCCGCGCGCGATGCATAGGCATCCGACGAGGAGACGAATATAACGGTGCGGGCCCTCGGAACCTCGAGGTAAAGATGCGTCCCCTGATCCGATTGAACGATGTAATGATGCGCGCTGCACGCTGA
>JBAVJU010000351.1:0-1923 GCA_049687935.1 Desulfobacterales bacterium | reverse complement strand
CTGCAATCAGGCCTGCCTGGATCATATCTTCCTTGGCAAGATGACCTCCTGCCTGGTGAACCCCCGGGCCTGCCACGAAACCAAGATCGTCTACCGGCCGGCCCACCGCAGAAAGCGCATCGCGGTGATAGGCGGCGGCCCGGCCGGCTTGTCCTTTGCTGCCGTGGCCGGCGGGCGTGGGCACCGGGTCACCCTGTTCGAAAAGACCGAGCTGCTCGGCGGACAACTGAACCTGGCCGTCCGCATCCCCGGTAAGGAAGAATTCCATGAGACCCTGCGGTACTTTAAGCGGCAATTGGAACTCAACCGGGTGACGGTTCACCTCGACACCTCGATTTCGGCCCGCGAACTGCTGGAAACCGGTTACGACGACATCGTAATCTCCACCGGCGTGGCACCGCGCGATGCGGAGATTCCGGGAATCGATCACCCCATGGTGCTCACCTATCTCGACGTGCTCGGAAAGGGAAAACCGGTGGGGGCGCGGGTGGCCGTCGTCGGTGCCGGCGGCATCGGTTTCGATGTGGCCGAGTTCCTCACCCACAGCGGCCCCTCCACTGCGATCGAACGCGATGACTTTCTATCGGAATGGGGCATCGACAAAACCTACCCGGCCCCAGGAGGGTTGTCGCCGGAGGGTCCCCGGCCGCGCCCACCGAAACGTCGGGTTTATCTGTTGCAGCGCAAGGGTTCGAAAATGGGAAAGAACCTTGGAAAAACAACTGGCTGGATCCATCGGAAAATCTTGAAACAGCGCGGCGTGATCATGCTCAACGGATTGACTTACGAGAAGATCGACCGACACGGTTTGACGATCAGCCGTCAAGGGGAGCAGCAGACACTGCCGGTCGATACGGTGGTCATATGTGCCGGGCAGGTCCCTGTCGACGCGCTCTACCGAGAAATCGAGACCAGCGGTGTGTCGGTTCATTTGATCGGCGGCGCCGAACGGGCGGTGGAGTTGGACGCCAAGCGCGCAATTGAACAGGGTTGCCGGCTGGCGGCGACTCTGTGAAAAGGAGAGGATCGGATGCCGTTAAGGCGCCGAATATATTGACACCACTTCAAAATTTCGTCATAGTGCACTCGCGGACGCCAACAGCAGTACCAACTGCACGTAAAGAAGCGCGGCGATGGTTTAAGACTGAAGATCGGCCGTTAAACTGCTTCCCACCCCACTCCTAAAAGCGAGAGGATAACATCTTGAAATCCGGCATCTGTCCTAAATGTTCGTCCGACGAGGTTTATTCCGGGGCCGAGATCCCGCTCAAAAAAGGCCCTTTCGCCAGCAATTCCATCCCCGTCAGCCTGGCTTCGGTAGCCGCCCGCGACAACTACGTTTGCATCCGGTGCGGCTACGTCGAAAGCTACATCAGCGAACCGGACAGGCTCAGTGAAATCGCTAAAAAATGGGTGCGGGTAAAAGCAGCCGGGGACGAACCGGACACGGCCGAATCGGTATGAGCCTATCCAGAAGCACCCACCGTATTCAGGGTATCAAGCGGTTTGCGGTGATCGCGAGTATTCTGGCGAAACACGGGTTCGGCGATCTGCTGGATCGTACCGTTTTTCGAAACAAGATTACTGTCACGGCACCCAAGGCCAGGACCATCGCCAAATCCGTCTACCCGTCATCGCAACGTCTGCGCCGGGTCCTCGAAGAACTCGGACCCAGCTTCATCAAGCTGGGACAACTGATGAGCACCCGCGCGGATGTCTTTCCGCCGGAGTATATCGAAGAACTCAAGAAACTGCAGGACCGGGTCCCGCCGATCGACTTCGAAGAAATCCAGAAAGTCATCGAATCGGAACTGAAGCATCCGCTGTCCGAGATTTTCACCGCTTTCGAACCGGTGGCGCTGGCTACCGCATCGGTTGCACAGGTCCATCTGGCCGGTCTGAAGTCCGGCGAAAAAGTGGCGG
>JBAVJU010000350.1:0-13554 GCA_049687935.1 Desulfobacterales bacterium | reverse complement strand
TGGCCGATGCACTGGGCCAGCGTACTCTTGCCGCTGCCCGAAAAGCCGACCAGGGCCAGGTTTTGGCCCCGCCCGAGAGAAAATGAAATGTCGTCGAGCAGGTGGATGCCGCTTTCGGTGACAAACGAGAGGTTCTGCACGTCGAGGTCGCCCCGAAAGATATACGGTTCGCGGTCGGGCGGCTCGATGAGGTGGTCCGGTTCGAGATCGAAGTACTCCATGGTGCGTGTGTACTGGACGCTGGCATCCTGTTGCACCTGGTACATCTCGACCAATTCTTTCCAGGGCGTGTAGAGCTTCTCCTGCGCCGAAAGAAATGCGACCAGGGCCCCCAGCTCCAGCTGCCCTTTCATCGCCAGGTACCCCCCGAGCAGAAATATGAGAAAAGGGCTCAGATTCGTGAAGAAATTGTTCAGGACCTTTATGGTTTGGGCATAGAGGGTCCAGAGAATCCGGATCCGCATCAGCTGGTCGACCAAAAAATCGAATTTGTTGTTTTCAATCCGGTAGGCGCCATTGCCGTGAATCTCGTGTATCCCGCTGACGGCCTCGGCGATTTTATCCGCCATCTGGCGGGATGTGTCCACACGCCGTTTGTTCTGTTGGTTGGCGCGCTTTTGCAACATAGGCAAGAGAATGACTACCACGGGGTAGATGCTGAGAGACACGGCCGCCAGCAGAGGGTTGAGCCATAAAAGATACCCGGCAAAGGCCAGCAGGGTGAGGATATTGGTTACCGGCACGGAGATGGCCATCCCGACGAAATTGCCGGCTAGCGGCAGCTCTGTCGTCAGGGCTGAAACCACCAGACCGGGTTGCGTTTTGCGAAAGAAGCTGAGCGGCAGGGTCAGGATGTGGTGATAGAGGTCCTTGCGCATTCCGGCCAGGGCCCGCTGGGCAATCAAGGTCTGGATGTAGTTGATCAGGAATTTCAACGCTCCCTGAGCGATCACGGCCGCCAGATAGATGCCACAGTAAATCAATAACAGATCGATCTTTCTCAGAGAGACCGCTTGATTGACAATTCGTTTCTGCATTTCAAGGGGGACGACACGTGTAAAGACGGTGATCAGAATGATGAAAATCAGCAGAAGCTGTAACTTTGGATTTGTGGTCAAGATCCAAGACCAGAGGGTCCTCTTGACCACTGGAGGTTGCTCGGTTTTCATGGGTAACAATCCCGCTTTTTGTCAGATGAATCGGTTTTTGATGACGCTTGACTGTTGTCAGAGAAATTAAGGAGAAGCCGATTGTCTTTTCGGAACAGGTTTTGCCAAAACGTCCCGTTGGAAGGCAGCACCCGCGATCATCGTTTCCCTGACCTCTTTTCGGACGTGTGATCTCAGCAGATGAAGAAGGGAAATTTTCAGCCTGCGCCGGGCGGCCCGAGAGTTGAACTGAGCACCTAATAACGGGCTTATTTAATCATTATACAGGTCGAATCAAATTGACAAGTCAAAATCGGTTGTGTAGCCACTGCGGACGCAAACTGCTTTTGTCAGCCGAACAACGAGAATAACGGGTTCCATGCCTGGCATGACGACCTTCGTAAACGGTTCGATGTTTGACGGACTGGCACCGCTTTGACAAAGTTCAATCGAGAGGATAGATCGAAAAAGATGAAGGAAACAACCGTATCACAATCTCTCGGCCCGACCGACAGCACACCGCCCGAGAATGTTCAAATCCAAACGGTCACGGGATGCAACGGGGGATGTATTTTTTGCCCGAACGGAAAAACGCGGCGCGCGATACCCTTTGGACGCCGCATGGATGAAAAACTTTTCCGTTCCGTTGTGGATCAATGCCTCGAGCTCGGCGTTCGTCGCTACACCCTTTACCTGATGAACGAACCCCTGCTGGACCCTCATCTTCCCGAGCGGGTGGCTTATATCAGTGCCCGCATCCAAAAACCCCAGTACACCAAGATTACCACGCACGGCGGGCTGCTGACACAGGACATGGCACGAAGGCTTCTCGACTCGGGGCTCGACAAGATGAAAATTTCGGTTCAGAGCATCAATCCCGAAACTTACCGGCACATCATGAATCTTCCACTGGGAAGAACGCTCAAGAACATCGACAGGTTCTTGGAGCTCAAGGAGAAGGGGGGCTACAGGAGGCCGCGCCTTGAAATCGTCGCGGTCGATTCCATCCAAACCCATGCTGAACTTCCCGGTATCCATCGATATTGGCAAAAGCGTAACATCAAACTGCACATCGAACCGGTGGAAAACAGGATCGACCACACCGTGATTCGCCACTCAGCGGTCGGTGCCGGCCGGCTTGTGCCTTTTACCTGGTGCCGGCGGCTGATGGAGCAAATCTTTGTTCTTTATGATGGTCGAATGATTCTGTGCTGCTCGGATTGGGAACAGCAAAGCTTTATGGGGGATCTGATGCGGGAGCGTATTGCCGACATATGGCAAGGCGCCCGTTATGCGGAATATCGCCGCCGGTTTGCCGCCGGAAATATCGCGGGAATGATCTGTTCCGGTTGCCGCAAGCAGGCGCCCATCGAGTATTCGGAATAACTAAGCCGGCTGTTGCGTGATGATCAAAGCAGCTTCGCCACCACAAGGGTGACGTCGTCTTCCTGCGCCGCCGAACCTCTGAAGTTTTCCAGTTCCTCCAAGATAACCGTTTGTAGCGAACCGGCGGTTTCCTTGTGATGCCGACGGACGATTTCATGCAACCGCTCGCGGCCGAACATCCGGTCCTCTTTGTTTCGGGTTTCATGGACACCGTCAGTGGCGATGACGATAATGCTTCCAGGGTCCCATTGCCCACGGCTGTAGGTCTGAAAGCGGTAATCGTTGTCAACGCCCAGCACGATTCCTGCGCCGGAAAGCTGCTGAAATTCGTTCGGTCCCGGTTCATAGAGCAGCGCCGGCTCATGTCCAGCCCTCACCCAGCGAAGCGATTTTTGCTGCGGATCGATTTCCAGCAGGAACAGGGACACAAATCGACCCGTCTGCCAACCATCCCGAACGAGATGACGGTTGATATCGTCGATCAGGCCCGCAAGACCGTCGACATTTTGGGTGCCGTAAAGCAAAAAAGCCCTGGCGGTTGTCATGTGGAGTGCGGCACCGACGCCGTGGTCGGAAGCGTCGGCCACGACGATGCCCAAACGACCGTCCGGAAGGCTGAGATAGTCATAATAGTCTCCGCCGGTTTCATCGCAGTAAATGCTGGTGCCGGAGATGTCCAGGCCGGGAATTTTGGGCGCGTGGGCCGGCAGGAGGTTACGCTGGACCTCTTCGGCCAATTTAAGAGACGATATCAACTGAATGCGGTGCCGCAGACCATGGATCATGGAATTCGTATGGCTGGCGATCAGTCCGAATTCGTCGTTTGAGGCAACCGGAACCAGACGCGAAAGATCACCGCGACTCACCTTTTCGAGAATGCTGGTTTCATTTTCAAAAAGGAGTTTCAGGTTTTTGGAGTAAGAAAAGATGAGATTGATAACCAGAGCCAACAGGATGGCCATGATAAAAAAGATCTCATAGGTTACCGAGAGCTGGGCGTCTAAAAGTGACGACTCGGTTTGATCGATTTTTGAAAGCCAGATGATGTCGCGCGAGATGACCAGAATGATGATTAGCGCCACGAACAGGGCCGTGGCCAAGGCAACCAGGGAAAATTTACGCGTGACAGGAAAGAGCCTTTCGGGCAGCGACATGCTGCTATCGTTGTCGAGGGCGTCCAGTATGATGCGGCGTTCCCGGTTCAACGCCATATCGATGGCTATAAAGAAACCGGTGACAGCGCAGCCGAAAATCAGGCTCACCGCACTGGCGGCCGGAAAGTCGAATTTAATCGTGTTGAACGTCGCAGCTATCAGACCGGCCAGCAGGCAAAGGGAGAGGTCCAGGAAAAATTGTCGTTTCGGCTGGGATGAGATCGGTTCCTTAACGACAAAATACCCGACCAATGGCTGCCGCAGCACTGCGATCAATACAAAAGCACCAGAAATGATGGCCCCCAGGATCACGGGGGGCAACGTCTCCATGAACGGTCAGACCTGCGCGCCATAAACCGTCAGCATTAAGATCGTAAAAATGTAATGGACATGGATCCTGAGGGAGGGCATTTTTGCGTAGGCATCGACCATTTTGAGTCACCGGGTTACGGGTTAGTGGTCAGGCCGCATTCGGGTTTTCTTCCAAAAGCGGCCGGTGGGGGACACACTGAGCAACATTGTATGATTAACGCCCGGCGTTTCGTGTGTCAAGCTACCATGAATCCTTTTACACCGGTTGAACCATGATACCCGCAGGCGTCGTTTCGCAGTCGGCGGTCTTTCGGAGGCTGGAGGGAACCTAAACCGCCTTTACCTTTGACAACCATAAGGTGAGGACGTATAGGGAGGCCTTTAACGGAGATTGTTTGGGTGTCTTCACTTGGTGCGCCGGCAGAAGAGGGAAATCGGATGGACTTTTTTCTGTGTGTTGTCGGCATGGTCATGATCTTCGAAGGGGTGCCGTATTTTGCCTTTCCGGCGAAAATGAAGCTCTGGATCCTAAAGGTCATTGAAATGCCGGACGAAAACCTGCGCCGCCTCGGATTCGTGTTGATGATGATCGGATTCGGGTTGGTGTATTTGGGAAAGCGATAAAAACTCGTCGGATGCACGCAAGTCTTTAGTCAACAAGTCTTTGCGCGATTGACTTCGAAATTCCGCAATAAGAACGGTAACCATCTCGGCCCGTTATAGACAGTGCGCCGGAAACGGGTATGTTTTCATTATCAGACTACGATTACACTCTTCCGCCCGAACGGATCGCCCAAATGCCGGCAGCCCGCAGGGACGGCTCCCGGCTCCTGGTATTAGACCGCAGTAGCGGTGCCGTAACGCATCGCACCTTCAATGACCTCGCCGCCTACCTCGAACGGCCCGACGTGCTGGTCGTCAACAACACGGAAGTGATTCCCGGTCGCTTGATGGGCCGCAAGACCACCGGCGGTAAGGTCGAAGTCTTGATTCTCGATTACGCCGGCGGACGGACCGAGGGCGGACGGTTTGTGTGCCGGTGCCTGGTGAAAGCCGCCAAACCGCCATGGCCCGGGGGTGAGCTCTATTTCGACGGCGGTCTGCAGGCCAGTGTAATTGAAGGCAGCGCCGGCGTTTTCACCCTCGCATTCGACTGCGACGGTTCTTTCGAAGACCACCTCTACCGGATCGGGCAGGTGCCGTTGCCGCCGTATATCCGGCGAGACGCCGGACATCCGCTGCCGGACGACCGGTGCCACTACCAGACGGTCTACGCCGAACAAAAAGGAGCTGTGGCCGCGCCAACGGCCGGCCTTCATTTTTCGCGGGAACTGCTGGCGGGCATACGTGCACGCGGCGTCGACATCGTCACCATAACCCTGCACGTCGGTTACGGCACTTTCATGCCCGTCAGGGTGGATGACATTCGCCTACACCGAATGCACGCCGAAAGGTTTCAGGTATCGGCCGAAACGGCCGCTCGCATCAATCGCGCCAGAGCGGCGGGCGGGCGTGTCGTAGCAGTGGGAACCACGTGTGTGCGCACCCTCGAATTCAGCGCCGACGACCGCGGACGGATGGCAGCCCGCAGCGGTACATGTGACCTGTTCATTTACCCGGGTTACCGGTTCAAGGCGATCGATGGCCTGGTGACGAACTTCCATCTGCCGAAGTCGACCCTGCTGATGCTGGTCGCCGCCTTTGCCGGAAGGGAAAGTATCCTCAAGGCTTACGGGGAGGCCATAAAAGAAAAGTACCGGTTTTTCAGCTATGGGGATGCGATGTTGGTTATATAACGACAAAATCGTTTTAGGTTTTAGGATTTAGGTTTTAAGCTAAAGGAGGGTGGGAAAAATGGCTTACGGATCGTTTGAAGAACTGGAAGTGTGGCAGAAGGCCTGCGCACTGGCTGTCAGGGTTTATGAAGTCTTGGAGAACTGCAGAGACTTTGGTTTAAAAGACCAGATGACGAGGTCGGCGGTTTCGATTGCGAGCAATATTGCCGAGGGGGCTGAACGGGGGTCTACACCTGATTTTATCCGTTTTTTACACATGTCCAAAGGCTCCGCGGCCGAACTACGAACACAAGTTTATATTGCCTGTAGGATTCGACTGATACCAGAAAACACTCAAAAAGAACTGACCGGCGAGTTAAAAAGCATTTCAAAAATGGTCCAGGGCTTGATCAGATCTTTGAAACAAAAAAACCTAAAACTTAAAACCTAAAACCTAAAACCAGTATGTTATTATGTTTGACTTTAGCATCACATCCCGATGCCAGGAAACCCGCGCACGAACCGGTGTCATCGACACCGCTCACGGCACCGTCCGGACACCGGTTTTCATGCCGGTCGGCACGCTGGGAACCGTCAAGGCGCTTTCCCCGGAAGAGCTTGTCCAGTGCGGTGCTCAGATCATACTGGGAAATACCTACCATTTATACCTGAGGCCCGGGTGTGAGGTCATAGAGCACTTTTCGGGACTCCACCGGTTTATGAATTGGGACGGTCCGATTCTGACCGACAGCGGCGGGTTCCAGGTTTTTTCCCTGGCGCAGCTATCCCAAGTCAGTGAGGAGGGGGTGGCGTTTCGGTCGCACATAGATGGATCATCGCATCAGCTCAGTCCCGAAAAAGCGGTTGCGATCCAAGTGTGCCTCGACGCGGACATCATTATGTGCCTCGACCAGTGCATCGCCTACCCGGCCGAGCGTGAAACCGCACGCGAGGCTCTCGAATTGACCGCCCGCTGGGCCGGGCGATGTAAAAAAGAATGGCAGTCACTGACGGACGGTCACCAAGCGCTGTTTGGAATAGTCCAGGGCGGCATGTTCAGGGAGCTGAGGGCACGGTCTGCCGAACTGACGACCGAAATCGGATTCAACGGCTACGCCGTCGGTGGACTCAGTGTCGGCGAACCCAAGAGCCAGATGCTGGAGATAGCCGATCAGACGCTGCCCCTGTTGCCGGTGTCTCAGCCGAAATACGTTATGGGGGTCGGTACACCGGAAGACCTGGTGGAGCTGGTGGCATTGGGGGCCGACATGTTCGACTGCGTACTGCCGACCCGCAATGCGCGCAACGGCCAGATGTTTACGGCCGGTGGGACCCTGAACATCACAAATGCCCGCTACCGAACCGATACGGAGCCCCCCGACCCATCCTGCACCTGCTACACCTGCCGTCACTACTCGCGCGCCTACCTGCGTCACCTGTATATGTCCCGAGAACTTCTATCCTATCGCTTGAACACGATACACAATATTCATTATTTTGTCCGTCTGGCGGAGGACATGCGGGCTGCAATTGCCGAACAGCGCTTTACGGATTTTCGAAAGGAGTTTTATCGCCGGCGGACCGGTCGAAAATGACAGCTGCAGCAACCCGCAAATTCGATGAGGTGGCTTGACACCCGGAAATACGTCGGGTCAACGGACGTTGCCGGTTGGCAAATTCAAATTTAGTATTTATTTTGTCAAATTAATACGATAAGTCTTTGGGCAAATCATATACGGTTTGGCGGCCCCACAGGGCAACCAAATACAAGGAGGGTTACATGAAAGAAAAAGTTGAAGCTGCTCTGAAGAAGATTAGACCGATGCTACAGAGAGACGGTGGCAACGTGGAACTGATCGATGTCGAGGACGGCGTTGTAAAGGTTCGCCTGCAGGGAGCCTGCGCCGGCTGTCCCATGTCCCAGATGACGATTAAAAACGGTATTGAAAAATTATTGAAACAGGAAATTCCTGAGGTCAAGTCGGTTGTATCCGTTTGATGACGTCTGTCATATCGATGGACTCATCCGATGCACTGCAATTCCGGCCTCTTTACGGAAGGTTTTCAAAGCAGGACTCGCTGAGATGGGGAGGCTGAACCGGGCCGGATGCAACACCTTTTCACGATCACCTCTAATGCCGCGGCATTTTCTGACGACGGCAGGGACTGACAATGACCATTGCAGAGGAAATCAAGACCATGATGGCCGGGTCTTCTTGGATCCGGAAGATGTTCGAGGAAGGTACCAAACTGAAAGCCCGGCACGGGCCCGAAAATGTCTATGACTTCAGTCTCGGCAATCCGAACCTTGAACCGCCCGATGTTTTCAAAAAAGCCCTTGAAACCGTGATAGCGGAAACGGGCCCCATGGGGCACGGCTACATGCCGAATACCGGTTATCCCCACGTCAGGCGAGCGGTCGCCGGCTACCTGTCGGGTGAGCACGGGGTGGATTTCACCGAAAACGAGGTCATCATGACCTGCGGCGCCGCCGGGGCGCTCAACATGATCTTGAAGGCGATTCTCGATGCGGGTGACGAGGTGATCACCCCTTCCCCCTACTTTGTCGAATACAAGTTCTACGCCGCCAATCACGGCGGCACGTTGAAAACCGTACCGACCCGACCGGATTTTACATTAGACCTCGACGCCTTGTCGGCTGCCGTCACGGAGAGAACCAAGGCGGTCCTGATCAATTCTCCGAACAATCCCACCGGTCAAATCTATTCGGAAGAAAGCCTGCTGGCTCTCGGACGACTTCTGACGCAAAAGTGCCAGGCGTTCGGCCGCACCATTTACCTGATTTCCGACGAACCCTATCGCAAGGTCGTTTATGACGGAGTTCGGGTTCCGAGCATCTTTGCCTGTTACCGCGAGAGCATCCTGGCCACTTCCTATTCGAAAGACCTGTCGATTCCCGGGGAGCGGATCGGGTATGCCGCCGTGCACCCGCAGGCGTCCTATCGGCAGGATTTGATCGGCGGTATGGCACTGGCCAATCGAATTCTGGGTTTTGTCAATGCCCCGGCGCTGATGCAGCGGGCGGTGGCTTTAGTACAGGGGGCCACTGTCGATATATCAGCATACGCACGCAAACGCTCTCTGCTCTGCGATGGTTTGGCAGACTGCGGCTATACCTTTGTGCGGCCGCCGGGGGCGTTTTACCTGTTCCCTCAAACCCCGATTCCGGATGATGTGGCTTTTGTCAAAGTATTGCAGGAGGAGTTGATCCTGGCCGTACCGGGCAGCGGATTCGGTGGTCCAGGGCACTTCAGGCTTTCTTACTGCGTTGACGATGACACCATCGTCAACGCTATCCCCGGCTTTGGAAAAGCGATGAAAAAATTTCGCTGATCCGGAAGCATAGGATTCTTGATCCACCTTCTTGGCAATATTTAAAAAGGAGCGCCTCATGAAAATTCTGAAGATCGACCATTTAGGCATTGCCGTCAACAGCATCGATGAAGGGAAAAATTTCTGGTCGGAAGTCCTCGGTCTGGCATTCGAGGGCACCGAAACCGTCGCCGAGCAAAAGGTGACCACCGCTTTCTTTCCGGTCGGTGAGAGCGAAGTCGAGCTGCTCGAGTCGACCGCACCGGATGGCCCGATTGCCAAGTACATGGAGAAAAAGGGAGCGGGCATTCAGCATATCGCTTTTCGGGTTGCCGACATCGAAGCGGCGCTCGCGGAGTTGAAGGAAAAGGGTGTCCGGCTGATCGATGATAAGCCGCGCTTGGGTGCCGGTGGCGCCAAGATCGCCTTTTTACATCCCAAGTCGACCGGCGGGGTTCTGGTCGAGCTGTGTGAACGCTGAGCCGCTCGCTGCCGAAAAGACTGCACCCGAGTTCCGTCAGTTGACCCATGCTCTTGTCTCTGTGACCGAAAACCAAACCAAAATCCGGCGCAATCTTGAACTATTTTTTCCACCTGCAACCCCGAGGGTGTCATTTTTCAAAACCGATCAGCAGAACCTCTTTTTTACGACATCATGACGTCGCCTTAGCGAGGACAATCACATGACGGATAACCGGAACGCCTTTGCGGACTCTGAAAATCTATTGAGTGCCTGGATAAAAACAGCATCGGATTTCTGGGGATCGATGCTGCAGTCGTGGCCGCAGACGGAAAAGGACCGCACGGGGTCTGAACCGTCGGAAACCGATAACAAAGGAAAAAGTCGATCCCGAGAATCGTTCGAAACGGTGTTAAAAACATGGCAGACGCTTTCTTCGGTCGCCGGCGACACCGGGGCCATGGAAGCCGTATCCAACCTGGGCCATGTGATGCCGGATGTCCTGTTAAAAATGGTGCGGGCCACCTGGCAGGGTGTTTTCAATCTTCAACAGCAATGGATTGAAAAAGCAGGCCGCATCGGTCAATCCACACAGGCCTACTCTTTCGAGAACCTGGATGAAGAAGTTTTCAGAGCCTGGACGGATGTCTACGAAAAGGAATTTCGCCAGTTTTTCTACACACCCCAGCTGGGGCTGACCCGTATTTATCAGGAAAAATTCAATCAGGCGGCCGACAAATTCAACCGACTTCAGGCGGTTTTCGGCGAATTCATGACGATTTTTTATATGCCGATTGAAAAATCCTTCAAGGTTTTGCAGGACAAGGTCGCCAAGATGGCGGAGACGGGAGAACTGCCGGAAGACTACAATGCCTATTACAGATTGTTTATCAAAATTCTCGAGGGACGCTACATGACCCTCTACAAGTCGCCCGAGTATCTATCGGTCATGGGCAAGACCCTCACAGCTCTGGAAGAGTTTTTAATGGCACGCGAAACCATCACCCAGGACGTGCTGAAAGGGCTGGCGGTGCCGACCCAGAAGGACCTGGACGAACTGTATCGGGAAATTTACATCCTCAAAAAGAAAATCCGAAAAATTGAAAAAAAGCAATAGGTTAGAAACCATGGCGCGGAGGAAGGTTAAATGGCAACGGAGATCAACTACTTTAAATCAATTTGCAAAGTCAGCAGGGCCTTCGGCAGCACATTCAGCAAGAGCAAGCTCCTGGATCTCATCGTAGCGAGTGCAATTGAAACGATGGATGCCAAGGCAGCCTGCCTGTTTCTGTCCGATGAAGAAGGGGACGTTTTTATTCCGGTCGCTCAAAAAGGACTTTCAGACCGCTATCTTCACGCCCAACCGCTGCACGCCAAAAAGATCGTCGGCGCCATTTTAAAAGGTGGATACCTGGCGATTGGCGATGCGACCAAGGATCCCCGGGTCGAGAATCACGAGATGAAGAAAGCAGAGGGAATTGCCTCGATTCTGGATGTGCCGGTGATGGTCAAAGATAAAACCATCGGGGTTTTGGCGCTCTACACCGCCAAGACGCGGGATTTTTCCGAGGACGAAGTCGACTTCCTGACCGCTCTTGCCGAGCATGGCGGCAGGGCCATAGAACAAGCGCGGCTTCTGGAACGAATCCGCAACAACTCCACGCTTTTTCTCGACCTGGCCACCAACATCAATTCGAGTTTGGATATTAAAAAGATCTTGCACAACATGACGGCCGACATTTGTGAAGCGCTTGGGATGAAAGGGGTGCTCATTCGTCTTCTGAACAAGCAAAGCGGAAGTCTAGAACTTGTGGCCAGCTACGGTCTGAGTGAAGAATTTTTAAACAAGGGGCCGGTGTCGGCGCGAAAATCCCTCTCCAAAATTCTGAAGGACGGCACGATTGTCATCCAGGACGTCGAAAGCGAACGCTCGCTTCAGTACCGGGATGCGGTGCGCAAAGAGGGGATTTTTTCCATGCTGGTGGTCCCCATAAAGGTCAAGGATGAGGTCATCGGCATCATGCGGCTCTGCAGCGGCGTCAAGCGCGATTATCCCGATGATCTGATAATGCTCGTCAACGCTCTGGCCCAGACCGGCGGACTGGCCATTCAGAATGCCGCCATGTATTTGGCCTTGCAAAACGACATGCGGGATCTCAAGGACGATATCTGGAGCCACCGGTCCTGGTTTTAGCAATGGGACCGAGGCTGACTGGGTTTCTCACTATAGCCTGCAGCCGATTATTGCAGGCGTGAACCCTTATTGGTCAGGTTCCGAGAATTTTTTCACCAGCTTCTGAAATTCGGCGCTCTGCTTATTGATCAGATCTTGCAAGACGTCGAGCGACTTGTTTGGATCGATTCCGGGACTTTTGAGGAGGTCTCGCAGGCGCGAGATGGTCTCTTCTTGCGCCTCGATCTTTTGCTTGAGGGCCTGATTTTCTTCTTCCAGGATCTGGTATTCATCCTTTGAAACCCATCCCATGATGCTGAAGTAATCACCAAAGGATTTCTTGAAATCCGCCGCCGCCCTTTCCCAGGCAGCACTGCTTTCCGGACCGTCCGGACTCTGCTCTTCGAGGCCGTAGTATTTTTTGAACAAGGCGGTCAATTCCTCGACACCGCTGAATCCCCCGCGGATCCAGCGGGTGACGTCTTCGAGTTGTTTCTGGCCTCTGGCAACAGAGAGAAGATAGTTTCCCCAGAATTCAAGGAACTGTCGGTCCATGAGAGAATCCTCGGCGGGTAGGCGGTTATTCTTTTTTTTCTTCCAGGTCCAGTTGAAACCGCACCGGACCGCGTGAACCGTCTTCGAAGCGTTTCTGCAGTGCAAAGGGGGATTGGGGATTCGACCACGACGTGGCGATGGCACCGTGTCCCTTCGGAAAACCGGTGACCTCGGCCTTGATGAATTCGAGCGGAGCCAAGGCTGCCTCTCGATCGACGAGGTCATCCTCCTTGCCGTAACAGATCAAATACGGCAGGGGCTTCTCCTTCAAGCGCTTGAACGTCAACTTGCGCCCGAAGAGCTGGAATGGCAGCGTGCCGTCCTTGGTTATTGGAATGGTGTAGGAGTCGAAGCTCATTTTGGTGATGTCTTCGGGAAGGTCATTACGATCGTAAATCAACCAATGATTGATGGCGGCAGCGGTTTTGCTGATTTTAAAATCCATGTCGCCGTTGCGGCCGAACATCATCAGGTCGCGGTAAAAGGTGTGCACGGGTGCTTCTTTTTCCATGCTTTTGAGCTTGTAGACCCAACTCATGACTTTGCCGTCAACGACCCGGTTGCCGTTGGGTAAATCCTTGACGGCATATCCCAAGTCTCTGAACCTGGGCGGCAGGTGTTGCATGTACTCGATCAAGGCCTTGCTGCGGGTGCCGTCAATCGGCGCGACACAGGTGATCAAGGCATCGACCACGCCGTCCAGCTCACCGCTCAGTACGCCGGACACCGCAATAAACCCTCCCTGGCAAAACCCATTGAGGGTGACCGAATTTCCGTGAATGGCCTTCAGCCGTTCGCAGAAGAAACGGGTGTCGAGGATATCTTCTTCGCCGGTAAGGGTTTGAACCGCCGGAGTCGTGTCGATGTCTTTGATGACACGGATATAGGTCGGTATTCCCTGGTTGGCGTAAGCGTGGGCATAACTTTTGTTTTCACCTGGTAAAAATGCCAGAATGTTGGCTCCCAGGACATAGGGCGGAATAATCAAAATCGGTTTGCCATTCGACCGAACCGTGGCGCCATTGCGCGGCAGGACTTGGTATACGGTGAACCGGTCTGTCTCGGCGATTTTGTGGTAGCCGCCGTCCTCGAAATGAAAACCGTATTCGGATTCGATGGCGCGAATCGCTTGGGGGTAGGTGTAGACGACTTTTTCCAGCAGGGCGGCCTCTTTGGCCATAAATGCAGAGAAATCTTTACATTTCCCTTTTTCGATGCTGTCGAGCAACGCGTTAAAGGCGCGCGTTGCCGTTGCCGT
>JBAVJU010000349.1:0-9045 GCA_049687935.1 Desulfobacterales bacterium | reverse complement strand
GGCCGCAGCGGTTCGACAGCCGTCAACAAGGTCTTTGAGGTCATAAAGGGATTCAAACAAGGGGCCGGACTGCCGGATATCAAGGAAAAAACCGGATTCGACGAAAAGAAGGTCCGCAACATCATATTTCGCTTGAACAAAAACGGCGTTATCCAGCGACAAAGCCGCGGTGTTTATGTGGCAAAGTAAATCTAAATTGTTTGGCCGGTCGATAGGGAAGGGTGAAGTATTTTTGAAGGGATGATAGAATGAGCACTAGTAAAGATCCAAACAATCCCGAACTGCATTTAGATGGACGATGCGGGGGATATATCGTCAAGCGGGTCGAGAAGATCCCGGAATCCGATTTTTTCTTCTACGAACTCGAGCATGAACAGACTGGCGCCCGTCATATTCACATCAGCAGTGATGATCGTGAAAACACCTTCAGCGTGGCGTTCAAAACCGTACCAAAAGATTCCACCGGTGTGGCGCACATTCTCGAGCATACCGTTTTATGCGGCTCCGAAAAGTTTCCGGTGCGTGATCCGTTTTTCTCCATGCTGAAACGCAGCCTCAGCACATTCATGAACGCGTTTACTGCCTCGGACTGGACCATGTACCCGTTTTCCACTCAAAACCGAGCGGATTACGAAAACCTCATGGATGTCTATCTCGACGCGGCGTTTTTTCCCAATATCGAAGAATTGAGTTTTAAGCAGGAGGGGCATCGCTTGGAGATCGCCGGGGAGCGTGGCGGAAACGCTTCCCCGCCGAGGCTGGTTTACAAGGGAGTCGTTTACAACGAAATGAAAGGGGCCATGTCGTCACCCGATCAGGTGATGTCGCGATCTTTACTCAAAGTCCTTTATCCTTCCACGACCTATTGCCACAATTCAGGCGGCGATCCGGCCGTAATACCCCGATTGACCTACGACCAGTTGAGGGCCTTTCACCAACATCACTATCATCCCAGCAATTCCTTTTTTTACACTTACGGCCACCTTCCGCTGCGACGCCACCTTGATGTGATAGAAGAGAAGATTCTGAAAAAATTCACCCGCAGCCATCCGGATACGGAGGTGCCGTCCCAACCGCGCTGGGGCCGTTCCCGGCAAGATATCGCTTACTACCCCCTGGCGCAGGGCGAAGACCCGTCAAAAAAATGTCAGGCCTGCGTCGCCTGGCTCACTGCGGATATTCGAGAGGGCTTCGAGGTCCTGATTCTGGCGATTTTGGAGCAAATCTTACTGGGAAATCCCGGTTCACCGTTGAGAAAGGCCCTGATCGATTCGCAGTTGGGCTCTGCGCTCTGCGATGCGGCCGGTTTCGAGGCCGACAACCGCGATACGATGTTCGTCACCGGATTGAAAGACGTGGAAGAATCGGCGGCGGAGCAAATCGAAAAAATTGTCTTCGACGTGCTGAATCACCTGGCCGACGGCGGCATCGATAAGGATTTGATTGAATCGGCTCTTCACCAGGTCGAATTTCACCGCAAGGAGGTCACCAACACGCCTTATCCTTACGGTATTAAACAGTTGATGATGATTGCCGGCACGTGGCTGCACGACGGCGACCCGCTCAACAGACTGCTTCTTGACGATGACCTGGCAAAGATTCGTCGCGAGATGAAGCACGGTGGTTTCTTCGAAGAACGCATTCGCAAATATTTCATCGACAACCCCCACCGCGTCCTCTTCAAGCTTCTGCCCGATCAATCTCTTGAAAAAAGGGAGGAGGAGCGAATCGCGCAGGAGCTGTCGGAGATCTCCGCCCGGTTGTCGAAGGCCGACCTCGCCAAGATAGAGGCCGATTCAAGGGCACTTGAGAAACTTCAGGAGACGCAAGAAGACGTTTCATGTCTGCCGACGCTGACGCGGACAGACATCCCGCCCGACGTGCAGCGTGTGCTCGAATCCGAAACCAATGCCCGGTTTCCGGTGACCGGTTACGACCAGAGGACGTCGGGAATATTCTATTATGCTGCGGCAGCCGGTCTGGGTCGCCTGGAGAATCGCTTGATTCCGCTGGTGCCGTTTTTCTGCCACGCTTTGCCGAAGGTTGGCACCCTGCGGCGCGATTACACTGAAATGGCCAAGCGGATCGATCTTTACACCGGCGGTGTCGGTTTTTCCGCCAATGCCCGCACCGGCTTCGATGGCGCCGGGACCTGCATCCCGTTTGTCGCTTTCACCGCCAAGTGCCTGAACCGAAATCAGGAACCGATGTTTGGCATTGTCGAGGAGTTGATATTCGAGGGCGACTTTTCAGACCTGAACCGGTTGAAAAATATCCTCATGGAGTATCGGGCAGGGCTCGAATCGATGGTCATCCACAACGGTCACCGCCTGGCGATTTCTCTGGCGTCCCGCAACTTTTCGATTGCACGGCATCTGAGCGAGCTCTGGTCCGGTGTGCTTCAACTGAGGACGATCAAAAAACTTCTCGAAACCCCTTCGGATGCCACCCTCGCCGAGTTGGCGGAAAACCTTTCCACTATCCGTCAAGCGGTCATTGTCAGCGGCAATCTGAAAACGGCCCTGATCGGGGAAGAGAGCGCCCTGGCTGCCGCGACAAAAGCAGCCGTCGACATTTACGAGCGCCTGCAACAGCCGTCGGCTTCTCTTGGCAGCGGAGACGGCTTCGGCCCGCCGCCGCTCGATCTTCCCACGGACCCGGTTCGGGAGGGCTGGAGCACGAGTTCGGCGGTATCCTTCGTGGCGCAGGCCTTTGAAACCGTCCGCATGGAACACCCGGATGCGCCGGCGCTGGCGGTGATCAGTAAACTGCTGCGTTCGCTCTACCTGCACCGTGAAATACGGGAAAAGGGCGGCGCCTACGGCGGTTTTTCGTTGTACAATCCGGAGGACGGTCTGTTCTGCCTCGCTTCCTACCGCGACCCGCACGTCAGCGCAACTTTGAAGGTTTACGAAAATGCCGCCGGGTTTGTGCGCTCCGATGCCTACAAGGAAACGGATATCGACGAAGCCGTGTTACAGATGTGCTCCGAAATCGACAAACCGGACCCACCCGGGCCGGCTGCCCGTAAAGCGTTTTACCGCAAGATCATCGGGCTCACGGATGCGGCGCGGCAGCAGTTCAAACAGGCCCTGCTCCACTTGAACCGCCGGCAGGTGCGGGAAACAGCCGAAAAGTACTTCGATCCGGGCCGTTATCCGGACAGTGTTGCCGTGATCTCCGGTGAATCCCAACTGCAAAAGGCCAACGCGGAACTGAAGCCGCCGTTGGAGCTGCACAGAATTTAGTGCCCGTCCAGAAACGGCATCTTTCGACCCGGGCGGGCGTTCTCGCTCTTTGCAATCCTCTGTTTTCGTGTTAGGGCGGTTGGGTCGGTTAGGTCGTTTTCGTCAGTTAAACGCTTGGCCCTGCGGTCCTCCGCGATCCTCAAAAATGACGCGCCGGAGCTAAAAAACGCATCTTCTTCGCGACAAAACCGGGCACTGACGTGGTGAAGCTTCAGGGCTTTTTACCGTAACAGTTGACCCCTGCGTATGACCCGCGGAAGCGCGCCAGCAGTGAGGTCAGCTGACGGTCGGGCGGTCTTGACTCGCAGAGCCGGTGCTTTATCTGGTTTTCTTCCAGCTTGACATTCAGCTTCCGGCCGGGAATGTCGATGTCGATGATATCACCGTTTTTAATGGCGCCGATCGGACCGCCGTTAAAAGCCTCCATCTCCACGTGCCCGATACAGGGACCGGTGGTGGCCCCCGAAAACCGGCCATCGGTGATCAGCGCTACCCTCTTGTACCCCGCACCCTTAATTGCATCGGTCGGCGTCAGCATTTCTGGCATTCCCGGTGCCCCCGCAGGGCCCTGGAACGGCAGCACCACCACATCGCCCTCGGCGATGTGCTTGGCCTCGATGGCGTCCAACAGGTCCTTTTCGGTGGTGAAAACCTTGGCCGGGCCGGCGTGAACCCGCATTTCTGGTTCGACCGCCGTCTGCTTGATGATCGCGCTGTGGGCGATGTTGCCTTTGAGAACGGCAATGCCGCCTTCGGAATGGTAGGCATCGGAGATACTTCTAATGACGTCCGCGTTCCGGATTTCACCCCCTGCCGCCACCTCGGTCATGCGGTTGCCGCTTACGGTCGAGCCGTCTTTGATCAGGTCTTTCAAACGATTTAGCACGGCTGGAATACCGCCCGCCTCGTCGATGTCCGCCATTTCGTTCGGCCCGGCTGGGATAATGGAACACAGGTGTGGGGTTTCGCGTGAGATCCGGTCGAACATCTCCACGTCGATGTCGATACCGGCTTCCCGGGCGACAGCCGGTATGTGCAAAACGGTGTTGGTGGACCCTCCCATGGCCATATCGACCCGGATCGCGTTCTCGAAAGCCGCCGCTGTCATGATGTCGCGGGGCGTGGTACCGCGCTTGACCAGTTCCACGATTTGCCGGCCGGTTTCGTATGCCTGCTGCTTTTTGAGAGGGTCTGCGGCCAGGGTCGTGGCGCACCGGGTCAGCGACATGCCCAGCACTTCGGTGACCACCGCCATGGTGTTGGCGGTGTAAAGACCGACGCAGGACCCGGCGCCGCACGCCATGCAGGGCAACAGTGCTTCGGCCTGCTCGGCGGTGATCTTGCCGGCTTTGACCTGCCCCACCAGGCCGAAACCCATTATGGGGTGGTGTTTTTTACCGTCGATGATGTTGGCCTTCATCGGACCGCCGGTGAGAAGGATGGCCGGGAGGTTCAGGCGTCCGGCGGCCATCAGCATGCCGGGGGTGATTTTGTCGCAGTTTGTGACCCCGACCCAGCCATCCAGGGAATGGGACAGAACCATGATTTCGACGTTGTCCGCTATGTGTTCCCGGCTGGGCAGGCTCAGCCGCATCTCGGCGAACATGGCGACACCGTCGCAAACCCCCGGGACCCCCCACACGAAGGGCACGCCACCGGCATCCCGGATGCCCCTTTTAACCTCCCGGGTGAGGTCGTTCAGATGAATGTGGCCGGGGATGATGTCGTTGTAGCTGTTGGCCACACCAATGAAGGGCTTGTGGCCTTCGAAATCTTCTTTTTTGAGTCCGGCCGACATGAGCAAAGCCCTATGGGGCAGGGTTTCAACCGCTTTTTTAAGGATATCAGACCGCATACTGTTCACCCTCCGAAGTCAATCTGTTTTATTGTCGATAGCCGCAATGTGCTTTGACGAATTTTTTTAATCTTTTGGGCAACCTGTCAAGTACTATTTCGTGTCCAGCGGCGGTTTCATAAAAGGCACTGATTAGTTTCCGATCCAGAGCGGAAACCATTTCTGATCGACGGCAGGAGTGCAGCGCCTCGGCAAGAAATAGGTGCGCATCTTGCGCTTGTCTTTTGGCCCTTTTGATGACCTATCCGGTGCGTTACATCCACCCGCACATATTCTAATATGCGCCGGCGAATGCGCCTTACAGACGTACCAACATCCGGCGTAATCCTGCTCCAATATTTCTTGCTGCGATCCTTAATTGTTGACGAACCGGTGAGGTCTGGGATATGAATCACAGTTTATTTATCAAAATACACCAATAATAGAGACGTGATGATTCAGCTGATACGAGGGTTCAAAGACATTCTTCCGGGAGAGATCGAGGTCTGGCAGCAGATCGAACGCACGGCTTGTGCGCTGTTTGAAGATTTCGGCTTCAAGGAAATCCGTATTCCGGTCATGGAGCGCACGGAATTGTTTGCGCGCAGCATTGGCGAAGACACCGATATCGTCGAAAAGGAGATGTACACCTTTCCCGACCGCAAGGGCGACCTGATCACCCTGCGTCCGGAGGCGACGGCCTCGGTCGTGCGCGCTTACATCCAGCACCGCATGTATAGCGTCGATTCGGTCCAGAAGTTTTACACCATCGGTCCCATGTTTCGCCGCGAGAGACCCCAGAAGGGTCGCTACCGTCAATTTTACCAGATCAATGCCGAGGTGTTCGGCGTTGCATCCCCGCTGATCGACGTTCAGCTGATTTTTATTTTGATGACACTGCTGAAGCGGCTTGACGTCACCGATGTCCAGGCCCACATCAATTCCCTCGGCTGCCCGGAATGCCGACCGAACTACCGCCTGGCCCTGGCCGAGTTCCTGGTCAAACTCGACGACCGCCTCTGTGCCGATTGTCGCCGCCGGCGCGAGCGCAACCCCTTGAGAGTGCTCGACTGCAAGGTGCCTTCCTGCCGCGAGGCTTTGACAGACGCGCCATCGATCCTCGACCACCTTTGCAACGACTGCCGCCAGGACTTCGAGACCGTGCAGACGGCACTCGGCCGGCTCGGGATTGTCTATTTGACCGACAAACGCCTGGTCAGGGGGCTCGATTACTACACGCGCACCACCTTTGAGATCCAGACCGGCGCCCTCGGCGCCCAGAGCGCGGTCGCCGGCGGCGGCCGCTATGACGGCCTGGTAAAAATGCTCGACGGCCCGGACACGCCGGCAACCGGTTTCGCCATCGGCCTGGACCGGCTGGCCGAAATCGTCGGGCAAAAGAAGACCGCCGCGGGGAAACAGCCGGCCCTGTTTGCGGCGGCGCTAGGCGATGAAGGTCAAAAACAGGCATTCCAGTGGGTCAGTCGCTGGTGCGATCAGGGACTGCGGGCCGAAATGGACTTTGGCGGCCGGAGTCTCAAGAGCCAGATGAAACGGGCCGACAAACTGGGTGCGGCCTATGCCATGATCATCGGCGACAACGAACTTTCCGAGGGGGTCGTCATCCTGCGCGATATGAAGACCAAGGAGCAGGTGCGGATCGCTGTCGAAGAGGTGGTCGAAAAGGTTGGCGCGATCATTTCAGATACGTAACATGTTTTTATGGGTGCATATACTTCTGTAACGGCTGAAAGGAGTCGTGAACAGTGACTGACAAACTCGGCAACATGCGCAGGACCCATTCCTGCTGCGAACTGGGCCGGGCCGATGTGGGGCGGGAAGTTGTCCTGATGGGCTGGGTTCAGCGTCGGCGGGACCACGGCGGTGTCATATTCGTCGATTTGAGGGACAGGGAGGGGATCACCCAGGTGGTGTTCAACCCGGACCGCAACGAGACCGTGCATGCCAAAGCCCACGCCATCCGCAGCGAGTTCGTTCTGGGTGTGCGCGGCATCGTGGAAAGCCGACCGAACGGGATGGTGAATCCCAAACTGAAAACTGGCGAAATCGAAGTGCTGGTCTCGGAGCTCAAAATTCTTAATTCGGCCCAGACCCCGCCTTTTTTGATCGAGGACGATGTCGAAGTGACCGAAACGGTCAGATTGGCCAACCGGCACAGTGATCTGCGGCGGCCGCCCATGCAAAAGAATATCATCACCCGTCACCGGGCGGCGGCCGCTGTCCGGAAATACTTGAATGCCCGCGGGTTTCTGGACATCGAAACCCCGTTCTTGACCCGCAGCACGCCCGAGGGCGCAAGGGATTACCTCGTTCCGAGCCGCGTCAATCCGGGCCAGTTCTACGCGCTGCCTCAGTCGCCGCAGCTGTTCAAACAACTGCTGATGATTTCCGGTTTCGACCGCTACTACCAGATCGTGCGCTGCTTCAGAGACGAGGACCTGCGGGCGGACCGTCAACCGGAGTTCACTCAGATCGACATCGAAATGTCCTTTGTCGGTGAAGATGACGTGATGGATCTCGCCGAAGGCATGATGGTTGATCTCTTTCAGGATGTTCTCGCGGTGACCCTCGAAACTCCTTTCCCGCGTCTCTCCTATGCCGAAGCGATAGGAAAGTACGGTCTCGATAAACCCGACACCCGCTTTGGCCTGGAACTGAAAGATGTTTCCGACATCGTTGCCGGATCCTCATTCAAGGTGTTTTCCGAGGTCGTCAAAAACGGCGGTATCGTGAAAGCGTTGAACGCCAAGGGGTGCGTGGATATGTCACGCAAGGAAATCGACGATCTGGCGGCTTTCGTGGCGGTGTACCGGGCCAAGGGGCTGGCCTGGATCAAGGTCAGGGAAAGCGAATGGCAGTCGCCGATTGCAAAATTTTTCAGCGCAGCCGAAAAAGAGGAACTCGCACACCGGATCGACATGCAGCCCGGTGATCTGGTCTTTTTCATGGCCGATCATCTACCGGTGGCCAACGAGGCCCTCGGCCAACTGCGCAATCATCTCGGGAAACGGCTCGGGCTGATCGATGAGAGCGCTTTTAGTTTCGCATGGGTAACGCGGTTCCCGCTGATGGAATATGATGAGAACGAGAAGCGCTACCAGGCGCTGCATCACCCTTTTACGGCACCCCTGGAAGAGGATTACGACCTGCTGGGAAAAGATCCGTCGGCGGTCCGTTCCCGGGCGTATGACCTGGTCCTGAACGGATCCGAAATCGGGGGCGGGAGCATCCGCATCCATCAAAAAGAGCTTCAGGAAAAAGTTTTCAGCGCCCTCGGCATGACGCCCGAGGAATACCGCGAAAAGTTCGGTTTCCTTCTCTCGGCGCTCGACTCCGGCGCCCCGCCCCACGGCGGCATCGCATTCGGCTTCGACCGCCTGGTCATGATGCTCTGCGCCCAGAGTTCCATCCGCGACGTCATCGCCTTTCCCAAGACCCAGAAGGCGTCCTGCCTGCTGACCGGCGCCCCCGCCGCCGCCGGCCGGCAGCAGTTGGAGGAACTGTCGATTCGGCTGCGCGGTCTGTAGGTGCGATCCGACCCGACTGGAGTCGCCGGAGGCATTGCTCATTTCCGGAGGGGAACCTCATCACTGCCTATTTTGAAAACGTGGATCGTACTAGTGAACTGTCGGCAGGTGTCGAAACATGAAAAACGCGGCGCCTGCCAGGCAGAGGCTGGCCCACAGGTAATCCCACGTCAACTGCTGCTTCATATAAAATAGGCAGAATCCGGCAAATACGATCATGGTGAGAACTTCCTGGATAACCTTGAGTTGGACCAGCGTGTAGCTGGTACTTCCCAGCCGATTGGCCGGGACTTGCAGACAGTACTCAAAGAAGGCAATGCCCCAGCTGATGAGGATCACCATCAAAATGGGTTTGGCGCGCAGGTCTTTGAGATGCCCGTACCAGGCATAGGTCATGAAGAGGTTCGAAAAAACG
>JBAVJU010000348.1:0-2604 GCA_049687935.1 Desulfobacterales bacterium | reverse complement strand
GTATCCGTGAGCCTCTACCAAGTGGGGGATTACGGTGTCGCACAGAGGAAGCTCTATGACCTCCACCGCTGCTGATCCGCTACCCTCCTGGAACGATGGCCCCGCCAAGCGAGGGATCCTCTCCTTCGTCGCCAAGGTGACAAAGGAAAGATCACCCGACTTCTTGCCACCGGCGGAACGCATTGCCGTGTACGACAACGACGGCACCCTCTGGCCGGAGAATCCGATGCCTTTTCAGGCAGCCTTTGCCATCGACGAACTGAACCGACTCATCCTCACTGAGCCCAAGCTCGCTTCGGATCCCATGGTGCAAGCCGCCTTGGCCGGCGACTTTGCGAATCTCCTGGAAGGCAAACACTTCGATGGCCTGATGCGGGTCTTGGCACTCACCCATGCAGGGATGACGATCGACGAGTTTCGTGACGCCGTGGAGGCATGGTTCACATCGGCCAGACATCCGCGATATGGCAGACCCTATGACGAACTCACCTACCAACCCATGCAGGAACTTCTGCGCCATCTGCGGGCGAATGGCTTCAAGAACTTCATCGTTTCCGGTGGCGGCGCGGACTTCATGCGCGTCTGGGTTGAGCGCGTCTACGGCATACCGCCGGAGCAGGTTGTCGGCTCGACAGCGCGGACGACATTCGAGCTGCGCGACAGCGGACCGGTGCTGACAAAAACACTCGACTATTTATTCGTCAACGACAAGGAGGGCAAGCCAGTCGCCATTCATCAGTTTATCGGCCGGCGACCGACGATATGTTGTGGGAACAGTGACGGCGACCACGCGATGTTGCAGTACACCACGATCAACAATCCGCGCCCCAGTTTCGGCCTCATCGTCCACCATACCGATAGTGAACGCGAATATGCCTATGACGCCAAGACGAAGAGCACCGGCACGCTTGTCGAAGCCCTCAAGGAGGCCCCCACGCGCGGCTGGCTCGTTGTGGACATGCAGAAGGACTGGAATACCATCTTCCGGCCCGCGTCGAGGTAACTCGTGGAGGGGCGACGTTGGTTCTGCCCGCTAACAACGCCCATGCAGGACCGACCGCCAACATATCGCAGCATGAAAGGTATCATTGGAATATGGACAACGCCATCCTTTTAAAATTCGTTTCCGTCACGATATTCAGCCTCATGTTCGCCATCGGGGTCAACCACTCCTTTGAGCACCTGACAACCCTATGGCGCCGGCCGCAATTGCTGCTGCGTTCCTTGCTGGCCGTGATCGGTCTGGTTCCCCTGGTGGTGGTTGTGCTGCTGTGGCTGTTCGACCTGCCGCCTGCCGTAGCCACCGGATTGGCGGTACTGGCAGCTGCGCCGGGCGCTCCATTGAGCCTGGCTGGGAGTCCACGGAGCGGCCGACGATCCGAAAGAGTGAGGAGTGTTGAAGTCGAAGGCCAATTTTCGAGAGAAGCAAAAACTGGCTGTAAAAAACGATTATATTTTTCTGGCTCGACCAGATAAGGAGGTTCAAATGACCGCAATAGAAGACCGCAAGACCCCGAACGGCACCGTAGCCATTGCAGAAAATGCAGATCCATCCCGGATCGGGGAAGCCATCCGCCGGGCTGTGGAGTTGACCGGGGGAATGGATTGGCTGGAGCCGGGACAAACCGTTGTCATCAAGCCTGCCCTCAATTCCGACGGGCTGTTTCCCTTTACCGCGAGCCCGGTATCTTGTGCCGAGCTGGTCCGGATGTGCCTCGAACGTGGCGCAGCCAAGGTATATGTGGCCGACGAAATGGGTTTTGAGCACACGATGACAAAACATTGGAAAACCGGGAAGTTCGCAGGTTTTGATAAAGACCACACCATCAAATCGTTCAAAAAAACCGGTATTTATGAAGCTGTTGTCAATGTCGGCAATGAGATGGATGCCGAGGATCGCATTCACATCACGACCTTTCGCGAGGACGGCTGGCGCAGGCATGAGTTTTCAGCAGAGCATGAAGAAAATCTTTCCGCCAAATGGGTCCGCCGGCAATTGAAAGGAGCCGATAAGCTTGGCGGGGGCACGGCGAGCAGAATGTACATACCACGCCTGTTCGATCAAAAGCTTAAGGAATCGACATCCGGATTGTATGTTCCTAAGCTGCTGGACAAAGCGGATCATATCATCAACGTGTTCCGGATATCGACCCATATCTGGTCTCACTACACAATGGCGATTAAAAACTGGGTCGGGATCATGCGTCCGGATGACCGCGTCTGGATGCACCAGTTAAATTATCTTAAAAACAATCGGCATCTTTTAAACGACCTGAGCAAACACGATCCGATCCGAACGGAGCCGTTGTACACTGAACTCATGGCTGACTTGCACCTGGCTCACATAAAAAAGGAAAGATTGTGCGTCGCCGACGCCACGCAAATCATTCTGACCGGCGGGCCCGACGGGACGGATCGCCCCTTTTGCCACACCAATATGGTTTTGGCGGCCAATGATATAATCGCAGCGGATGTTCTCGGCTTGGCGATATTGCGCTACGGCACGCTGTTGGCCCCTGATGGCTTGCAAGGGCATTATGAACCGCAACCGACAGGTTGGGTTGAGGCCTTTAAGGGTCTTATCAAAGATCTGAAATGGCCTGA
>JBAVJU010000347.1:0-1928 GCA_049687935.1 Desulfobacterales bacterium | reverse complement strand
GCCAAAGAAGGCCTTCGCTATCTGCATTACTATGGTGAGCAAAGTTGTACGGCCGGGCGTTCGGCGTTCCTTACCGGCCAGCACATCATCCGCACTGGCCTGAGCAAGGTGGGTTTCCCTGGCGCACCCATGGGCATGAGCCAGTTGGACCCCACCATCGGCGGTTTGCTCAAGAAATTAGGCTACGCCACCGGCCAATTCGGCAAGAACCACGTCGGCGACCGTAACGAAACCCTGCCCACGGTTAACGGTTTTGACGAGTTCTTCGGCAACCTCTACCACCTCAACGCCGAGGAGGAACCCGAGCTGCCCGACTATCCGAAGGGGTCGGAGTACATGAAAAAATTCGGCCCGCGCGGCGTGCTCAAGTGCCAGGCTTCCGACCGGGACGACCCCACGGTGGACCCCCGATTCGGCAAAGTCGGCAAGCAGACCATCGAGGACAGCGGCCCGCTCACCAAGAAGAGGATGGAAACCATCGATGACGAAACGTCCGCGGCGGCCATCGATTACATGAAGCGGCAGCACGCCGCCGGCAAGCCGTTTTTCGTCTGGTACAACTCGACCCGCATGCACGTTCGCACGCACGTGCGCCCGGAGCATCGCGGACGCTACCAGCACGGAGACAGCGAGTACATCGACGGCATGATCGAGCACGATGAAACCGTCGGATCCATGCTTAAGGCACTGGACGAGATGGGCATTGCCGATCACACCATCGTCGTCTATACCTCCGACAACGGACCGCACATGAATACCTGGCCCGACAGTGCGATGACGCCCTTCCGCTCGGAGAAGGACACCAACTGGGAAGGCGCCTTCCGGGTTCCCTGCCTGGTGCGGTGGCCCGGCCACATCAAGCCCGGTACGGTGACCAACGAGATCATGGGCCACAATGACTGGATTCCCACGCTCATGTCCATTGCGGGCGAGCCGGATATCGTCAATAAGCTGAAAAAGGGTTACACTGTCAACGGCATCGAGTACAGGGTGCATCTGGACGGCTACGACCAGTCGCAGTTCCTGGCTTCGGTTAGCGGCACCGCGGCCAACAACAATGGCGTCAAGAGCGCCCGCGACAAGTTTTTCTACGCCGATGACGACGGCCTGCTCGTGGCCATGCGCCAAGGTGATTACAAGTACGTTTTCTCGGAGCAACGTCTCCAGGGCACGCTGGGCATCTGGGCTGAGCCCTTCACGACGCTCCGGCTCCAGAAGATATTCAACCTGATGCAGGACCCGTACGAGCGCGCGGACATTACATCCAACACTTACTGGGACTGGAATCTGAACCATTTTGGGGCCGGCTACGGTATGATGGATGAGGTCTTCCAATTCATCAAAACGTTTGATGATTTCCCTCCGCGCTCCTTCCCGCCGAGTTTCAACCCGGCGAACCTGATGGAGGAGAAACTGCGTGAAATCAAGGCCGGGCGGAAACTAAAGGCGGCTTTCCCGATGCTCCAACAGGAACCTTTGAAATAAGAAACGTAAAATGCAACGGCCTGGCGTCCGGTTCGGGTGCTGGCTACGATCAATATGTAATAATGGAACAAAAGGCCGACCCAACATCTGGCAGTTGGCCTTTTTCAATTTTTCTTGAGATAGATCAATGTTTCTATATCGTAAAACCGAGCCAGTAGTTGCGCTTACCCCAACCTGGATTTCTCAGTCCGCACAAAATTGCATAGTATTCATGTGATTCGTGCACTAGCCTTGCCAACTTTATTGATACAGCACCGTTTTTCCGGTGTGATATTCTGTTCGTAACAATCTCCTTAACTGAAAAGCGGTGATCCCTTATTGACCAATAACGCTCTCCCATGCTGAACGCAGCTAATCTGTCGGCTGTAGGCCTTTGTTGGGCGAAACCTGCCTTATATGATTTTGCTCTTTCTCACCACAAAAACGCAACCGCTCTTTTGCCC
>JBAVJU010000346.1:0-8529 GCA_049687935.1 Desulfobacterales bacterium | reverse complement strand
ATCCTGAAATTTCCGATGACATCTTCAAAAACATGCTGGTGGGTCAGGCGGTGGCCGAATCTGCGTCCATATTTGCCCTGGTGATTTCTATTTTACTGCATTTTACGAACGTCCCCAGCGCAACCCCATTGAAAGCGGCTGCTTTATTCGGTGCCGGTCTCAGCATGGGCTTCGGCGCCATCGGTTCCGGCATCGGCTCCGGGTTGCCCGGTGGTCAGTGCTGTCTCGGTATCTCACGGCAACCCGCCGCCGGAACGCGCTTAACCACCAACATGCTCATCGGTTCCGCCGTTTGCCAGACTCCGGCGATCTTTTCCATGGTCGTCTCCCTGATGCTGATCTTCATGGATTTCAGCCGCGAGCCGGTTTCTCCCACGTGGGCGGCCCTCATCGGCGCCGGCATCAGCACCGGACTGGCAGCCATTGGTTCGGGGTATGGGGGCGGCATGGCTGCCGGTGCTAGCTGTGCGGGGATTGCCCGGAATCCGGAAGCGGTCGCCAACGTGACCACCACCATGCTGGTGGGCCAGGCGGTGGCCCAAACACCATCGATCTTCGGGCTTCTGGTCAGCTTCATCCTTCTGTTCAAGGCCTTCCCGGAATCCCAGACCCTTGCCGCTGCGATGGCCCTTTTGTCGGCCGGCATCTGCACGGGCTTCGGCGGCATCGGTCCCGGAATCGGCAACGGCATGGCCGCCGAAGGTGCCGTCAAATGGGTTGCCCGGAATACGGCCTATGCCGGTGATCTCATGCGAACCATGCTGGTCGGCCAAGCGGTATCTCAATCCACCGCTATTTACGCCATGGTGATCAGCTTAGTGCTCATATTCGTCGTTTGAACCCTTTCCGGGACTGTTTTTTCATCATCAGCCCGCTGACCGTTAGGTCGACTCGGCAATTTGTCGTACCGAGCATCATAATTTCAAACAAGCAGTTTTAATTCCTTTTGAATTAAGGAGGAGGGTGACATGGCAATCGAAGGTGCAGATATTGTCAAGGCAGCAGCATTCATCGGAGCAGGGATATCCATGGGACTCGGTGCCATCGGCCCGGGAGTCGGCGAGGGCATGACGGCTGCGAAAGCCTGCGAGGCAATCGGCAACAATCCGAAGGAAGCCGGTCTGTTGACCCGAACGATGCTCGTCGGGCAGGCCGTAGCCGAATCGACCGGTATTTACTCACTGGTCATTGCATTGCTGCTTCTCTTTGTCGTCTAACCATGAAGGCCGTGCCGGCGCCGGGATCGTTTTTTTAGTCGTTCAGATGAACTCTCCGTTTGCGGTTGCCAAAGCCGAAACGCAAGGCGGATAGCAATCGCTACTTGCCCTGAACGGTGAGCCCGATGCCATGGCACGGCAATTGATCGGCGACACTGGCGTTATTACTAACCGGACTTGTTTCATATCGACGATGTCGATTACATTAAAATTACTCGGACGGGTAGCATGCAGATTATCAGCACCATCGCAATGATCAGCATCAATGAAACGCTCATCATCCAATTGATTTCTTTTTTGATTTTTCTCTTCATCATCAATCGGATCATGATTCAGCCATTGCGCAGCGTCTCTCAGGAACGTGAGGCCCACATCCAGAAGATCGAATTGGATACAGTGGCGGCCGAAAAGAAAGTCGGGCAGGTGCTGAAGCAGATCCAGAAACAGGAAGCCAAGGCTATCGATACCGCCCACGAGATTCGAGAAAAAATCGAGGAATCCGGCAAGCTCGAAGCCGACGAAATCATCCATGCCACACTCCGGGAAATAGAAAACCTATCGAAGGAGAATCGCCGGCAGGTTGCGGCACTGGTCGAGGAAGTCAGAATGTCGGTACCGAAAGAAGCCGAAACACTCGCCGTTGGCATGATGGAGAAATTGCTGGATCGGAGGCTTTCGCTATGAAATGCAAGCAAAACCATATCCACCGCGCCGGCTTGATCATTCTGACTGCACTTTTTTTTCTTTCGGCCGGGGCAGCTGATGTGCTTGCAGCCGAGGGCGGCGGCGGGTGGCGGCCGACCTACGATATTATCATGAAATGGGTTAACTTCGGCATTCTCGTATGGATATTTTTTAAGTTTGCTCGCCGGCCGCTGATGAACTTCCTTTCTGCTAAAAAGAACGAAATTTCACTTCAAATCAAGCGGCTCGAAGAAGAAAAAGACCGATTGCGTCAACGTGTGCGTGAAGCCGAGACAGAGCTTGAAGAAAATGTACGGCGCTTGGAGGAGCTGAAAGAACGCATTGTTCAGACGGGTGAGCGACGCAAGATTGAAATCATCGAGGATGCCCGGCAGGAGAGCCGGATGCTCTTAGAGAGTGCGAAGCAGAAAATCGAAGGACGGATCATCCGGGCCCGCAACCGCCTCAAGGCAGAGATGATCGACGCCGCGGCCGAAATGGCCCTGGAGAAACTGCCCGGTCTCGTGACCGAGGATGACAACCGGATACTACTGGAGCAATTCATGGCCCGCGCTGTCGTAAAATAGCCCGTTCCCTTTTTTCGTCACCCGGCCGTCCAACAGCCGGTTTTTTTTCGCCTTGATTAGCGCCCATCCGCGCATCATCAATGTGGGCCGACCTTCCCGATCACTTTGCATTTGAGCCACTCGAGCCAGTGCTCGAAACCTTCCTCGGTCTTGGCGGAAATTTCGAATATCGGCATACCGGGGTGGACCTGGTGGATAAAGCCAATCGCCGCCTGTCTGTCGTAGTCGAGGTAGGGCAACAGATCGATCTTGTTGAGAAGTGCGGCTTCGCATTCACGGAACATGAGGGGATATTTGGCCGGTTTGTCTTCACCTTCGGTCACGCTCAGAACCACCACCCGTGTATCTTCACCGATGTCGAATTCAGCCGGGCACACCAGATTGCCGATATTTTCGATGATGAGCAAATCGACCGCATCGAGATCGATGCCTTCGAGCGCTTTCTCGATCACATGAGCGGCCAAGTGGCAGTCACCGCCGAACTCGTCGGTGTTGATCTGAACCACCGGTGCCCCGCTTACGGCAAGACGATCGGCATCATTCGTCGTGCAGATGTCTCCCACGATGACGGCGCTGGGAATGTCCGGCATGACATGCGTCAGGGTTTTTTCGAGTACGGTCGTCTTCCCGGAACCGGGGCTGCTCATCATGTTCAAAACGAAAACATTTTTCTCCTCGAACAGCTGGCGGTTCTGCCGGGCCATGGTGTCGTTGGCATCCAGAACCCTGCGAACGACCTGGATCTTGCGGGTTCCGCTTTTGCCGGTCTCTGTCCCGCCCGCCGGGTGTTCCTCGTGAACGTGCGGATGGTTGTGAGAATGGTCGCGGTGCAGTGCCTTAAACGTTTTAAATCCAGGCAGCAATGACAAGATCATTCGGAAAAGCTTTCCTTTGTGTGATGGTAGAAGTGAAGCGAATCGTGTTTCACGAGGTCACTGCGGCAGCGCCGCCGCCCCCAGCGTCATCATGCCGGGGTCAGTTTTCATCTTCGGCAATTTCGATTGAGTCGATATCCAGCTCGCGGCCCGACAACAGTTCGATGCTGCCGCTGGTGCATTTTTTGCAGATGAACACCGGGGCTTCGATGGTCCACTGAAAACCGCAATCGTTGCAGTGAGCGACGACCGGTATTTCATCGATTTTCAGTTCAGCCCCCTCCAGCGGGGTGTCCTTGGCGGCAATCTCGAAACAGAATCGCAGGCTGTCCGACACGATGGCCGACAGCTTGCCGACTTTCAAATTGACCCGTTCCACCCGGGCAAGGGCCATATTTTTCGGAATCGACGCGGTTGCAATCTCGATAATCTGCATCGCAACCCCCATTTCATGCATCGAATGGTTTCCCGAAATTTCTTTTGGTGCTTTGTTTTTTTGTATCTGGTGTTTGGTATGCAGCGTTTGGCATCTCAGCCCCTGACGAATCACCCAACACAGCCCGCTAATCACGAACCTCCAAACACTCAACACTAATCCCTAATTCCCAAAGACCTCGGCGCACAGCTTCCCGAACGTTCCCAAGTTTTCACACACATGGATGCCGCTTGCTTTCATGACGTCAATTTTACTCTGGGCGGTTCCGCTCTTGCCGCTGATAATAGCGCCGGCGTGTCCCATACGGCGGCCGGGGGGAGCCGTCAGGCCGGCTATAAAGCCCACCACCGGTTTGCTGACATGCTCGGTGATGAAGGCGGCCGCATCTTCTTCGGCGCTGCCGCCGATTTCCCCCACCATGACGATGCCGGCAGTCGCCGGGTCTTTCTCGAAGGCCTCCAGGCAGTCGATGAAATTGGTTCCGTTGACCGGATCTCCGCCGATCCCGAGACAAGTGGTCTGCCCGATGCCTTCCCGAGTGAGTTGATGAACCACCTCGTAGGTGAGGGTTCCGGAACGCGAAACTACACCGATGGGACCACCCGGTTTGTGTGTCGGTCCCGGCATGATACCGACCTTGCACTCCCCGGGGGTAATGATCCCGGGACAATTCGGCCCGATGAGACGAACGGGTTTGCCTTGCATGTAATTTTTAACCCGCATCATGTCGAGCACCGGAATTCCTTCGGTGATGGCCACGATCAGTCTCAGTCCGGCATCCACAGCCTCCATGATGGCATCGGCTGCAAACGGAGGCGGAACGAAAATCATACCGCAGTCGGCACCGGTTTCGGCAACCGCATTTTTCACCGTGTTGAAAACCGGCACGTCATCCATCTTCTGGCCGCCTTTGCCCGGTGTCACGCCGGCCACCACTTTGGTACCATACTCGATACACTGTCGGGTGTGAAACATGCCTTCACGACCGGTAATCCCCTGGACCAGGACCCGTGTGTTCTTGTCGACAAAAATGCTCATGACTTCACTCTCCAAGATTCGTAATGTCAAATATTTATGTCACGATTCCCGCAACTTTTTGCGCCGCATCTTTCAAGTCGACCGCCGTGGTCAGATTCAAACCGGACTCGGCCAGAATCCGGCGGCCTTCCTCGACATTGGTTCCTTCCATCCGCACAACCACAGGCACGCTAATGCCGGTTTTCTTGGCCGCCTCGACCACGCCTTGCGCCAGCACGTCGCAACGCAGGATGCCGCCGAATATGTTGATCAGAATTCCCTTGACGTTTTTATCGCTGAGGATGATCCGAAATCCGTTTTCGACCATCTCTGCGCTGGCACCGCCGCCGACATCCAAAAAGTTGGCCGGTTCGGCACCGGCCAACTTGATGATATCCATGGTCGCCATGGCCAAACCTGCGCCGTTGACCATATTTCCGACATTACCGTCAAGATTGATATAGTTAAGATTGAATTTTGAGGCCTCGATTTCCAAGGGGTCCTCTTCATCCAGATCGCGGTATTCCAGAAGGTCTTTGTGCCGAAATAAAGCATTGTCGTCGAAATTGACCTTGGCATCCAAAGCCATCACGGTGTCATCGGCCGTCAGCACGAGGGGATTGATTTCCAGAAGCGAGCAATCATAAGCGACGAACAGGCGGTAAAGGCTGTTGAGCATGGCATTGAACGGTTTTACGACTGCCGCGGGCAGGTTCAGACCGAAGGCCGCCTCGCGACAATGATAGGCCTGGATGCCCTGGAGGGGATTTATGGTCACCTTGATGATCTTTTCGGGGGTCTTCTCGGCCACCTCCTCGATATCCATCCCCCCGGCTTCGCTGGCCATGACGACGATCTGGGCCGTGGACCGGTCTGGGATGATGCTCAGGTAAAGCTCTTTGGCAATGTTAAGCCCTTGTTCGACGAGGACTTTTTTCACCAAACGACCCTCCGGCCCCGTCTGATGGGTCACCAGGGTCATGCCGATAATCTGATCGGCGAAGACCCCGACATCTTCCATCGATTGGGCCAATTTAACACCACCACCCTTACCGCGGCCGCCGGCATGTATCTGTGCCTTCACAACCACCGGAAAAGAGCCCAGTTTTTCGGCCACCCCTTTCGCTTCCGAGGTCGAAAAAGCAACCCCGCCCTCGGGAACCGGAATGCTGAATTTTTTGAAAAGTTCTTTGGCCTGGTATTCATGAATTTTCATTGGATTAGCTCCTTCTTTGCCGACCGCATTCCATCACACCGGCGTCGACTCTTCCAGTTGGATGAGCCCTATAAATAGAAACGGAGAAACGGCAAACATCTTAACCGAAGTCAATATTTTCTCCGGGTTTTTATTTACCCATTCTCCGCTTCCGGTCAATTTATCAAGCTGCGGTATTGATTGAATTTCACCTCTCTAGTAATGGCGACTTCCGTTTCATCGGCAAGGAATACTCCGCAACGTCACGTCAATCGGCATATTGCGCGGAATTCGAGTATTTTTACGCCGATCAACCCTTCTAAAGTTTTACGCTGAGCTTTCGAAAAAGGGTCGCCTTTGAAGGAATTCAGCCGATGACCGCCAGCACGTCGTTCTTCTGCACCGAATCGCCGCTCGCAAAGTTGACGGCCTTGATGGTGCCGCCGACCGGCGCCGGCAGGGCGTTCTCCATTTTCATGGCCTCGAGCACGACCACGGTTTCGCCCTCGCTGACCGCATCGCCGACACTCTTCTGGTACTTGACGATCATCCCCGGCATCGGCGCTTTCAATGCCGTCCCCGCAACTTCTGGTGCTGCCGGGGCCGCAGCGGGTGCGGGCGCGGCCGCCGGAGCCGGGGCTGCTGACGTCGGTGCCGGTTTGGCGACCGGGGCCGCAGCGGCCGCAGGCATCATCATCGGAGCGGCCGGCATGGCCGGCATCTGCTGAATGTAGCTCAGCACCGGCGACTCCCCGAGGGCCTCCACCCCGACCTCAAAGAACTCGTCGTCCACATAGACGTTAAAGGTGCGCAGCGCTTCCCCCTTGGCAGGCGCTGGCTTCTTGACATCCTTTTCCACCAGCAGCCCGGCCTTGGCTTTCTTGATCAACTCCTGCTCCTTGAGCGCCTGCTCCAGGCTCCGCGGCTTGACCTCCGCCGGCGGCTCCTCCTTGCCGTATTTCCACTTCAAAAATTTCTTGCCTGTCACCGGGTACAGCGCGTAGATCAGCACGTCATCCAGGTCCACCGCCAGGCCCTTTGTTTCCTCCCTGGCCTTTTCCAGCTCCGGCTCCAGCACTTCCGCCGGACGAACCGTAATCGGCTTCTCGCCGCGCGCATAGTCCTTAAGGGCTTTCTTCTGCACCTCGGCATCGATCGGAACGGCCGTCTTGCCGTAGAGCCCGTAGCACAGGTCCTTGACCTGCCCGGTGATCATCTTGTAGCGCTCCTTCTCGTCGTCGAAGAGCACGTTGTTCACCGTCTGGATCCCCACGATCTGGCTGGTGGGCGTGACCAGCGGAACCTGGCCCAGCTCCTTGCGAACCCGGGGCAGCTCCTTGTACACCTCGCCGATCTTGTCCAGCGCATCCATTTCACGCAGCTGGTTGACCAGGTTGGACAGCATCCCGCCGGGTGTCTGGTGCAGCAGCACGTTGATGTCGATGATCGACACTTTCGAGTCGTCCAGAAGGTGCTTGTATTTGGGCAGTACCTCTTTTTCCAGAACCTCGTTGATCCTGGCCAGCAGTCTAATGTCGAAGCCGGTGTCGCGGTTGGTCCCCAAAAGCGCCATCACCAGCGGTTCGATGGCCGCGTGCGAGGTGCGGTAGGCATAGGGCGTCATGCAGGTGTCGATGATGTCCACCCCGGCTTCGATCGCCTTGAGCATACTCATCGGCGACATGCCGGAGGTGAAGTGGCTGTGCAGGTGAACCGGAACCTTGACCGCCGCCTTAAGGGCTTTGATCACCTCATAGGCATCGTAGGGGGCGATAAGACCGGCCATGTCCTTCACGCAGACCGTATCGGCCCCCATGGCCTCAAGGGCCTTGGCCCTGTCGACATAATAATCCAGGTTGTAAACCTCGCCGCCTAAGCGCGGTTCGGTCATGGAGTAGCAGATGCAGCCCTGGAAATGCTTGCCGTTTTGCTTGATCACCGGCACCACGGTCTCGAAGTTGCGGTAATCGTTCAAGGCATCGAAGGTCCGGAAGATGTCCATCCCGTTCGCACAAGCCCGGTCCACGAAGGCCCGCGCCACATCGTCGGCATAGTTGCGGTAGCCCACCAGGTTCTGCGCCCTCAGCAGCATCGAAAACGGGGTCTTTTTGATATAGCGCTTGAGCGTGCGGATCCGCTCCCAGGGGTCTTCGTTTAAAAAGCGGTGCATGGTGTCGAAGGTGGCCCCACCCCAGGTCTCCACCGCCCAGAAGCCGACCTCATCCATCATCTCGGCCACCGGGATCATGTCCTCCGTGCGGCCGCGGGTGGCAAACAGCGACTGGTGCCCGTCTCGCAGGGTCAGGTCCTCGATTTTAACCGGGTTCTGGGCCTTGGGCCGGTCTTTGCCGTACTCCATTTTCGTCCCTTTGACTTGGTCGTGCTCGTGCATCTTGTGCCTCTCCTCTAATATGTTTTTCCTTAATAATTGGTCTTTGGCCTAACGGAAACGCGCGCCGTGAAAGCCTCTCATCTGCATCTGGTTGCGCATCTGCATCATCGCCTGCCGGCCGCTTAA
>JBAVJU010000345.1:0-2519 GCA_049687935.1 Desulfobacterales bacterium | reverse complement strand
GTGCTCAAGATCAAGCAGGCCGTGTTGACGGCATGGCCCAGCTTTGCATTACGGATCAGGATCAGTGTCGCCAGCACCCCGAAAAACAGGGGTACGGAATAAGCCGGATCGATGATAAAAATGGTCGACCACATGACCGGCGGGGTGTTCAACGGCCACAGAATCTGAGTCCCGTATACGGTGAGACAATCCAGCAGCACGTGGGTGGCAAACGCCAAATAGACAAGGGCATACCACCTGAGTCGGTATTCAGCCGTCTGCGGGTGCAGCCTGCGGATCATGTAGACAAACAACGGTGTCAGCGCCGCCAATACAAAAAGCGAGTGGCTCGGTCCCCGGTGATAGGTAAAATCCTTGACGGCATCGCCGAGTGGAACCAGAACGTCCAGGTCGGGAAAGAGACCGCAGATGCCTCCCCAAAGCATGGCCCTGCGACCGATCTGGCGCCCCAACGTCGCCTCGCCGACGGCGGCGCCCAAGGCTATTTGCGTGACGGTATCCACTGCCGAGCAACCTCTTTGGTTCATGTAAAACGTCAACTTTGTGGTTATATGATTAAACACACATACTCATTTGTCCAGATCACCGCCGTCGTTGGCGCCGAACCAGTTTTTGATTTGACACGAAATTCAGGATGAGGGAATAGATGAGGGAATAAAGGATCAGGCAATAAGCGGGTACTACCGCCGGCCGAAAACCCCGGCGGAGGTATACTTTGAGCGGTCACAATCTGCGCTTTTTTACCCTCACCCCAACCCTCTCCCAATGGGAGATAGAGCTAAAGGAAATCGCAGTTTATAACCGCTCAAAGTATAAAACAGCTGGAGATGCCGTAAATCAGCGCCGGATGAACGCCCCGTGACCCAAAGGTCTATCGCGGTAAGGAAAGGAGGGCCGTATGATGGTTCATACCGAAATCAAGATTCGTGGATACCACCTCGACATGTTCCGCCATGTGAACAACGCCCGCTACCTGGAATTTCTGGAAGAAGGCCGCTGGGCCTTTTTCGACGCGACCCCCGACTTCTTCTACCGGCTCAAAGGCGTGACCTTCTTCGTGGTCAACATCAACATCAATTACCGGCGGCCGGCGACCCTCGGAGATGTGCTCGACATCCAAACCCGCTTGTCGAAAATCGGCAACACCAGCGGCGTGCTGCGCCAGGAAGTCTACAACAAGAAAACCGGGGAGCTGACCGCCGATGCCGACATCACCTTTGTCATCACCGACGCCAAAACCCAAAAGCCGCTGAATCTGAAAGACTTACTAAAAGACGCCATTGCCTCATAGGGAGGAAATCCAGCTCGTTTCCGTCCACAAATGGCCTTTTTCCACAATTCCGCCGATTTCCTTAAACTTGCGAAAAATTGCCCATTTCTGGATCGGAAACTCATCAGTGCCCTTAAGGTTGTCGTGGATGGACCCCAGCTGTTTTATGGGCTGCCGCTGGTTATCCCGATCGGGTCGGCAATGATGGATTGCTCCGGCGGCTTGACACGATCCAGGTATCGTTCCGCCATTTCTTCAATGACCAGCTGAGGTTTGAACCGATCGATGAGCTGAATCATCAGGCCGTGGTCGTATGGGCGCCAAACCACTAAAAGTTCTCGAAAACTTTCCGAAAAAAGCGCCTCCAAGGCAATAGCGAACGAATCGACGAACATAACGACCCGCAGTTCCGCGTTTTTGCATTGGAAGGCATGATCCCCGCTTACGCCCTGAAAGTCGACCCGCAGGGGTTGGGCGCAGCGCTCGGGCACATCAGGCACCAAAATTTTTTCCGCCAAATGATCCTCCAATTGGACGATGTTGGCCAGGTCGCCCTTGGGAGCGTATACGCGGCGCTGTTCAACGGACGGAACGACGGGCAGAGATGCTTCCGGAAACATTTCGCGCACGCGTTCCATGATTTCGTGGTAGGCCACGACAACGCCGTCGACGTTCCAGTGAGCATCCGTGCGGTAGTAAATCTGTTGGCGTTTTTTCGCCTGAAGAAGAGGCGGGCGGAGATCGAGTACGTCCACACTCGATCGCTGCTGCATGTGTTCTATGAATTGATCGAAACGGGTCTTCCCGCCATGTTTTTGAATGTCCTGCGGTAGGTATTCCGGATAGATCGACTGCTTGTCAGGGGCAACGACGAAAAGATAGCGAACACCCTTTCGGGCCAGCCAATCAGTCTTTTTCTCCAGATTGGATTGGAGAATTTCAAGCTCTTCTTCGGTGAGCCGGTTCTGTCCCAGATAGCTATCCATCAACCCGTTTACAGTGAAGAACATCCAACCGTCATCGCCACTTAACACTTTGGGGTTTATGTATCTTCCCCCGAAATTTCTTTTCATGTAACGATTGTAGCGCTGGATGAGCCATTGCCGAAAACCGAAATGATCGTTGTAATAGGCCTCGTACTGCTTTGGATACTCGGTTATGATTTCCCATTTGAACTGCAAATCCGGCAGTTCGGCCAGCAATCGTTTTTCCTGGTACGACCATTTCGAATGCGGGGTCAGCATCGTTT
>JBAVJU010000344.1:0-13459 GCA_049687935.1 Desulfobacterales bacterium | reverse complement strand
AAATACCATGCCTGACATAACCGGCTCAACGGACACAACCGTATAAGGCAGACGTCTGTAACCGGTCCTAACGGTGACTTGCACTCCTGCGGCGGTTCCGATATAAACGATAAGTGCCCAGCCTGACAGCTGTGCCGATGATGACACTCTTTTTCCCGGGAACGGCTTTCAAGGAGATTTGAGGGTCGATTTTGCCATGAATTACAGCGGTCAACATACCGGCATCGTCCCGCTTCAAACGAGACTCGGCGGGTGCCTGTCCTGCGGCTCGACCCTGAAAATGGGTTTGCGCCGCTACTGCTCAATCGAGTGCCGACAGCTCCTGCGCCGCACGCTGAACATCCGGACCGGTCTGCTCAAGGCCCTCAACACCCGTTTCGCGACCTTCTATTTTACGGCGGAAATGATCCTGCTGGATGTGATGCCGTTCGGGGCTGCAGAAATTTTCAGCTTCATTTACCCCCGTTCGACCAGATTGAAACCGGCCACGGATTTCTGCCGCATGGCCAACATGCTCGGAAACGCCTGGTGGGCCGAGAAACGCCGGACCAACCGGCATTACCTGGCATCTCGCCTGGTTCTCGAGCAGGCCCGTCGCGATGCCGCCGCCGACAGAGAGTCGGTCAAACCCATCGAGATCAGAATCCCGAGTGTCAGAGACGTGTCATTGATTCGCTTGAAGCTCGGCAAGTCCGTCTTGAATTCCCCCGAGCTCTTTAGAGTCATCAAAACGGCCTATCGCCAGCAGGCATTGAAACACCATCCGGACCGCGGCGGAGATGCCGATTCCTTCAGAAAAATCCATCAGGCCTACGAGGAACTCCTCAACTGGGCCGAAAACCCCTCCTTCGTCAGACGTCGCGGCTTCCCCGACAAGTGGTTTTACGACAGCACGACAAACCGTTGGGTTCAGCCAACGCCGCACCGCGATTAATACGCCCGTACAACACGAAGCAAAATTATATTAGAGCGAGCTCTTAGCCCGCCGGCGGCTATTCCAACGGCTGGTTTTTGATCAGGGTCTCGATGATTTGCGGAAGGTACTCCTCGGCCTTGCTGACATGAAAGCGGCAGGCGCCGGCCCCCGGATGCCCCCCGCCCTCGAAACGGGAGAGCAGCAACCCGACGTTCACCTTGCAAGTGCGGTTGAATATGCTGTGCCCCACGTTGACCGCAATTTTATCGACACTCATGGCGTCGTAGCGGATGCGAACGTGGGCGAAGGTTTCGGGGAAAAGAGAATACACCAGAAACCGGTTGCCGGCCGGCGCTTTGGTGAGGGGCCTGAAATCGGTGATGGCGACCTGCCCCCGCACGCGGGTGTGTTCCTCTAAGCGCTTGCGGTAGATCTTGTTCTCCGCGATGATTCCGTCGCAGCGCAGTCGCACCTCGGAATCCGACAGAACGGAACGAATGTCCGAACTCCGCAATAACGCCACCAGGCGATTCCAATACGGCTCATCCGGTTCATTCTGGTTCGATATGGTCATCGATAGCAACACGAAATCGTATTTTTCCGGCTGAAGCACCTCGTCCATTGACAGGTCGGCCGAGTCGATTTTATCGGCCGCCGCAACCAGCTCACGACGATTTTCCGGAAATCGATTCGGGTAAAAGCCATAGATGATGCCGGCGGCCGATGGGGCCGCACGAAATTCTCCCTCGAACGGTTTCTCGACGCGGTTGGTGAAGTGGTGGTCGAACCACATTGCGCAGCGATCATCATAGGGTAAGTTGGCGATGATGTCGCCGGCATGAATTTCCACCAAGCCTTTTTGCACGTCACCGGGTTCGACCCATTTGATCGGTTCGGTAATTGTTTCGACATCATGCAGCAATACCGCGCAGACAACTCCGTCGAAATCAGGCCGCGTGACGATTCGCATTCAGCATTCTCCGAAATTGAATGATCCAAGGCGCTTGAAACTATTGTAAAACTATGCCTATATATTCATTTTGATGGATTGGCAACCCTTTTGGAGGAGGAAGCGCCTTATGGCACTCTACCTCGTGCAGCACGGCAAGAGTCTGCCCAAGGATATCGACCCCGAGCAGGGAATCTCGGAAACGGGTCGCGCCGAGGTCGAGCGCATCGCCGCGGTTGCCGCGAATTATGGCGTCCAGATAGCGGGAATCGCTCACAGCGGCAAGAAAAGAGCCTTGCAGACGGCCGCCATTTTTGCCGCCGCCTTCGGCCTGAAAGACAAGGTGGTGGAACGCAGCGGGTTGAAACCGCTCGATGATGTGGTCCGGTTGTCCGCCGAGCTTCGATCCCAAGACGGCCTGATGCTGGTGGGACATCTGCCGTTTATGGAAAAACTGACCTCTTATCTGGTCACCGGCAATGTGGATAAAACCATTTTCAAATTTCAAAACGGGGGCATCGTCTGCCTGGAGGAAGATGTCGCGCAGAATGCCTGGTTCATCAAGTGGACCCTGATGCCCCACATCGACTAGGGTTGGGTCATTTTTGAAGTGTCGCATGTATTTGTCAGCTTCTGGAACCGTCAAACTCTGGGAGTATCCCCAGCAACACCGGGGTTTGCCGATGATGATTAAAGGAGTCATTCCGCATGGAATTTGAATGTATCATCTACGAAAAAAAGGACGGCGTCGCCACCGTCAAGCTCCACCGTCCCAAAGTCCTCAACGCCATGAACAGCCAGATGTGGCGTGACCTTCAGAGTGCGTTGGACGATGTCAAGAACGACCCGCAGATAAAAGTGCTGATCCTCACCGGAGAGGGCCGGGCATTTTCCACTGGAGCAGACCTGAAGGAGTCCAAAACCCGCAGCCTGGAAGCATACCGCGACTATCTCGTGGAGCTTCAGGAAACCTCACGGCGAATCATCCGGTTCGAAAAGCCGACCATCGCGGCCATCAACGGCTATGCCTTGGGCAGCGGCTATGAGCTGGCCCTGGCCTGTGATATCCGCATCGCGGCCGATGAAGCGCAAATCGGATCGCCGGAAGCCAAGGTGACCTCATCTGTGACCGGCGGCGCCATGCGTCTGGTGCAAGACCTCATCGGACCGGGAAAGGCCCGGGAACTGCTATTCACCGGAGATTATATCGACGGTCGCGAAGCGGCCCGCATCGGGCTGGTCAACACGTCCGTGCCGTTGGAAGAACTGATGAACGCCGCACAAGAGATGGCGCAAAAAATCGCCGCCAATTCGGCTTTCTCCCTTAAAATGATCAAAAAGGGGCTGCTCATGGCGCGCGGCGAGGTCAGCATGGAAGCGCTCATGGAATATGAAACCGAGGCCTGCCTGGCGTGCGTGTCGACCAAGGAACGGCAGACATCCCTGAAAGAATTCGAGGATCGAAAGAAATAGGGGACCCGGCTGCCGCAAGCCGTGGCGCTGCATGTCGCATACCACACTCATCACACTATTTAGAAACCGGAAAGACTCATGCCGCTTGACAGAATTCTGAACGCCCAGTCGGTTGCCGTTATCGGTGCCTCAAAAGTCGAAACCAAGCGTGGTTTTCAGACCATCCGCACCCTTCTCGAAGAGAAGTACGCCGGGAAGATCTACCCGGTCAACCCCAAAGAGAAAAGCATTCTCGGGTTGAAATGCTACGGCAGCGTCGCCGAGATCGACGGCCCGGTCGACCTGGCGTTGGTGGCCACACCGGCCGCCACCGTGCCGGCGGTTCTGGAAGAGTGCGGTAAAATTGGTGTCGCCGGTGCCGTCATCCTTGCCGGTGGATTCGGTGAAACCGGAAAGAACGGCCGTGAACTGGAAGCCAGGGTACTCGATGCGGCCCGCAAACACGGCGTCCGCCTGATCGGTCCCAACACCTCCGGCATGATCAACCTCAAGGACAACTTGAATCTGGTGGGGCTGCGGCATGCCCCCAAAGGGGACATCGCCCTGCTCAGCCAGAGCGGCAACATGGCCCTGACCCTGATCACCGAGGCCTCGGTCAAGAGCATGAAGGGGTTCAGCTATTATGTCGGTGTGGGCAACGAGGCCGACATCAAGTTTCACGAGTACCTTGAATTCTTCCGTCAGGACCCGCAGACACGGGCCATCCTGATGTATGTCGAGGGACTGCGCGAAGGACGCGCGTTTTTGAATCAGGCCTACAAGACCACCCTCGAAAAGCCGATCATACTTCTCAAAAGCGGCCGCTCCTCCACCGGCAAGAAATCGGCCGGTTCTCACACCGGGGCTCTGGCGGGTATTTCCGAGGTCGCGCGCGGTGCCTTCCATCGGGCCGGCATTATCGTCATCGAAAACTCCGATGAGCTGTTTCCGGTGGCCGAAACGCTGTCGAGTCTGCCGCCGATCCGCAGCAACAGTATCGCGATTCTGGCGGACGGCGGCGGCCACGCCACGATCGCGGCCGACATCCTGACCGATCTGGGCCTTGAAATTCCGGAACTGTCTGAGACCACCCGGAGCAAGCTTCGCCATGTGCTCCCTCCGGCCGCATCGGTGGTCAACCCGGTCGATGTGGCCGGTGGCACGGACAGCGACCCAACCCTTTTTGCAGAGTGCGCCCGAATCATCCTCAATGATCAGCAGGTCGGGGGGCTTCTCATTGTTGGGCTCTTCGGCGGTTACGGCATCCGGTTCGCCGAAAGCCTGCGGTTCATGGAAGAAGATGCCGCGCACCGGATGGGCAAGCTGGTGCGCAAACGCCACAAACCGATCGTCCTGCACAGTCTCTACACCTCCGCCAAGCCCCATTCCCTCGAGCTGCTCCGCTACTACGGCATTCCGGTCTACGATTCGCTGGATATCGCCTGCAAGTGCATCGGCATGCTGGCTCATTACGGCAATTTCCTCAAGAGCTACCACAGCAAGGCCCACTTCGAGATGAACTGGGGGGCGAAAGCCAAACCGGACGCCAAAAGGATCATCGAAACGGCACGCACCGAAGGGCGGCGGTTTTTGCTGGAGCCTGAGGCCAAGAAATTACTGGAACTGCACGGCGCACCGGTATCTCAGGATCAAATGGCGCAAAACGCCGACGATGCCGTTCGGATTTCAGAAAGTTTTGGCGGTGCGGTTGTGCTGAAAGTCGTCTCGCCTCAAATTCTTCACAAAAGCGATGCCGGCGGGGTGCGTATCGGGCTGTACGGTCAGGAGCAAGTGCGCCAGGCATATGATGACATTCTGGCCAATGCGCGCCGGTTCGATCCAGAGGCCGACATTCGCGGTGTGCTGGTGTCGCCCATGGCCCCCAGTGGGGTGGAGGTGATTATCGGCACCAAATACGACGACCAGTTCGGCCCCGTGATCATGTACGGCCTGGGCGGCATCATGGTTGAAATCCTGAAGGATGTGTCCTTCCGGCTGATTCCCTTATCGCCGCCCTCCGCTCGAAAAATGATCGAAGAAACCAAGTCGTGTCCGATCCTCGATGGTGTGCGCGGCACGCCGCCCAGCGACAAGAAGGCGATTCAGAAACTGCTGCTGCTGTGTTCGGAGGTGGTCGAGTCTTATCCGGAAATCGCCGAAATGGACCTGAATCCGGTCATCGTGCACAATACGGGACTGAGCGTCGTCGACGCACGCATCATATTGAAAGAATGACCGGTGAAGATCCTCCGTGGGGATGAACATTATTAACTGTCAGCGAGGTTGAAATGGTGAAAAAGGGGTTGGCCAAAGAATTTTTTATCGGATTCATTTCGGCAGTGTTATTCTGCATCACACTTTCATGTTCGAGCAGTTATAATCGATTGGCCAGAAACTATCATGAGCAGGGTCAGATATTTTACGAGAGGATGGAGTATACCAGCTCCATCGAAAATTACACGAAGGCCTTGGAAGTCAACCCGAAGGACCCGGAAAACTACAAAATATACTTCGACAGGGGCAAGGCCTACTTCAAAGACAGGCAATATGAAAACGCGATATACGATTACACCCGCGCCCTGGAATTGACGCCGCCAAGTGACAGGAAGTCCAAGTTTCTGATTTTGGAATCAAGAGGATATGCGTATCTGATGAACCAACAGTACGACGCCTCGATAAGCGATTACTCCGATGCATTGCGGTTGATGCCGACGCACGAATATGTCAGATTTATCTACATGAATCGCGCCTGGGATTATTTCAACATGAAGGAATATGATCTGGCCATAAATGATTTCACCAAATCAATCTCTATCGATAAGACGCTCGCATCCTCTTTCTACGGAAGAGGCCAATCCTGGTATCTGAAGGGTGATCTGCAACGCGCCATGCAGGACGCCAAAGAGGCCCTGCGGTTAACCCCGGGCTCCAGCAAATACGATGACTTCGTATACGAGATCAGGAATTCAACGAAAAACGTGGACTGAAAGGCTGTGATGGACGTGAAAAATAAAAGACATCTTCTCTCTCTGTTCCTTTTCTTTATTGCGGTATGGCCGGCGTCGCTATTTACCGGCTGCGGCAGCCTTAGAGATGTTCCTTCCGCAAGCACGGCCGAAAGCGGCAGGGTGACGCTGACGTGGAGTCAGGTCCCGGAAGCAACCGGCTACGCCGTCTATATGTCGACGTCACCGGGTGTCACGCGGTTCAACGGATACCGGTTTACCAGCATTGAGAATTCGATAACCATCACGGCCTTGTCGCCCGGCATGACCTACTACTTCATCGTGACGGCACTCGGCCAATCGGGCGAGGTCGGGACATCGAAGGAAATGTCGTATACTGCTGCGCGGGAGGAAGTCGGATTGATCGATTTCAAGAGCATCCGGGCCGACGCATCTCCGGAACCGGTAGCCGCACAACCGACTCAACCGGAAGCGGAAAAACCGGTGACGTTGGCGTGGGAAAGCGTGCCCGGTGCAACCTCCTACAATCTTTACTGGCGCAATCAGGCCGGTGTCACGAAGCAAAACGGCAAGAAGATATCAAACGTCAAGAATCCCCATACGATAACGGGCTGGAAACCGGGCCTGACCTATTATTTCGTGATTACGGCGGTCAATAAGGACGGCGAAAGTCAAGAATCCGCGGAGATGTCATACACGGTCCCGTGAGGAAACCAAACAAAAAGAAACCGGCCGTCTCAGTCATACCCAGGCGGCCGTTTTGATCCCTACACGTTATTTGCTTTCCTTTATCTTCTCGGCCAGCTCGGGAATGAACTCGAGAATGTCCTCGACGATGCCGACGTCGGCCACTTGAAAAATCGGAGCCTTGGGGTTTTTGTTGACGGCCACGATGAAGGGCGCCCCCTTGATGCCCCCCAGGTGCTGGAAGGATCCGCTGATACCCAGGGCGAGGTAGACCTTGGGTTTGACCGTCTGGCCGGAAGTACCGACCTGACGGGCTTTCTCCAGCCACTTGGCATCCACGATCGGCCGTGAGCAGGACACCACGGCCCCCATCGACTGAGCGAGATCCTCAGCCAGTTCGATGTTCTCCTGGTCTTCGATCCCCCGGCCGACAGAGACCAGAACGTCGGACTTGGTGATGTCGACATCGCCTTTTTCAGCCTCGACGACCTGAATGTAGCGGCGTTTCACAGTCAAATCGCCCGCGTCCGGAGATTTGTCCACCACCTTGCCGGCGGCAGCGGTGTTGTCCACCGGTTGAAACGAGCCGGGCCGGCAGGTCAGGACGGCGCCTTTGGAAAGATCGCACCGGACGTGGGTGCTGACCATGCCGCTGTACTCCTGGCGAACCACCTTCAACCGGCCACCGTCCACCCCCTCGAAGTCGACCGCATCGGCGACGTAGGCGCTGTCGAGTTTGATCGAAAGCCCCGGACCGAGGTCCATTCCGAAGGTATCGTACGGCAGCAGGACGATGGCGCCGGCCGGCAGGATATTGACCAGTGCTTTGCGGATGATTTCGGCATTGGGATAGGCCAGTGCCGGGTTGTCGATTTTCCAGACCTCCGGGTAGGAGGCGGTCAGTGTGTTGCACACGCCGTCGAGCTCGGCACCCGCCCCGGTAACAACGGCCGTTACCGGCACTCCGGCATCGATTTTGGCTGCGGCTGCCAGCAGTTCCATGGCCGTGTCATCGGCCACCCCATTTTTATGAACGATATAGGCAAAAACCTGTCCGGCCATTACTTCAGCCCTCCTTTGGCTTTTAGAAGTTCAATGAGCTTGTCGATCTTTTCCTCCATGCTGCCTTCCAGAATTTCGGCGCCGGCACCGAGCACGGGGACGAAATAATCGCTCCGGCTGACCCTGGCGCCCGCGGCTTCGGCGCTCAGACCGAGGTCGGCCGCACCGTAAACCGGTATCTCTACCGAGGCCACCTTGCGGATGCCGCGAATGCCGACATAGCGCGGTTCGTTGATGCCGGTCTGGATCGAGAGCACACAAGGAAGGTCGATCTCGTTGATCTCATGGTTGCCCCCCTCGATTTCCCGGCCGACCTTTATTTTGCCGTCATCCAGGATTTCGATCGAATTGACGACCGAGGCATACGGCCAGTCCAGGAGGGCCGCCAGCATACCGCCGACCTGACCGGCACCGTCATCCGCCAGAGCCCCGGTGAAGACCAGGTCGTACTTCCCTTTTTCCACCGCTGCCTTGAGGATCGCCGCGATGCCTCTGCCGTCGGCACCCGCGAAAGCGGCATCGGAAAGCAGAATGCCGTTGTCGGCGCCCATGGCCATCTCGCGCCTGAGAACCTCCTCGGCATCTTCGTCACCGACGGTGACCACCGTTACACTGCCCCCCACCTTGTCGCGGATTCGGATCGCCTCTTCGACGGCATAATTGTCCCACTCGTTGACCGAATAGACGAGATCGTCGCGTTCGATGTCCGAGCCGTCCCGGTTCACCTCGATCTCGTTTTCGGCTGCGTCGGGAACCCTTTTCACGCAAACCAGAATCTCCATGTTCACCCTCCCCTTTTTATCCGTTTAGTCCGTTAAGCCGGTTGCGTCCGTTTAGCCCGTTAGTCCCGCCGCGGCGGGATTGAAGGATATAATCGATTTTATTTAATTTCCGGGGTTCTGAGTTTCAAGTTTCTATTTTCGAACTAAAGCTGCCGGCTGACCAGTTCACAAAGATCGACCGCCTCCATTTGACCTTCCAACCCGGCAACCTTGATGGCGTCCTCTATGTTCACCAGACAAAAGGGACAGGCGGTAACAATGACATCGGCACCGGCCTCTTTGGCCATTTGGACCCGGATCACGCCCATGCGCTGCTCTTCCTTCTCCGGTTCGTAGAAGAGCATCAGTCCCCCGCCACCGCAACAAAAGGAGCGATCGCGGCTGCGCTGCATGTCGACGCGATGCAGGCCTGGAACGGCATCTAATACGGCACGCGGTTCCTCGTACAAACCATTGTGGCGGCCGAGATAACATGGATCGTGGTAAGTGTAAACTTTATGACCGTCTTCAAGCGGCTTGAATTTGAGCGCACCGGCGGTAACCTGCCGGGACAGCAACTGACTGATGTGCTCAACCGGCGGCATTCCCTGATAATCTTTTTTAAGGGCATTGAAGGCATGCGGGTCGGAGGTCGCGATGCGGGCGGCACCGCTGTTGCGGATCATTTCGGTGTTATGGGCCTTCAAATCCTGAAAGAGCATTTCCTCGCCGAATCGGCGGGCCTCATGGCCGCTGTCCTTTTCGTCTTTTCCCAGGATGCCGAAGTCGACACCGGCCGCTGTCAGCAGCCGCGCCGTTGCGCGGGCGATTTCCTGCATGCGGTCGTCGTAAGAGCTGATGCTGTCGACGAAATAAAGCGTGTCGGCGCTTTCTTTCTTGCCGAGTATTTTCACGGGACAGCTGTCTTTAAATCCTTCCACCCCGATCCAGTCGGCGCGCTTCTTCTCCAGTTTCGCCCAGGGGTTGCCGCGCTTTTCGAGGGCCTGGAGCGGCTTTTGCAAAGACTGCGGTACGATGCCTTCGTCCACCATGGCCCGCCGGACATCGACGATCTTGTCGATGTATTCGATCGTCACCGGACACTCCTCTTCACAGGCACCGCAGGTCGTGCAAGACCAGATTTCGTCCTCCTCCAAGACAGCGCCGATCAACTGGGGATTCACCGCCGACTTCTGTCCCAAAAGCGGGTATTTTCGGTAACCATGATCGCGGCACTTTATCGAGATGAACCGTGGCGACAGCGGTCGTCCGGCGGCGTTGGCCGGGCAGTTGTCCGAACAGCGGCCACAGTCGACACACGAATAGAAATCGAGGACATGTTTCCAGGTAAAGTCTTCGTAAACTTTGACGCCGAATGATTCCAGGTCGTCGAGTTGCTCGTCGCTGACGCCCCAGCGCACCGGTTTGACCGTCCCCTTATCCAGTTTCATGAAGTAAACGTTGAAGAGCGACGTGATCACGTGAAAATGCTTTCCCAACGGCAGGAAGCAAAGGAAGAAGAAAAAGATCACCTCATGGATCATGAAGGACCACTGGTTCAACTGCTGCAGCATCGCCGCCGGCAGCGACCGAAACAGGTTTGCGGCCAGCCAGTGTCCGGTGCCCGGCAGAAGGGCCTCGGTCGCCAAACCGCTTTGGCTCCGGGCGGCCGAAATACTGCCGTCGTAAATCATATCGCAGATGACCAGGCCGGAGATCAGGCACAGCACCAGGACCGCCTCGGCTGTGTGATCCTTTCCGTAGCGCGGCGGAACGGCGTAGCGGGCCGGCTTGAACACGCCGCGCCGAACCGTCAATACGACCGCGGCCAGGAGCACATATGTCGTCGCCAGATCCTTGATGAGACCGTAAACCTGCCCGAAACCGCCACCGAACCCCGGCAGCACGAAACCGTCAACAACCCCGGTGATGACCAAGGTCAAGGAGCGCACCGACAGGATCAGAAACCCGGAGAAGAGCAGGATGTGCATGATGCCGGGAAAAAGGTAGCGCGGATGCTTGTACTGCCCCAACCAGAATTTGAAAACCCTGCCGATACGCTCGCCCACGCGGTCGAAGCGCGGGTCCGCCGACGCTTTCAACAAGGGGCCGATCCGCCGCACCATGATATAAGAGAAAATGCCGATACCGATCAAGGGGATCAGGATGAACAACACTTGACCGGGCAAACCGAAATAGACCGCTTTTGACGGTGAGATCAGGACCGATTCCATGTTAAGGTGCGATTCTCCCTTCTGCTGCTGACGGCGAGTGGCGCTTCAGACGATTCTCGAAATGAATGAACGCTCATTCATTTTTACCGTCAGTTGATGTCTCTGTCAAGTAAAAAGGTTTTGAGTTTCAGGCGTCGAGCGATGCCGTTCGGCACGAGCGAAGTGCACCCGCCAATCTTGCCGCTGACCGATTTTTCTGGATGGCGTTTGCGAAAAAACGGGGCCGGGCCGGCGCCTCGACACGCCGCGCGCTGCGCTTTAACCGGTTGAAAATTATTCATTCTCGTTGTAATGTAGATGATCGAGTGCCGAATCGTTCGGGCCGCGGCACAAGATTGTTTTTTTAGCATGGCCGAGACGGTTTAACAACCCCAAAGGAGGCTGCCGTGACGAGTGCATCCGCAGGCCAGGACAAGCCCTGGCTGGCCAGTTACGAAAAGGGAGTCCCAGAATTCGTCGAATACGAGGAAATCTGCCTGCCGGCTTTTCTGGAACGCTCGGCTGAACGGTTTCCGGATCGCAGCGCCCTGAACTTTCAGGGCTACCGGATCCAGTTCCGGCAGCTAAAGGAGATGGTCGACCGCTTTGCCTCAGCCCTGTCGGACTTCGGGATAAACCGGGGCGATCGCGTGGCCCTCCTTCTGCCGAACACGATCCCCTGTGTTGCCGCTTACTATGCGGTACTCAAAATCGGCGCGATCGTGGTGATGAACAATCCGCTCTATTCCGATCGCGAACTCGACCACCAGTTCAACGATTCGGGCGCCAAACTGCTGGTCACGCTCGATCTGCTCGGCAACCGCATGATCGATCTGCGTCCCAAGACCCGCATCGAGCAGATCGTGATCACCTCGATCGGCGATTATCTTCCCTTTCCCAAAAATTGGCTTTTCCCACTGGTGGCAAAAAAGAAAAAGCTGGCGGCAGATGTCAAACCGGCCGAAGACGTTTTCAAGTGGAAGGCGGTCCTGGCCGATCAGCAGCCGAACCCGCCGGCCGTCGCGCTCGGCTTCGAGGATGTGGCCATGTATCAGTACACCGGCGGCACGACCGGGGTGTCTAAGGGCGTGATGCTGACCCATGCCAACCTCAGCAAAAATGTCCAGCAGTGCCGCGCCTGGTTTCCGACGTTTGAAGAGGGCGCGGAGGTCATGCTCGGCGCCCTGCCCTTTTTCCACGTATTCGGCTTGACCACGGCGATGAATTTCGCGATCTACATGGGCTGGGAAAATATCCTGGTTCCCAAGCCGCAACCCGGGCAGCTCTTGGAAGCCATCGGCAAATACAAACCGACCTTCGCGCCGCTGGTGCCGACCATGTACATCGGCATCCTCAATCACGCCAACATCGATCGGACCCCATTGACCTCGATCAAGGGCTGTTTTTCGGGCAGCGCCCCCCTGCCGGTCGAGGTCATTCGAGATTTCGAGAAACGCACCGGGGCGGTCATCGTCGAAGGTTACGGCTTGACGGAGACCTCGCCGGTCACCCATATCAACCCCTTCGCCGGCGGCAAGCGCAAGGTCGGCAGCATCGGTCTGCCGATTCCCGACACGGAATGCCGGATCGTTGATTTAGACGGCGGCGGGACCGACCTGCCGACCGGAGAAACGGGCGAACTGATGGTAAAAGGCCCCCAGGTCATGACGGGATATTGGAACAAGCCGGACGCTACGGCCGAAACGATCGTCGATGGATGGCTCCACACCGGTGACATCGCCCAAATGGACGCGGAAGGGTATTTTTACATCGTCGACCGCAAGAAAGACATGATCATCTCAGGGGGCTACAATGTCTACCCGCGGGATATCGAAGAGGTGTTCTTCGAACATCCGAAAGTGCAGGAGGCCACGGCGATCGGCATTCCCCATCCGAAACGCGGTGAGGCGGTCAAGGTGTTCATCGTGCTCAAAGAGGGTGCGACCGCCACCCAGGAGGAAATGATCGCCTTCTGTCACGAAAAGCTGGCCCAATACAAGTGGCCGACGGAGGTCGAATTCCGCACCGAGCTGCCCAAGTCAAACGTGGGCAAGGTGTTGAAAAAGGAGCTGCGCCAGAAGGTGCGCAAGCAGTGATGGGAAGATGAGAGCGGGTTGCGCGAGGACTTGTTGCGGGATGGTTGTTGTCGGTTGCGGTTTGCGAGTTAGGGGTTGCGGGTTAGGGGTTGCGGGTTGCGGCGGGGCAGGGTTTCGGACTGATCGATTCGAGAGCAAACGATCAGCCCGTTTCTATGCGGAAATGATCTAACCGCCGAAAGCCTCGTCCGCAATTTCGACGGCCGCCCCGTTGGTTTCCAATATGGCCTTCATCTTTCCGTGGGTGACCGGTAAAATAGTGTGGATGAAAAATTCGGCGCTCTTCACTTGCCCCTCGTAAAAGGCCGCGTCTTTCTTTTTGGCACCCTTTTCCAGGGCCGCGACGGCCACCGTGGC
>JBAVJU010000343.1:0-5429 GCA_049687935.1 Desulfobacterales bacterium | reverse complement strand
GGTGGCTGTCGATCAGGTTCTTACCGACCAGCGTCGACCGGTCTCCGACCCTGGCCTCTTCCATCGCCAGACCCAATTTGCGGTTGGCCATGGCAATGTCGATGAAATCGACCACGGTCGGACGCTTCAGCACCTCGGCCATGCGCCGCCCCCCCAGCAGATAAGGGGAAACGACGCGGGAGGCCCCCGCTTTTATCAGCTTGGCTTCGTTTTTGACGTCCGAAGCACGGGACAAAACAAAAATGTCGGGCCGCAAATCTTTAGCCGTCAGGGTGATGAAGACGTTGTTGGCGTCGGAACGGACGGCTGTCACAAGCCCCTTTGCGCTCATGATGCCGGCCTTCATCAAGGCCTCCTCCGAAGTGGCATCCATGTTGATGTAAAGATAGCCTAGTTTCTCCAGGGTCCCGTTTTTTGTCGGATCTTCCTCGATGATGATAAACGGAATACTGTCGGCCTTCAGCTCCATGCAGATGATGCTGCCGATCCGGCCAAAACCGCAGATAATAAAGTGTCCCTGAATGGCGGAAATATTTCTTTCCAACTTTCTTCTCCCGAATATCCTGCCGAACTCGCCTTCAATAAACATTCTCAGCAGGGTGCCGATGGTGTAAGCCCCTATCGTAATGCCGGTGCTGATGATCAATATGGTAAGAATCCGCCCCGCCGTCGACAGCGTTTTAATTTCACTGAAACCCACCGTGCTGATCGTGATTATCGTCATGTAGAAAGAATCGAAGAAAGGCATTTCTTCGATGATGTGATAGCCGAGCGTTCCGAATGCGATAGTGCAGAATAGCAGAATAAATGCAATGCGAATCCGTCTGGAGTCCATTCAAGCGACCTTCGATCTGATAGCCGGTATGGGTTTGATACTGCCGGCCCTTTTGATCCGGATCAACATAGCACGAAGCATCTATTTTACAAAAATGTGGGGAGTTTTCGGGGAAATACGGCGACGCCATCCGGACGGTCGCCGACACGAGGAATGAGAGACAAAAAGAGGAACCGGCGGCGAACCGCCGGTTTCAACTGTCGACAATTTTTAGTGAAAACCCGTCGTCGGCGAGCCGGCCATACCGTTTACTTGACGGCTTCCTTCAGGGCTTTGCCCGGTACAAACTTGGGAACTTTGGTGGCCTTGATTTTGATTTCTGCTCCGGTCTGCGGATTTCTACCCGTACGGGCGTTGCGCTTGGCCACCTTGAATGTTCCGAAGCCGACGAGAGTGACATCATCGCCTTTTTTGAGTGCCTTGGTGATGGCCGCGAGCAGTCCGTCGACAGCGGCTTGGGCATCTTTTTTCGATGTGAGCACCTGTGACACTTCGTTGACTAGATCTCCTTTGTTCATCCGATCATCTCCTTTCTTTCCTCTTGTATAGGTTAAGTACCCGGGAACCGTATTGATCCTCCCGAAGGTTTACGGACGATAGGCGATCGGCGCCCGCCCAGTGCCTTATAAGCTTTTTTTGCATTGCGGACAGTATTTCCGGGGGATCCCCCGGCCGGTCCACGGGAAATTCATGGCATGTCTGTCCCCGCATTTGGGACAGATACATTCGACAATGATTTTTTCGAAATCAGGTATCTCGCCAGACACCGCATCATCGCCACCGTCGACATACGCGGGTGTTGGATACACCTCACTGCCCGGTATCTTTTTGGCAACAATGCGCATTTTAACCTGCTTGTGGTTGGATTCAGCCTGCTGTGAGAGCCCGTTCGACAACATCAGCATTCGTGGCGACCACGATGGTCTGCACAATAGAGGAGATCCGGAGTATCGTCGTCTTCATCCGGGAATTCTTCATCATCGAGGGCAAGCGCCTCCTCTTCAATGATGAAAGTTCGGATGATGATAGCACTGTTTTTTAAAAGATACAATCGGCCTGTTCTATACATAGAAAATTTCCGGATGCATCCAGGCTTTCCTTTTACGTATGAGGGCTAACGACCGAAAATTCGTGCTCGGCCAAATGGTCCCTGGGAGAACCGTCGATTCGAATTTATATGAGAAGTGGAACCCGTGGTTCTCATTTCCGCTTTTAAAAAACCTCAAAACCCGGCTGCACGTTCGTTGTCCTCCATTTTACTCTTGCAGACAATGCAATGGCGTGCGACCGGTCTCGCTTTGAGTCTTTTGACACCGATATCTTCGCCACACATCTGACAAATACCGTAAGTCCCGTTTTCGATGTCATTGAGGGATTGGCGAATTTTTTTTATCAGGCGGCTTTCCCGGTCCCGAATTCGCAGGGTGTAATCACGCTCGGATTCAAGCGCGGCGCGATCCAGCAGGTCGGGCGCATTACTGTCCTTTTCCAATAAGTCAGAAACCGTATGATCGGCCTGGTTCAGAAGATGATCGAGCTGTCCTTCTAACAGCTCTTTCAAATACGAAAGATCTTCCTTCTTCATTACAACCTCCCCTGCACTATTTGATCCTGTTCTCGGCTTCCGTCCAGTGGTTCCACGCTTGGATGGCGACTCTCAGCGAATCCAAGACGCAAAAATAGCAGCAAAGCGCCACGTGTCAAGTGGGTTAAGCGAAAAAAGTATCACAAAGTAACCTTTTTTAATAGTAGATTTTATTTATGAATTATCAGTACCGTGGATTCAGAAAGCGTAGAAATATCGACCCGAATTGAATGTGTCGACTTGTCTTGTTCTTTGCCGACACCTTTTGAGTATATGCACCATTTCCGCCGGTTTGTCAGCTACAGGCATTCAAGATACGAATATCTCTGACGTTGATGATTTTTTTACCGGAAATCAGATGGATGTCGCCGCCGAGTTCGACTTCCTCCCGCATCAACTGTTTTAATCGACCGACTTCATATGGACCGTCAATAAGGTAGAAGTCCTCGTCGAAGGTTTCAATGCCAAAACCGGCAGCGTTGCCGTTCTCGTCCCATTTCACCGGTACAATGATGCCCCGTAAATAGACCATGACGCCATTTGCCTGTACTAAGTCCATCGATTCATAATTTCGATGACGAATTTATTGAGACTTCGACCGAGCTCAGTCGTGGTTCTCGGGTCTTGAGCATTTGATCAATTTTAATTCTTCAAAATACGGCATCGTATTTGCAAATCGAGGGACTAAGGAATACCTCACTTTATTGTGAGTCGAACAACAGGTTTTTATGCAAAATACATACCGGCTTAATAAGTATCTACAAATAATATTATTTTTTAAACTGCTTTGATCATAAAAGAACTTTTTCATCCGCTGAAACCGCCACGTCACCTGGCTCTCCCTTGTCACCGCGCCGTACCAACTTTGTTTCATATTGAAATTATAAATAAAAACGGAAATATGAACCGCCGGTTCTCAAAAAATGGTTCCCAGAACCTGGAGTTCCGCCCGCATGAATCTCTCGACGGGCTGAGATGTGATCGGTCGGTTGAGAATCGCCTGAACATCGATGATGGCTTTTTCTCATGAAATTTGATATCCACGGCCAGGGCGCCGGGAAAAGGTATTCCAACGGAGAGACGGTATCGGGTGGACATTCTGAGTCCGGTATCATTCGGCAATTGGTTTCAATGAAAAGCATGCTCAAAGATATTTTGACCAATCTGTTCCTGATCTGCCTGGGGAGCGTGATCTGCGCCGTCGCGATCAAAGGCATCCTGATTCCCAATCAGTTTATCAGCGGCGGCATAACCGGCCTGGCCCTCATCGTCTACTACATTTTCCCGGTTGTCCCGGTCGGGGTCATTTATTTTATAATGAACATTCCTCTTTATGCTCTGGGATGGCTCTCGATCGGTCAACGGTTCTTCTGGTACAGCCTGGTGGGACTGGTCGTCTTTTCATCGGCGGTGATGCTGCCCATACCGGTTTTCAACATTCACGACAAAATCCTGGCCGCCCTGCTGGCCGGCATCATCACGGGAGGCGGTTCGGGTATCATCCTGCGCTCGAAAGGCTCGGCTGGCGGACTCGACATCCTATCGATCATGCTGCTCAAACGCTATTCCATCCGCCTCGGTACCACCGTCTTGGCTTTTAACGCCTGTCTGTTGATTTACGCGGCTTTCCGCTTCTCGCTGGAATCGGCGCTTTATGTTCTGATCTACATGTTCGTCACCTCACAGGTTCTCAACGTAGTGGTCACCGGGTTGAGCCAGCGCAAGGCCGTCATGATCATTTCGACACGCTGGGCCGATATCAACCGCGAGATTATCGACAAGATTCACCGCGGGGTCACGATTGTCAGAGGGCAAGGCGGCTTTACGGGCCAAGAAACCCACATCCTCTATTCGGTGGTCACGTTTCAGGAACTCTCTCGGCTCAAAGGGATCGTCCGGCAGGTCGACCCCCGGGCCTTTGTGGTGGTGACCGAAACCCTGGAGGTCATGGGTTACCGGATCGGCAACCAGCCGCACTGGTAGGGAACCATACGGCGTCGACGGCTGACGGATCTGTTTTGAATCTCCTTGTTTGAAACCGGATTTCGTGTTGTATAGAAGAGCGGTAGGGGTATGGCCCCAACATTTTTCCACTCTACCGGATACCGATGGTCACTCCCATGAAAACACCTGTCTTTTTGCGAAATGCCGCGTTGCTGATGGCCTTCCTGCTGCCGGCTGTGACCGCCGGGCAGCCGTCGGGCGCCGGTCAATTGGCGGCGCCTCAATCCACTGGACTGGTGCTCGGCGAGAGCACCGTCTGTGAAGAAGTCCGAAACGGCATTCCTGAGCAGTCCGCAGTTGCATTTTCCGTCGATCTGAAACGAGTCTACTGCTATACCGACTTTAAGAAAGTCCCGGAAAAATCGTTCGCTTACCACAACTGGTATTTCAGGGACAACCTGAAGGCCAGCATCAAACTGACAGTGCGACCGCCGCGGTGGTCAACATACAGCTCCATTCAACTGCGCGATTCGGATAAGGGACCCTGGCGGGTCGAGATAACCGACGAGGAAGGCATTATCCTCAAAACGCTGCGTTTCAGTGTCATCGATTAGATTTCTATGACATCCCTGACCCATTTTTTCGCCAACGTCCGCTGGCAGGATGTGCTCGACATCGTGCTAAACAGCTATGTCTTTTTTCGATTTTACATCCTGTTCAGAGGCACGAACGTGCTGCGCGTCCTTTTCGGCTTGGCGTGCATCTGGTTTGCCCAAAGGCTGGCGATATCCCTCGGCCTGATCGTGTCGAGCTGGATTTCCCAGGAGATCACCGCCGCCGCCGCCCTGATCGTGGTGGTCATTTTCAGGAATGAAATCCGCGGCGTCCTTCAAACAAAGAACATCCGGGGTATCTTGTGGGAACTCCCGAAGCGGAGTACCACCACACCGATTGAAGTGATTGCCGAGAGTGCTTTTAAGTTGGCCCGCAAGCACATCGGCGCGCTGATCGTCGTCCCCGGCAGGGAAGACCTGGAAGAAATCGTTCAACACGGTCTCAAATGGC
>JBAVJU010000342.1:0-5319 GCA_049687935.1 Desulfobacterales bacterium | reverse complement strand
CATCGGCCCTACCTGGGAAGGCAACCAGGTCTGGTTCATCACCGCCGGCGGCGCCATGTTCGCGGCCTGGCCTCTTGTTTACGCCGCGGCTTTCTCCGGGTTTTACTGGGCCATGCTGCTGGTGCTCTTCGCGCTCTTCTTCCGCCCCGTGGGCTTCGAGTACCGCAGCAAAGTCGCCGACCCCCGCTGGCGAAATGCCTGGGACTGGGGGTTGTTCGTCGGCGGGGCCGTGCCGGCGCTGGTCTTCGGGGTCGCCTTCGGCAACCTGCTCCAGGGGGTTCCTTTTGAGCTCGACGGTTTCATGCGATCGACTTACACCGGCAGCTTCTGGGGTCTCCTCAATCCCTTCGGCCTGCTGGCAGGTGGGGTGAGCCTGTCGATGCTGGTCATGCATGGGGCGCTTTACCTGCAGCTGCGCACCGAGGGTGAGCTGAACGCCCGGGCAGCAAGGGCGGCGCGTTGGTTCGGTGCCCTTTTCATGGCCGCATTTGCGCTGGCAGGCGTGTGGCAGGCTGTCGGTATCGAAGGCTTTCGGATCGTCGCCATGCCCGATCCCGGCGGAGTCGTCAGCCCGCTGAGCAAAACCGTAGAGGTGGTCGAAGGGGCATGGATGCAGAACTACACCGCCCGCCCCTGGACGATGTCGGCGCCGATCGCCGCCTTTGCCGGGGGGCTGCTGGCCCTGCTCTTTTCGGCCGCAAAACGCGCCGGCCTGGCATTCGTCTGCAGCGGCACGGCCGTGGCCGGGGTCATCATGACGGCGGCGCTGGCCATGTTCCCGTTCATCATGCCGTCCAGCACCCGACCAAATGCCAGCCTGACGGTCTACGATGCCGTCTCCAGTCATCTCACCTTGAACCTGATGTTCATTGCGGTGGTGGTTTTTCTGCCGATCGTACTGCTCTATACCAGCTGGGTCTACAGCGTGCTGAGGGGGAAGTTGTCCGAGGATAAAATTCGGAAGGAAACCCACACGGCGTATTGAGGGTTGATAAAAAACAATAACGAGGAAAATCATCATGTGGTATTTTTCCTGGATTCTCGGCGTACTGCTCGCCTGCGCCTTCGGCATCATCAATGTCATGTGGATGGAAGCCGAAGAGATGCTGGAGCCGGCAGAAGATGATCAATAATTGTCCCTGAAACTCTTCAACGGGAAAATGGCCCATCATGTATCTCGCCCATTTCAAATTGCACGAGAAGCCATTCCAGCTCAATACCGATCCACGGTTTCTGTGGCTCGGTCAAGACCACAAGGAAGCGCTTGCCACATTGAGATACGGCGTCCTGGAGAACAAGGGCCTGCTGCTTTTGACCGGGGAAATCGGAACCGGTAAGACAACACTGGTCAGTGCCCTTGTCGATCAACTCGGTGACGAAAGCGTTGTCGCTGCCCAGCTGCCCGACCCCGGCCTGACGCGAAGGGAATTTTTTTATCTGGTTTCACGCAAATTTGGCATCGACCGACCGGTGCGCGACAAGGAGACCTTCACCGACACATTCGGCGAGTTTCTGGATGATATTTGTACCCACAATAAAAAAGCCCTGCTCATCATCGATGAAGCTCAGATTATGAACAGCCGTGTACTGCAAGAGGTTCGCCTTTTGTCAAACTTGGAATACCGGCATACCAAGCCTCTGAATATTTTTCTGGTCGGACAAACCGAGTTCAACAAAAAGCTGTTGAAGCCGGAGAATAGGGCGATAAAGGAACGCATAGCCGTCAATTGCAACCTCAAACCACTGGTCGAACCCGAAACCGCCGCTTATATTGCCTATCGTCTCCAGGTGGCGGGGACCCAAAAAAGGATATTCACGGATGATGCCGTGCGTGAAATCCAGTCCTTCTCGAAAGGGTTACCTCGCCAGATCAATATTCTCTGCGACCTCGCCCTCGTGCGCGGGTACGCCGAGAACGCCAAGATCCTCGACAGCCGGATGATCAAGGAATGTGAGGAAAGGATTCTCGTCCATGACGCTTCAGGCGGTCATTTCCGGGGTGCGATTAGAGCACCTGAAGACATATCGCGCCCGGAAGTCTTTATGGTTGATGCTCAGAATGATGTCCAGCCATGGGCCAAACAGACAAGAGGCGTCAGGCGTTACGGCATTCTGGCACTGGTGATCCTGCTGCCGGGCTTATTTATCTTCTTTGCGCTATGGAACAGTGGTTTGGTCAAAAAGGTTGCGCCGGCGCTGGACAAGACCCCACCGATTCACTTGCAGACCACTGATGACCGCGCGCCCGGCTCGACCACAACATCTCCGCCAAGCGACCTTAACGACGGTCGCGCATCATCCGGTACCGATGGCAAACCTGCTTTATCGCCGGAAAGAGACCTCACTGCGGGCGTTACCACGCCTCATCCACCCGCATCTCCTCAACCCGTTATCGATACCGCAAAGAAAACGGCCGACAACCTGACGATATTACCAGTTCCCGCTTCAGATAATCGAGCCAGGGTCAGCATCGTCCCTCTGCCGCCGCCATTATCAGGTGAACCTCATAAAGATAAACCGAATTTAAGTCCCCCGCAGGGAGAACGGGATCAAAAAGTCGAAACACCGGTCGACATGATGGAAGACGCCGGTCAAAATGAGGACGGCCGTCCGGTTGAAAATTTACCGGACCTCGCAAAACCATCCGACACCCCGCAGCTGGCCCCGCAAGACATGGAAAAAAATTCAACCGTCGCTGCCGACAATCCGCCCGCAGACCGCCGAAAAAACGATGCCATGCTGCCGACAAGGGATACTGAAAGTGAAAAGTCCGCGCTGAGCAGGCCTTCAACCGAGTCTTCGGATCCGGCCAATATCATTGATTGGTTGCTGAAGGAAAAAATCAAAGCGGACAAGTTAAATAAAACACCAGATCTCCAACCGAAACCGTTACTTAAAACGGCGGCCCAGAGCAGAGGCGAAAGCGATCAGATTGAAACCAAAGAATCGAGCTCAGACCCAATAAAACGTGTTGCTACCAATACGGCGGCAGGCCAATCAACGGCTTCACCTCCAAATCGAGAAGAAGGAATCGCAGCGAGCCAAAAGACGACGGATGATAAAGTTCGGGTAACGGAGGAAGAAACGCCAAATAATGTACCGGAAGGAATACGTGTCATAGCGGAGCAACCTTCCGAAGAGCGAACGGTTGAGGTTCGGCTGGAAGGTCGCCTACGCTCGTTTTTACAAAGCTATTGCATGACCTATGCAGCCAAAGACTTGGACAAATTCACCCATTTCTTTGGTCCTGGCGCACTGGAAAACGGCCAACCATTTGAAAGCCTTTTACCTAAATATCAAAAGAGTTTTAATGTCACCGAAGCCATTCAGTACCGTATTGAATTGCAGCAATATACGGTTGACAATCAAAAAGGAACCGTCGACATCGAAGGCAATTTTTTGCTGAGATGGCTGCCTCCGGATAAAAAATGGCGGGAGAACTCAGGAAAGATTTTTATGAATCTTAAAGATGATGGAAGCTCCTTTTTGGTTCAAAAGCTCGATTATTATGGTAGTCGCAGCACGAATTAGGTCGACTTTGTAAAGTTGTCCCTAAGAGCCAGATGCGAGGGCTATTAGGTGCTTCGTTTTCCGGATATGTGATTCAATACACTCGTTAATATAGAGTAAAAAGCGATACATTGCTTTAGGAAAAGAGGCACTGACGATCGACTTTACCGCCGGCACAAGGTTTGTCATACGAAACCTTTGGTCAGGGGAGACAGAAAATGATACCCGACAATTTATCCTTTATCTCACTGGCAATGGAAAAGATGGATAAGGATAGAGTTGAAGCAGAATCGAGAGTCAAAGAATTGCCCTGCAGCCAAGGCGGAACCGTTCAGGAATATCTCGATAAACAGGTGTCGAATCCCGGCGTCGAAGACCACGGTTGGTCGACGACACCATTTGAAGGCGGTTTCGAGGTCGAAAGACTTATGCTCCTTCTCGGAAAAAAAGAACTGAAATACCGCTGGAGGGTGACTTCCGGCGGAGAGATACTTGCGGTTAACGGCAAGGCCGGTTCGCTCACAAAATAAACGGCTATCCTCCGGCGCCGTAAAAAAATGTGACGGTTGGGTTTTCAATCAGCATTTCTCTTTGAGCTTTTACATGGAGCCGGTTAACCGGATCTTAAGGTGGTCAACTGTTTGAGCGTATTCGTCCCGCCGGGATTAAAATCCGGTTACCCGGCGTCATCAAAAGGATTCTAATTTTTATCGGCAATTCATGGGTGTCAATTGGCCGGCGTGACAGAGTAAAAAGGTCAATCACCCGGAAGACCTCTTTGATGAACAGACTCCACCTTCATTCTGGTTCTTGACAACACCGGATTTTTCGTCTCTAAACAACCGATGCCTGATTGGATTGCGATCATCATCCTCGGAATCATCGAGGGAATCACCGAGTTTCTGCCCATCTCCTCCACCGCACACCTGCTTATCGCAGAGCACTGGCTGCCGCGACAAAGCGACCTGTTCAACATCGTCATCCAGAGCGGCGCCGTGATGGCCGTGTTGCCGCTGTTTCCCGATCGGATGCGCCAGTTCATCTTTGGTTGGCGCGACAGAGCCACGCAGGACTATGCCCTGAAAATTCTGCTCGCTTTCGTCATCACCGGAATCGGCGGCCTGCTGCTGGACAAGGCCGGATTCGAACTGCCGGAGGCGTTGGGGCCGATAGCGTGGGCGCTTCTTTTAGGCGGCATCGGGTTTTTGCTTGTCGAGTTGTGGCTCCGCCGGCGTGATCTGAACGGATCGGTGACATGGACCGTGGCGGCGGTCGTCGGGGCGGGTCAACTGATTGCAGCGGTGTTTCCCGGCACATCGCGTTCGGGTGCGACCATCCTGCTGATGCTGTTGTTCGGATTGAGCCGACCGGCTGCCACCGAGTTTTCATTTCTGGTCGGAATTCCCACAATGCTCGCCGCCGGCGGGTTCAAGATTTTCCGGGCACTCCACCACCCTCCGGCCGCTGCGGTTCCCGAAAACTGGGGCATGGTCCTGCTCGGATTCATTGCTTCCGCAGCGGTTTCCTTCATCGCCGTAAAGTGGCTGCTGCACTATATCCAGACGCACACCTTTTCCATCTTCGGCTGGTACCGCATCGTCCTTGCAGCGGTGATCTTTTTCTTTTTTTACCGGCTGTGACATCCCTTTGTCCTTATTTATGGCCGTATCGCCCGATTATCCTTGAAACCCCGCTACGGAAAGTGCCCTCGCCCGGCAGCAGGCTGACAACCAAGAATCCCTCGCGGTTGAAATCGTAAAAAAATCCCGGATGAACCAGGATGTTGTCATGCTTGAGCAGGTGTATGAC
>JBAVJU010000341.1:0-9604 GCA_049687935.1 Desulfobacterales bacterium | reverse complement strand
GTGCATCAACTTGAAAAACGCATCAATTTTTGCCATCAATTACTCCGGAAGAAGCTGAATTTTCATTTTCGGACCGGCATCCGCAGCCGATCGCAGACAGGTTGACAGCCAATGCGGATCAGGCCTTGTTCTGCTGAAGCAGCTTGATCTTGGAGTCCTCGTCGTCCATCGCCTTCATGCCTTCTTTGCTGATTTCCAGCAGCTTGCCGTGCGCTTCGATCACCGAACCGATCTGGACCTCGATCTGCATCCGCTGACGCTTGAGTTCCATAATATCCTCATGCAGTTGGGCCAGCCGGTTATGGGCCTTGTTGAGGATTTTTTCGGCTTTCACTTCCGCTTCGGCGACGATAAGCTCGGCTGATTTCTGAGCGTTTTCCTTCATCTGTTCGATGACCCGCTGGGAATTGAGCAGCGCACGCTTAAAGGCGTCCTCCCGGTTTTTGTAACCCTGGATTTCGAGCTGCAACCGGCGGGACTCCACTTTTAAATTTTCGTTTTGCTTCAATAGGGATTCAAACGCATCGGCCATTTGATCCAGAAATAAATCCACTTCCTGAATGTCGAAGCCGCGGAATCTTGTCTTGAATCTTTGCTGCTGAATATCAAGGGGCGTGAGATTGACCATTTGGCACCTCCTCAGGCGTTGTTTACAGCATCGATTGGGAGAACCTCAGCAGGCTGTTCACAACGAAGATCTGAAGAAAATAGATGATCAGAATCACCACCACCGGCGCAAAATCGATGCCGCCGAAACTAACCGGTAGCCGGGATCGGACCTGATACATGACCGGTTCGGTCACCTTGTAGATAAAACGGACAATTGGATTGTAAGGATCCGGGCTGACCCATGAAAGTACAGCCCGCGCGATGATGATCCACATGTAAAAAAAGAGAACATAGTGAAGGACATTGGCAACTGCCATGATAAAATAGCCGACGAAATACATGGGTGTTCAGAGCCTTTATGTTGACTGGCCGTGCCGAATCAGGCGCACCCGATGTCTGGAAACACCCGTCAAGGCTTTCGGGACCGCAGCGGGCATTTATGAGAATATCGCCGACGGCGTTGTAAAAGCGTTGACATATCGACTTTCGGGAAGCTACCTTATTCCGGCAGCGGTCAGTTTATGGTTACATTTAAATGTGATATATTAACACACATGACCATTGTTGTCCAAAGGTAAAAGAAAAACCGGCGGTTGCCGCACGGTCCGCCAGAAGGAAATTCGCCGTGGCTGAATTCGACGTCACCATCGGTTTTATCGGCGCCGGGAACATGGGAGAGGCCTTCATCGGTGCGGTGATCCAATCCGGTCTGTTGCCGGCTGCCAAGATCAGCGTCGCCGATGTCGATCCGGGACGGCTCGATTATCTGAACCAAAAATACGGCGTCACGGTTCTGCGTGACAACGGTTTGCTTTTCCAGAGCTGCCGCCTGGTCGTGCTGGCCGTCAAACCGCAGCAGATGCCGGCGGTTCTCAAAGACGTCTCCGGTCGGAGAGGCAACCGGTTGCCCGAACGCAAACTCGTCATTTCCATTGCCGCCGGGTTTCCGATCCGCAAAATGGAGGAGATCCTCTATTCTCCGCTGAATGCGGAAGATGTCCGGAACCTGCCCATTATCCGGGTGATGCCGAATACACCGGCCCTGGTGCTCAGCGCCGTCTCCGCGATGAGCCCCAATCGCTTTGTCACCGATGAAGACACCCGGACGGCCCGAACCCTGTTGGAGGCGGTCGGCGATGTTTTTGAGTTCGAGGAAGAAGCGCTCGATGCCGTTACGGCCCTCTCAGGGTCCGGACCGGCATACGTATTTTACCTGGTCGAATCGATGACCGAGGCTGGAATTCAGATGGGACTCGCACCCGGTGCAGCGGCTTCGCTGGCGGCCGCCACCCTGAGAGGTGCCGCCAAACTTCTGGAAGCCTCCGGTGAGCCGCCCGAAGAATTGCGCCGTAAGGTGACCTCACCCGGTGGAACAACCGCCGCCGCGATCGATGTCTTCGAAAAAAAGGGACTCAAATCCATTATCGTTGAAGCGATTGCCTCGGCGACCCGCAGGGCGCAGGAACTGAGCGGATAAAACCCGTTGCGAAACGGCCGCGCAGCGCTCCCGGGGCTGATTTTTCACCACGCCGCTAAAAGAGCCGCAAACCGTCTACGAAAAGCACGATGGACCTTTTCGAGGCGGCCACCAGCAGGGCTTTACCAAATATGTTCCCTAACCATTTACAATCAGATTATCGAAAATGGTCCGTCTTGGGGCTCCGCATCTTTCTGGGCGGAGTCTTCGTGTGGGCCGCGTGGGTCAAGATCGCCGACCCGCAAGGATTTGCCGCTATTATCGGCAACTACCAACTGCTGCCCGGACCGCTGGTCAACCCGCTTGCTGTCCTGCTACCCTGGATTGAAGTCCTCTGCGGGGCGCTGCTGATCGTCGGCGCCTGGGTCGACGGCAGTCTCTTGATCGTCAACTGCTTGATGGTCGTTTTTATGGCAGCGCTGGTGTCGACCTGGATCCGTGGAATCGATGTCGACTGCGGATGTTTTTCAGTTGCCGCGACCGAGAATGGGGCCGATTACCTGACAGATATCGTCCGTGACGCCGTTTTGCTGGCCATCGGATTGTGGCTTGCCTTTTGTCAAATCAAGAGGAAACGATATTCATGAAAATTAGATTTCTTGCACCCCTTGTGTTGTTGTGGATCGTTGCTGCCTTGGTACCACCTGCCGCTGCAGGCGGATCGAAGCCGTTGGAGTGGCACAGCTTCGACGAAGGCATGGCCCTCGGCAAATCTCAGGGAAAAATCGTGTTCGTTTTTTTCTGGGCCGACTGGTGCACCTACTGCCATACCATGGACAGAGAGACGTTTCGTAATCAAACCGTCGTAGACCTGTTGGGCAACAATTTTATTGCCGTCAAGGTCAACTCGGACCGTGAGCAGAAGCTTTCGAACCTTTTCAAAATCCGCGGGTTGCCCGACAACTGGTTTTTTTCCAAAAGCGGAAGTGTCCTCGGTCACCGACCCGGTTACATTCCAGCTGATACGTTTATAAAGATACTCAGGAGCATCGGGGCCGGCGGGCCGGAATCTTGAAGTGCCGGTGCTACCAGTACTCCCAATTTCTGGCATAGCGATGATTCCAGCGTTTGATCAAGCGGACGGCCGTCGACAGCATCACGAAGCCGCTTAAGAAGGCCAGCAAGACGGGCAGCCAGATCATTTCCCGGTAGAGCGTACTTTCCCAGGCAAAATAAACGCCGGCAAGAGCAAACAAAAACACCAGCAGCATGGCGAGGATCATCAGGAGGCAGACCGCGCGGGAGTCATACCAGGGTGAAATCACCTTGCGGTGGACCGGATTCTGATCGTAGCGCATATGGAATTCTACAGACAGGCAACGAAAAAATCAAGCCGTCGTGCCGCACTCGTATTTTCCAGCGGTACCGAAAGAAGGGCAGATGATCAGTAAAATATTTCTGGTGACATGTCTGGTCGGGTTCGTCTTTGCCTGCGCCGCCTCGCCCCCGCGACTCTTCCTCAAGGACCGTGACCGCTATGTCGAGGCCGGCCAAATCATTTCAGGCGCCGCGGGCGCGCCGACAACCTTTGACGAGATGCTCGCCGATCTATCCGGATGCCGGGTCGTCTATGTCGGCGAAATTCACACCGATCCGGCCCACCACGCAATTCAGCTCAAGATCCTGAAAGCCCTTGCGAATGTCAACCCGAGAGTCGCGGTCGGGATGGAGATGGTCGACTTCACCTACCAGCCTGTTCTCGACCAGTGGTCTGCGGGGGAGCTGTCGCAGGAGGCTTTTCTCGAAAAAACCCACTGGTATGCCAATTGGCGCTTCGATTTCACCCATTACCGGCCGATTCTGGACGTCATCAGGGAAAAGGGACTCCCGCTTTTCGGTTTGAACATCCCCTTCCACATACCGCCGAAAGTCAGAATCGGCGGCATCGATAGTCTGCTGGGCTGCGACCGGCAGGATCTACCTCCCCGCATCGACACGTCCAATGCCGCCCATCGGGCTTACCTCGAGACAATCTTCAAAGCACACGCGTTTCATGGCGAAGCCAATTTCGATTTTTTTTACCAGGCCCAGTGTGTATGGGAAGACACCATGGCCGCTTCTATCGCCCGCAACCTGGAGGATCGGTTGATGGTGGTGCTGGTCGGCAACGGTCACATCGTTCAAAAATTCGGCATTCCGGAGCGGGCCTTCAATCTGACGGGAGCTTCCTATCGAACCGTTTATCTGGCCCCTGTGGGAGAGACGGTTGACCTGTCATACGGCGACTACATTTGGGTGACGCCGCCGGTCGCAAACCGCCGGATGCCCTGACCCCCCTCGGCTTTCACAAGGCTTCGGGAGCGGGGTATCATTCGGGATGACACCACATCTTGAATTTTATTGTTGACACCATACTACATATTGCGATATAGTCCATGCCATTCGATTTGGCCGTTCCTGCGATCGACTGTCGTATCCCCGGGGATCGCTTTCATTTGAACGCCAGATTCAATTCTGGAATTCATCATTCCCATTATTTCATCTGTTCGTGCCACATATACTACTGCGCTCTGCAGCAGAAGGGGGAATTGTGTTCGAAAAAATCAAAAAACGGGACAACAGGGTTGTTGAATTCGATTCATCCAAAATTACGGCCGCCATTGCCAAGGCCGGCAAAGCCTCGGGCGAATTCGAAGAACGCGAAGCCCGCAAGCTGACCCTGCGCGCTCTGACACTGGCGCATGAATTGCGGCTCGGTCCGGTGCCCGAGGTCGAGGAGATCCAGGACATTGTCGAGCGCGTCCTGCTCGACTCCCCCTACTACAAAACCGCCAAAGCCTACATTATCTATCGCGAGCAGCATGCCCAGATTCGCAACATCGCCACGCGTGCCCACATCGACCTGGTGGAGCACTACATTCGCAAACTCGACTGGAAAGTTAAGGAAAACAGTAACATGAGTTATTCGCTGCAGGGTCTCAACAACTACATATCCTCGGACATCACCAGCGAGTACTGGCTCAACCGCATCTACCCGCCCGAGATAAGAGACGCCCACAAGCGCGGGGACCTCCACGTTCACGACCTTAACCTGCTGTCGGTGTACTGTGTCGGCTGGGACCTGAAGGACCTGCTGCTGAACGGGTTCAAAGGGGTGGAGGGAAAGGTCGAAAGCGGACCGCCGAAGCACCTGCGGTCCGCCTTGGGGCAGATCGTCAATTTTTTCTACACCCTTCAGGGCGAAGCCGCTGGCGCTCAAGCGCTATCGAATTTCGACACGCTGCTGGCGCCTTTCGTTCGTTTCGACGACTTGTCCTACCGCGACGTCAAGCAAGCCCTGCAGGAGTTTGTCTTCAACATCAACATCCCGACCCGGGTCGGATTCCAGACGCCCTTCACCAACATCACCCTGGACCTGTATGTACCGAAAAACCTGGCCGACCATCCGGTGATCCTTGCCGGCCGACACCGTGAGGAGACCTATGGGGATTTTCAACCCGAAATGGACCTCATCAACCGGGCTTTCGCCGAGGTGATGATGGAAGGTGATGCCAGGGGACGGGTGTTTACTTTTCCGATCCCGACTTACAACATCACCGCCGATTTCGACTGGGACAACCCCAACCTGGAACCGATCTGGAAAATGACGGGCAAGTACGGCATTCCTTATTTTTCCAACTTCGTCAACTCGGACATGTCCCCGGACGACGCGCGCTCCATGTGCTGCCGACTGCGGCTGGACAACCGCGAGCTGCTCAAGAGAGGCGGCGGTCTTTTCGGCGCCAATCCGCTGACCGGCTCGATCGGCGTGGTGACCATCAATCTGCCCCGCCTCGGTTACACGGCCGAAAATGAAACGGATTTCTTCGACCGTTTGCGGAACGTGCTGCAGCTGGCCGTGGAGAGCCTCAGGATCAAGCGCAAGATTCTCGAGCGGTTTACCGAAAACAATCTGTATCCTTACACCAAGTTCTATCTGCGCGATGTCAAGAATGCCAGCGGTCTCTACTGGAAAAACCACTTTTCGACCGTCGGTGTCGTCGGGATGAACGAGGCCTGTCTGAACTTTTTCGGTCGGGACATTGCGACGGCGGAGGGGCAGATCTTTGCTCTGGAGGTAATGGATTTTATCCGCGACCGCATGGCCGAAATCCAGGAAGAAACCGGTGATATTTTCAACCTGGAGGCCACGCCGGCTGAAGGGACTTCCTACCGACTGGCGATGCTGGACAAGAAAATGTACCCGGACATTATCTGCGCCAACGAAACCGATTTTCGCAGCGGCGCGGTGCCTTACTATACCAATTCCACCCAGTTGCCGGTCAACTATACGGACGATCTATTTGAAACCCTGCGGCTGCAGGACGATCTTCAGACCCGGTATACCGGCGGCACCGTTCTGCACATCTACCTGGCGGAGCAGGTCACGGACACGACGGTGCTCAAACGATTGATCCGCAAGATCGCCGGCAGCTACCGCCTGCCGTATTACACTCTCACGCCGACTTTCAGCGTCTGCCCGTCGCACGGATATCTGAACGGCCGGCAGGATGTCTGCCCATCGTGCAACGCGGCCACCGAGGTCTATTCACGGGTGGTCGGTTACCTGAGGCCGATCAAACAGTGGAATGACGGCAAACAGGCCGAATTCCGCCGCCGCAAAACCTTTCATACCGAACTGCCGGAAAGCATGGAACCGACTCCGGCGCGGGTACCGTCCTCGACAACGAGGGTCGTTGTCGAAAACTGCACCCCGGTGGACTGCTGCCATCATTTGACAGCATGATTGACGTTGCGGGTGCGTCATGGTCATAGGCGGTGTGCAGAAAATTTCGTTGATCGATTTTCCCGGTCGAATCAGTTGTGTGTTGTTTCTGACCGGGTGCAACTTCCATTGTCCTTACTGCCACAATCCGGAACTCGCGCGCGGGGTTCCGGCCGATGGCCTCCCCATCACCCCGGATCAGTTCTATGCCTTCCTCGAGGCGCGCCGCTCGCTTCTGGATGGAGTGGTCATCTCCGGCGGCGAGCCCACCCTTCAGGACGATCTACCTGCAGTATGTGCAGCCGTCAAGAACCTCGGTTTTCCGGTCAAGCTGGATACCAACGGCAGTCGGCCCCACGTCCTTCGCCACCTGGTGGCAGACGGGCTGGTCGATTACGTGGCGATGGACATCAAAACCGACCCCCGGCGCTATGTCCCGGTGTTTCAGAGCGAAGACAGGCCGGAGACCTTACGAGAGAGCATCCGCATCATCATGGCCTCGGCCCCGGCCTACGAATTCAGAACCACCTGTGCCAGACCGATCATCGATGAAACCGTCGTTGGTGCCATCGCGCGCTCGATCGAGGGCGCGGATCGATATGTGCTGCAAGCCTTTCAGAACCAACGCCTCTTAAACCCTTCTTTTTTTCAATGCACCGAGCCGGCCTTCACGAGTGCCCAAATGCACCGGATGAAAGCAGTGGCGCAACGCTGGGTCAAGCACTGTATGATCCGGTAATCACGGCTTTCGTTTTTTACCTGAATGTGCTAACGATCGACGGGCGGCTTGTCTCTCGTTGTCTTGAGAAACAACCCGGCAGTCGATTCAGCCCCGTCCCGCTCTGGAGCGCAGTCAATGACCGACATTTCGTCCTGGAAAATCGTTCTGATCGATGATGAGGAGGATATCCGTGATGTCATGACGGTTGCATTGTCAGACGCCGGTTACGATGTGCTCACGGCAGCGGATGGTGCCACCGGACTCCAGAGGTGTGAAACATTCTCGCCGCAGATCGTGATCACCGATATTCGCATGCCCGGATTGGACGGCCTGCAGGTGCTCGAGTCCCTGAAAAAGCGGTTCCCGGACATCGAAGTGATCGTGGCGACCGCCTTCGGCGAGATGGAGCTGGCCATCCGGGCCCTCCAACTCGACGCCTCGGATTTCATCACCAAGCCGATCAACGACGAGGCCCTGCACTTGGCCCTGAAGCGGGCTCGTGAGCGGTACACGTCCCGCAAACAGCTGGCCGATTACACCGAACTGCTGGAGAAAGAAAAGGCCGAGACCAGCCAGCAACTCGTCAGAACCATCACGTTTCAGAGAAACCTGATCGAAAGCTCCATGGACGGCATCCTGGCCTGCGACCGGAGCGGGCTGGTGGTCACTTTCAACCGCAGCATGGAATCGATTTCGGGATACGGCCGCGAAGGGGTGATCGGCCGCATGCCACTGGCACGACTTTTTCCGGAAGGAGAGGAGGACCGGATACGGAAAGCCATGCTGGGCAGTGCCTACGGCGGAAAGAACCGGCTCACCCTCTACGAAACCACACTGCTCGGTGCCGCCGAGCGCACCATCCCGATTCAAGTTTCGGCCGCGGTGCTGTTGGATCAGGGGCAAGAAGACGGTCTGGTCTGCTTCATCAGGGATCTGCGTGAGATCCGCAAACTCGAGCGCGAGATTGCCGATCAGGCCCGCATCCTCCACCAGGACAAGATGATGTCTCTGGGGCGGCTGGCGGCCAGTGTGGTGCACGAAATCAACAATCCCCTTTCGGGAATTCTAAACTACATCCGGCTGATGATCCGCATCACCGACCGCGGTCCGCTGGACGCCGAGCATCGCGAAAAGTTCCGGCGTTATCTGGCCGTCGTCGAGAACGAGACCGGCCGCTGCTCCCAGATCATCTCCAGCCTGCTGACCTTTTCGCGCAAGTCTCCACCGGCCTTCACCGCTGTTAATCCCGCCGAACTGCTCCAGCGCAGCGTTATTCTGAGCCAGCACAAACTCGAATTGAGCAACATCCGTCTTGCCGTAGAGGTATCTCCAGGACTGCCGACGATTATAGGGGATTACAACCAGCTGCAGCAATGCATCATCAATCTGATCTTCAATGCCATAGATGCCATGCCGGACGGCGGCCGTCTCGATTTGACGGCCGGCGCCGATTCAGATAAAAAAATGGTAAGGATTGCGGTCAGAGATACCGGCCAGGGAATTGCGCCCGAAGACCAGTCGCACATATTCGAGCCGTTTTTTACCACCAAGAAAGAAGGCTACGGCGTCGGGCTTGGCCTTGCAACGGTTTTCGGAATCGTCGAGCACCACAAGGGAACCATCACCTTCGAGAGTAAAAAGGGGGCCGGGACCACCTTTACCATCGACCTGCCGTTTGCGGGTCAGATGACATGATGCCGTTCGCCCGGCGGTTGCCGGTTCCTTCGCGTTGATTTTTTATTTTTCGCTATTGTCCGCCGAACACCCGCTGATAATCCCACCATAGGCGGGAGCCGGTGGGAAAAACAATTTATGACTGGACACGATTCAACGGACGGCTTGACCATGAAACCAACCAAACCAACCGGCACCACTATCCGTTGCGACCAATGGCTTCAGTTGCTCGACGAGCTGAACATCGGGGCTTTCACGGTCGATTGCAACCACTGGATTACCGCCATGAACTACAGCGCCCAGGCGTTGATGGGCCTTCGCGAGAACGAGGTCATGGGGCAGGATTGTCGGGAAGTGTTTACCGGCGTTCCGTGCATGGTGCAGTGCCTGCTCAGACGAAACGGCGATTCGACCACCG
>JBAVJU010000340.1:0-8983 GCA_049687935.1 Desulfobacterales bacterium | reverse complement strand
GCGGATAGGGGATCCGATAGAAGTCTTCGCAATACGCGAGCGCCTGGCGGCCGAATTCAAGACCATATCCGGTATACGGCGTCATGCCCGGGGTGGTGGCGACCCTCACCCGCGGATCTTCAGAATTCACCACGAACTCGAACTCCCCAACACCGAAGAACAGCAAGTAAGTCGACATTTTGGGTGTCCGTTGAAAGGTTACCCGCTTTTTGCCATGTGCCAGGGGTTCTTCGGTGTCGATGAGCGTGTTGGATATCGCAGAAAGACCGACGTCGATGATCATTTCAACCGTGAAGGTCGCTTTTTTAAGAGGATGATCCACGCAGGGAAGCGCCCGGCGGGCGTCACTTTCCTCGAATTGCGTCACGGCGATGTAACGTGTTTGACCATCTTTCATGTAACGGCTGCGGTAAAAACCGGCCATTCGGTCGTTGATCTGACCCTCGTACTCGACAATCAGTGACAGGCTTCCGGAAATGTCGCGCGGCAGCCGGATGTGCAATTCCTCTTTCTGCGGGTCTACACTGAAGGGGCAGATCACCTCCGTTCCGTCCAGTCGCACGATGCAGCGCCAAATGGCCAGCTCTAAAATATTCAAGGTCACCGCTGCCCGCGCTTCGGGCAGCTCACCGGCAATCTCGACCCTGGCGGAGAATTTGAAACCGTCCAAATCGGGTGTAAGAGCAAATCGATAGTGAATCGGATTGAAATCGTTCATCAAAAACCTCCGGAAACGATGGGGCGCAACGCTTCACTTCCCATCCTCAGCTTTGTTAACGGCGAGCAAAAGGGCCATTTTATGAACGGAAACGAGTCATCTCTCTGACATAGAATCGTGAAAATGACAAGCCGCTTGACGGGTCGAAGAGAAAAAATGGCCCGCCCGCGACGGTATCTATATCTAAGGGTCTGGCCGCATAAATTTTAGGAACGACTTGAAGCGGGATTGGCAGATACGATCCAACCCTCACGGGCGAGGCTATCACATCGGGTCGGAGGTTGCCGTGCAGGGTGAAACCGGCGGGCGAGTGTTTCCCATTTGTCGGGGTATTTTTATGCGGAGCGCACGGTGCGCGAGTTTGGACGCGGGTACTATAGCTTGCCGCCCACCGCTCGGCCCTGAGTCCGAAGAGCTTCCCGGCGACTTCGCAGGTCGATGACCCGGCGCCGTTTCTCGAGTTTCTCCGCGTGCATGGCCAGAGTGGCCCAGAGAGTATCGAGGGAGAAAGGTTTCTGGAGGTAGTCGTGCACACCGATGGCATAGGCCGCCGCAATCGTCGCATGATCACCGCAGGCGGATATGAGAATCTTGATGATATCCGGCCGGGCCCCGCCGGCGTATTTCAAAAATGTCAGCCCATTGATTCCCGGCAGCCTGTAGTCGCTGATGATGATGTCGAAGAGCTCTGCGGCCATTTTCTCCAGACCTTCTTCGGCGGTTGCAGCCGTCCGTAGAGGGTATCCTTTCTGGCGGAAGGCGATCTCCATGGAATTTCGGATAAATTCGTTGTCGTCGATCAGAAGCGTTCTCAGGTTTTTCAGATTGGGATGGGTGATCATGGTTCCGTTTCCTAATGTGGTTGATGTGTCATGTCTATGGCCCCCTTAGATCAAATAGTGTGCCAGCGGGCTTTTGTCACATTTAACGATTTAATTTCAATGGTTTAGAACGGAAGAGTACGATTTGCGTCTGTGAAAGATTCGGGTCGGATTGGGGGAAAAAACACAGTCTCGGTGGGAATAATGCCCCAAGAACCAGCCGTTTGCCAATGCCGAAGCCTGTTTTCCGATCTTACCGGCGCGGCCGCGTTTGAATGACGATCACCATGGCTGCAAATCGGAGACGGCAGCGGCTGCCACCGAGTCTCAGGTCCACGGCATCGCAGTATGGCCTTGAGAAGCAGATACGGGGAATGGGGATGAGGGGAGTTTGCTCAACAAGCCGGTTTATCCGAATAGTTTTTTGCGTCGATACCGGAAGGTGTCACGGCTGACGTTGAGCGATCGGGCCGCACGGCTTTCGTTGCCGTCGGCCATCCGAAGAGATTCTTCATAATATTTTTTTTCGATGGCCGCCATGACATCCGGGAGGTCGATACCGGCGGGGGTCAGGGTCGGCAGCCCGGCAGCGGTGCCGCCGAAGATGGCGCCTGCACCTTGACAGTCCGGTGCCGCCCCGACGTCCCGCAGGTTCAGCAGTGGACCGTCTCCGAGCAAAACGGCCCGTTCGATCAGGTTCTTCAGCTCACGCACGTTGCCGGTCCATTTAAAATTCTTCAATGCCGTTTCGGCCTCGGGGCTGATCCCGGTGAAAGTCTTGCCGAACTTCGCCGCGAATTCCACCAGATAGTGTTTGGCAATGGGCACGATATCTTCGCGCCGCTGGTTCAGGGAGGGGATCTCAATCTTGATGACCGCCAGTCGATGGTACAGATCCTGTCGGAAACCTCCCGCGGCGACCATCTCCTCTAAGTTCTTGTTGGTGGCGGCGACGATTCGGGTCTGGGCCATGCACTTCTTGGTGCCGCCCACCCGATAGTATTCACCTTCTTCCAGAAACCGCAGCAGTTTGGCCTGCGCCTCCATGCTCAGGTCTGCCACCTCGTCCAGAAAAAGGGTGCCTTCGGCCGCCTTTTCCACCAAGCCTTCTTTGCCCGACTTGTCGGCACCGCTGAAAGCCCCTTTTTCGTAACCAAAAAGTTCACTCTCGATCAAATCCTTGGGAATGGCCGCACAGTTGACACTGATCATCGGACCTTCGAAATTGGGGCTGCGGTAATGAATGGCCTTGGCGATCAGCTCTTTCCCCGTGCCGGTTTCCCCGAGGATCACAATCGATGTGTCGGGACTCTTGGCAACTTTGGTCACCACTTCCATGACGTCTTGGATGGCGTCGCTCTCGCCGATAAATCCCGGCAGGTTCTCTTTGAGATATTTTTCATGGAGCAGCTGGATCTCTTTGCGCAATTTGATCGTTTCGAGGGCGTTGCGCACGGTCACCATGAGGGTGTTCATTTGCAGCGGTTTGACCACGTAATCGTAGGCACCCTGTTTCATGGCGGAAACCACGGTTTGAACATCCTCATAAGCGGTGATCATGATCACGATAACCTCCGGATAGAGGCCTTTTATTTTTTTGAGCGCCTCGATTCCGCTCATGCCGGGCAGGCCGATATCCAGGAGAATCAGATCCGGCGGGTTGTTCAGCACCGCTTCGATGGCATCCTCGGCGTTGGCATACCCTTTGATCCGGTACAGCTTTTTCAATGCCAGGACCACGCCTTCCCGGGCCACCTCTTCGTCATCCACCACGTAAACCGTGTATGGCGTCATTGGATTTGCGTCCTTTTCTCTATGGGGAGTTCGATGGTGAATCTGGCCCCGCCCGACTCATTGCTCTCGACCGTAATGGCACCACGGTGATCGTTGATGATCCGCAGCGAGATGGCCAGCCCGATGCCTGAGCCGTCAGTCTCGGTTGTGAAAAATGGGTAAAAGATCTTTTCCCGGATACCGATGGGGATTCCGGATCCAGTGTCTGAAACGCTCAGACAGATATTGTTGTTTTCCGAATAGGACCGAAGCGTCAACCGTTTTTCAGCGTTCTTCTTCTCCATGGATTTCACGGCATTGTCGATCAGGTTCAATACCACCTGTTCGATCAGATTCGCATCCCCGTAACTCATCGGCAACCCGGGATCCAGATCAATGTCGACCGTGATCCCCTTCTTGCGCAGGCTGACCGCCGAAAGGTTGAGCGCCTCCTGCAGAGGGGCGTTCATGCTGATCAGCGACATGGAGGGGACACCGGGCCTCGAAAAATCGAGCACCCGTTTGATGACCGATTCGATCTTGTTGGAAGCCCCCTGCACCTGGTCGACGATCTTCTTCATCATCGCGACCGTATCGGCATCGAGTTCCTCGGATTTCAGCAGATCTTCGAGTGTAAAAAGGTAGGAGTTGATGCCGGTCAGTGGATTTCTGATTTCATGGGCGATACCGGCTGCGACACGCCCCAGGGAAATCATTTTGCTTTTGACCCGCAGGAAATGTTCAAGCTCCTGGGATCGGGTGATGTCCATCAGGTTGATCAGGATGGCATCGGCACCCCGGTACTGAAACAAGCTGGCGCGGCACTGCAGCCAGCGGATATCGGTATCTTTCTTTTCGCTTCCCGAGGGATAGATCCTAAAATCGGTTTCCACCGATTTTTGTTTTCCCGCGATGAGTGCGCGATAGCATTTGGTCACTTTTTCAACATCATCCGGGTGGATGAAATGAATCAGTGTCTCCGGTGAAACACTGGCAAAGGACCGGTACAATTTTTTCTGTTCCGGATTCTGATAGATGATTTTTTTGTTCTGGACGATGCAGATGCCGATCAGCGAATTTTCGACCAGGGTCCGGAAGCGCTCTTCGCTGTCCCGCAGGGCGGCTTCCGAACGCCGGCGGGCCTGATCCAGTTCGCGGTGATCGAGAGCGTTCTTGACCGTCTTGGTCAACTCCTCGATCCGGATCGGTTTGCGAAGGTAGCCGTACGCTCCGCTTTTGAGCGCTTCCACAGCCGTTTCGATGGTGGCGTCGCCGGTGATCATGATGACGAGGACCCCCGCCGCTTCTTTACGGATTGCGGCCAGAATCTGAAATCCGTCCATGTCCGGCAGCCGGATGTCGAGAAAAACCAAGTCGAAACGTTTCCGGCGGATGCAATTCAGGGCCTCGGCACCGCTGCTGCAGGTGGCAACCCGGTGTCCCTGGAAGTCGAGCAGGCCTTGCAGTGTTTCACAGACGATCGGTTCGTCATCGACGATCAGTATGTCGGCATTTGTCATTTTTGCCTCGGCCATTGCACGGGAGCGGTCGCTGGAGCCGGGATGACGACCTGGAAGTCGGGCGGCGTCAATCCCGGCAGCAGGTGTCAGCGAAGACATTTTCAAACAGCCTCTTGGCTGATCTCCATCCAAATAGGGCCGCCATGGAGCCGGACAGGGCTAAAAATTCGACTCTAATCGGCCGGTTCCCTGTTATCGGCTCGATCACTTTCCCCAGGATTGATATCAGTATCTTACCAAAAACGAGCCACATTGACTATTTTAACAAAAATTTCTATTTTAATCAAGATCTTATAAATATATTGCCCCCATTTCGTCTAAACGCGGAGCACCTGAAGTCCATCGGGCCGACTGCACGAGGTCTCAAGTCGTGTAACCGCCGCCTTTATGCATCCCGGCATGACGGTTACAACCGTCCTCTTTTAAAATTGACGCCCGGGTCAAGGTCGGCCGGAAACATGGACGACCACAGCAACTTCTTGCAATTATTATTGATTGGTTATATATTAATCCTCATTTGGAGATTCAGGCCAAAACCCTTTTCAAGGTTATCCTGTTCTATTCGATGCCACGCTCGGCACGAAAAATCCGCCACCCCGCGCTTCGCGGCATGATTACCGTCACCCATGAGAGAATATGGACACAGTCAATGAGAAAAACGCCGGCCGTCTAAGGCCGGAAGATCATCCGGGGTGGGCACTCAACGGGCAGGATGATTTGGTGGCCGAGACCGTCGCTATATATGCAACTGAACGGATAGATGATGTCGAAGGTAGGCTGCCGCAAACTCTTGAACGGATCGGAATTTTTTTTCGAGGCGGCCGCTGTTATGCGTGCGAAGTCGATGAATCGTGCAAAATGATTATCAACCGCATTGAATGGTGCGGGCCGGCCGTGCCCCCCAGTGATACGACCGCAAACGACCTGCCGGTCGCCATATCGAATCAGCTTCACTCCCGGTTGCGGCGCGGTGAAACCGTTCACCTCGCCGGCCCGTCGGAGCCGGGAGCGACCACTTTTCATAAATCGCCGTCCGGAGGCGCCTTCATCCATTCGAGCCTACTGGCGCCGATGTTCAGCGGCGGGGCGATGGTCGGATTTCTCGGTGTCGACATCGCGACCGGGGAAATGCCACCATCTCGGGCGGAAGTCGACGTATTGAGGACGCTGGCAGGAATTATCGCTCTGGCCTGGGGTTGCTCCCGTTCTGAAAATAAAAGACGCCTGTTTCAAATCGCCGTCGAGCAGGCAGCCGAACTCGTCTTGATCACCAACAGCGCCGGAACCATCGAATATGTCAACCCGGCCTTGGAAAAGATCACCGGTTATGCGAGCGGCGAGCTGATCGGACGCAATCCGCGAATCTTGAAAAGCGGTCTTCAGAAACCGGCCCTTTACAAGGAGCTTTGGAACACCATCTCCAAGGGCCAGCCCTGGCAAGGCTGTTTCATAAACCGTCGCAAGTGCGGCACCCACTACTCGGCAGAAGCCGTCATCGTGCCGGTTACGGACGGCACCGGATCGATTTGCAACTACATCGCCATCAAGCGTGATGTGACCCAGGCAAACCACCTGCAGCGGCAGCTGATTCAGTCTCAGAAAATGGAAGCGATCGGGACCCTGGCCGGCGGCATCGCCCATGACTTTAACAACATCCTCTCCGCTATTCTGGGATATGCCGAACTGGCGATGTACGAAATGCCGGAAGGCAGCCCCGGTCGTCAAGACGTGGCCGAGGTCATCAAGGCCGGCAACCGAGCCAAGGACCTCGTCAGGCAAATCCTGACCTTCAGCCGCAAGACGGAGCAGGAATTCAAATCGATCGATATCGCCCCGCTCCTCAAGGAAGCCCTCAAATTTCTGCGCGCCTCATTACCCTCGACCATCGACATCCGCACCCGCATCTCGGCCGAAAACGTCCGCGTGCTGTGCACCCCCACGATGATTCAACAGATCTTGATGAACCTGTGCACCAATGCCGCCCAAGCCATGAAAGACTCCGGCGGTATTCTGGAGGTGAGCCTGACGAAAACCGATATCGAAGCCGCTGAAATCAAACAGCATCCGGGCCTGCAACCGGGACCGCATCTTCGCTTGACGGTCGGCGACACGGGCCCCGGCATCGAACCGGATCTTCTGGCGCGCATTTTCGACCCCTATTTTACGACCAAAGAAAAAGGGGAAGGGACAGGCCTGGGGCTTTCGGTGGTGCATGGAATCATCCAAGCCCTGAAAGGGTCCGTCCAGGTCGACAGTCAACCGAACAGCGGTGCAGTTTTTCATGTCTTCCTGCCCTGCGCCGCCAGCGGGGACGAGCCGACGGTCATTCAACCCATAGCACTGCCTACAGGAAACGAGCGGATTCTTTTGGCGGACGACGAGGCTGTGCTGGCTGAAATGGGGAAACAGATGCTGGAGCACCTCGGTTACCGTGTCACCGTCCGGACCGACAGCTCCGACGCCTTGAATACCTTCCAATCTCATCCACAAGATTTCGACCTGGTGATCTCCGACAGGACGATGCCTCGCATGACCGGCTTTGAACTGGCGGAACGAATCAAAACGATACGTCCCGATATCCCGATCATCCTTTGCACCGGCTACAGCGACGAGCTGGAAGTCGAACGCGCCGCCGCATCGGGCATCAGCCGCATGGTGATGAAACCGCTGGGTATGAATGAACTGGCCGACGCGGTTCGTTCGGCGCTGGACGGTGCAGAACCGCAAGATTAGTTAGTGCCCATCCCCGGTTTTATTAAGGGCACTGATTAGTTTCCGTCCGCAGTTTCCTGATTTCCTCATACTCGCCTGCTGAAACGATTGCAGACTTGACGGCCGGAAACCATTTGTTTAGGTTGACGAAACCGGGCACCAGCTTGCCGCCCTTGCAATCGAGGTTCCATCAGATGCCGCTGTCTCCTGTCAGCCCCGAAGCCCTGCATGATGTCTGCACCGAGTGGTCCGATCCGCTCGGGCAGCTTGCCGCTATTGAATCAAAAATCGCTTTTGTTCGGCAGAAACTGCCGGCCCTCATCGAGAATCAGCTGCTGATAACCGCCGTCCTGACCGGCATCAAACAGAATTCCGGCGGGCCCGAGCGGCGCCGGCAGATGCTCTTCGACAACGAATGGCTCCTGCACTTGGATGCCAAGCGCCGTTTTTCAGTTCGGATGTATCTCTACAGGCCGGGAGAGGTCACGTTTATCCACGACCACAGTTCATGGGGCGTTTTAGGCTGTGCCTCCGGGGAAATGGAGATTGTCAAGTACCGCAGGGAAGACGGCGGACAAAAAAACGGCTACGCCCACCTCGAGGAAACGGAACGGATCACCTGCGCACCGGGCCGGACCGATACCACCCTGCCGCTTGACGAAGGCATCCACCGGGTCGGCAATCCCACCGGTCAGACCGTTGTCGTCATCAATGTGTACGGAACACCGCTGCGACGGCTATACATCAACCGTTTTGACATTGAAAGCAACCGGGTCACCAAAATTTTTCCGCCACGATTGAAAAAAAGAGGCCGGCATGACATTTTTCCGGACCGATAGTCTTTCGACTCTCCCATACGATTCCAGGCGCAAGCCTGTTTTAGCCCGCGATATTGTGGCGACTTCACAGCCGCTCGCAGCCCAGGCAGGTCTGGACATGCTGTGCCGCGGTGGAAATGCCGTCGACGCCGCTCTGGCGGCGGCCATCGCCCTGACCGTCGTCGAGCCGACCGGCAACGGCATCGGCAGCGATGCTTTCGCCATGATCTGGGACGGGCGAAGACTCCACGGGCTCAATGGTTCCGGCCGCTCGCCCTCAGGCTGGTCGCCGCACCGTTTTGCCGTCTGCAACAGCCTGCCCGAACTGGGATGGGACTCGGTCACCGTACCCGGTGCAGTGGACGCTTGGTATCAACTATCGCAACGATTCGGCAAATTGCCGTTCGAACGGCTTTTCGAACCGGCCATCTGCCACGCCGAACAGGGGTTCACGAAAGAATAAGTTCGCAATTTTAGACGTTGAGGCGCTTCATCCAAACCCTATGGGGAGTGACAATGGATGATAACATTATTACTATCTCCGTAAATGACATTTTTGTTGACGCTAAACTCGGCACAAGCGCAACGACCGTCAAAATTATAAAAGCGCTGCCCTTCAAT
>JBAVJU010000339.1:0-3195 GCA_049687935.1 Desulfobacterales bacterium | reverse complement strand
CGATCCGGCCATCGGACCGGACAGCTACACCGGCTACCTGGTCAGCACGCTGCAAGGCTCGACGGAAACGACCTTTTACGTTATGGCCGTTTATTTCGGGGCCGTGCAGGTGCGGCGCATCCGGCACGCCCTGGCCGCGGCATTGACGGCGGATCTCTGCGGGTTGATTTGTGCCATCCTGGCCTGCAAATTTCTCTTCGGGTGAAAGAGAGACGGCCGCTGATCACCCACCGATATAAGTTCGAAGTCCGATTGAGCGGACTCTGTTCCCCGAAAGACATGCCTGATGCGGCGGCTTGATAATTTTTTTTCTTCGACAGCCTGCTTATGCTCCGGAGGGTGTTGACAAGCCATGATGGAACTGTAATGATCGGCACGCCATAGATCTGCCGACAACCATCCGGTTTCGGAACGCTTCATTTCCGCAGGAGTTTCCTGTAGAACTGGCGTGCGGCCAGGCTGTGGGTAACCGGTCGAGCCGTTCAATTGGACGGGTTCGATTGACGACATTTATTAAAAAAGGAGATCAGGATGAACATTTATGTGGGCAATTTAGCGTTTGGGATCACCGAGGATGAATTGCGACAGGCGTTTGAAGCCTTTGGTAAGGTGGATACGGCGACGATTATCAAAGACAAGTACAGTGGTCAATCCAAAGGGTTTGGATTCGTCGAAATGCCCTCCGGAGATGAGGCCCGTGCCGCGATCGAGGGCTTGAACGGCAAGGATCTGAAAGGCAGAAATCTCAATGTCAATGAGGCCCGGCCGCGCGCTGAAAAACGCGGTGGCGGCGGGGGCGGACGCGGCGGCGGTCGACGATACTAAAATGTGACCAGTCCCGGTTTCATTAAAAGCACTGATCGGTTTCCGTCCCCAAATGACCATTTTCCGAAATTTCGGACTCAATCACGCCGAAGGCGGACAAGTCGTCGGAACCGCCTGTATGGTGTACCATAATACGCCGCCGCGCTAGGCCGCTGACCTGCCACGCCTTTAGCGTGATTTCCTTGGCTTTCCAGAAAATGGTTCTTTTATGGACGGAAACGCATCTCGTTCCGGATTTTACGAATGAATCTTCCTGCTCTTTGCTGCGGGAAGATTCAATACGCATTCGCCAGCAGTAAAGCTGATCCTTTCCACTCGGGGCCCGTGCGTTGAAAACGGGCTGCATCCGAACCGGTTAAATCCAATTTCGGTTCCTGAAGCGGTGATAAGGGAGAATACCGCATGCGTCGAATCGGTGTTTGCGTCCTGCTGTCATTGTGCATCGCTTCTCTCGGATATGCCGACAGCCAAACCCATCGACAGGCCGCCGAGGAAGTGCTCCGCCTGACGAAAGTTGACAAGATGTTGGGGCCTCTGGTCGGTCAGATTCAACAGGTCCAGATCCAACAGCTACAGCAGATGAATCTGTCACGCGAAGCCTATTCGGCCGCTCAGCAATACCTGCAGCGGATCAACGATTTAGTCGCAAGAGAAATGCAGTGGCAAGAGATAAAAAATGATTACATCGGTTTATACACCGACGCTTTCACCGAGCCGGAGTTGCGTCAGCTGATCCAATTTTACAGCACCTCCCTGGGGCGCAAGGTGGTCGAAAAGATGCCGGTGCTGATGGAGCAATCCATGCAGCTCGGGCAAAAGAAAATGATGAAGATAATGCCGGAAATACAGGCCTTATCGGAGGAGATGTTCAAAGAAATCCAAAAGCAAAATCAAGCCCATCAATAGCAACCCCCGAACGACCTCCCATTAGACGTGTCGGAACGAACCCCCGGCATCAGGAAAACCGGTTATGAGAGTGACCGTCTGTGAACTCGGCAACGATCCGCGATACGTATTGGACACCGGGTAGCGCTATGGTCAAGGGAAGAATCGACGACATTCTTGGCTTGCTGGTGGCGCTGCGCCGCAACCTGCACCGGCACGCCGAGCTTTCGGGACGGGAAGTCGATACACAGGCGCTCATCCGGGATTTCATCCGGCGGCATGCGCCCGCTGCCAAAACCGTGACCGGCTTGGGCGGCACAGGCTTGGCCTTCTGCTATCCGGGCCGTTTTGAGGGCCCGACCGTTATGTTTCGAGCGGAGCTGGATGCCCTTCCGATTCCCGAAGCACCCCCCATGCAACACTGTTCCCTCAAGCCGGGCGTCTCGCATAAATGCGGGCATGACGGCCATATGGCGATTCTGGCCGGTTTGGGCGTGCTGCTGCATCGACAACCTCCGCGTCGCGGGCGGGCGGTCCTGCTCTTTCAGCCGGCCGAAGAAACCGGCGAAGGGGCCTCGCGGATCCTTCATGATCCGAAATTCGAGGGTCTCTTTCCGGACCTGGTATTTGCCCTTCATAATATCCCCGGCCATCGAGCCGGAAAGGTTTTGGTGAAATCAGGCGCCTTCACCTGCGCCTCGGTTGGGATGCGGGTCCGGTTGTCCGGGAGAAGTGCGCATGCCTCTCACCCGGAGCAGGGATTAAGCCCCGCCGCGGCCATGTGCGACATCATGCGGCGGCTGCCCACTCTGCCGGCGGCCACCGAGGCGGAAGGATTCAGCCTGGTCACCCTGGTGCATGCCTGCCTGGGGGAAGAGGCCTTCGGAACGGCCCCTGGAAAGGCCAGGATACTGGCGACGCTGCGAGCCGAAACCAATGAAGACCTCGAGCGGCTGAAAGACCGGGCCATCGAAACAGCGCGCCGGTGTGCCCGGGCGGACCGTCTGGAGTGGGCCGTCGATTGGGAAGACTATTTTGCGGCCGGGGTCAACGACACCACCGCCGTTCAAACCATTGCCCAGGCTGCGACTGAGAGCGGTCTGGAAGTCGCCTGGCTCACAGAGCCGTTTCGCTGGTCGGAAGACTTCGGGCAATTCAGCTCGAAAACTCCAGGGGCCATGTTCGCGCTGGGTGCCGGCGAGGCTGCCGCGCCGCTGCACAGCTCGGACTACGATTTCCCCGAAGCGCTGATCGAGCCCGGCCTGAAAGTCTTCTGGAACATTGCGAATCGTCTGTTAAACGACTAAACGCACTGACAGGAACATAAAGAATGCCCCCGATCTGCACGCCCGCATTGCTGACCCGCCGGCTGATCTCCTATAACACCGTCAACCCGCCGGGAAACGAGCGGGAATGCGCCACTTTCATCGGCGACCTGCTGAGTGCGGGCGGTTTCGATGTCGGGTATCATGAATTTGCGCCCCG
>JBAVJU010000338.1:0-7034 GCA_049687935.1 Desulfobacterales bacterium | reverse complement strand
GTTCAAGTGAGCAGGAGACCAGCAATTATGAAAAGAATCAGATCGAATAAATGGCGCTTGAGGCTTGCGGCAATTATTTGGGCGGTTTCAATCCTGGTTGCAGCGTGCTCTGCGGGCCGACAGGATGTCAGGCCTGCTGTGGACAACCCGCGGGACCTGGTGAATGGTTTCGAGCGCTCGGTTGTCAACGCACGCACCAACCAGGTCAATCTGCTGGCGCCCTTCTGGTTCTCAAAGGCCGAAGAATCGCTGGCAGAAGCTCAGAAAGCGCTCGCAGAGCAGGCGGAAATCTCCCGGATCGCAGAATATGTCTCGATCGGCCAATCACAGCTGAAGAAGGCCGAGGAAGTCGCTGTCGTGGCCAGGACATCCATGGCGGATGTGATCAAACGGCGGGAAATGGCCCGCAAGGCCGGCGCGGCCGAACTGGAAGGCTACCTGCAGGCAGAGAGGAGTTTCTTCAGGCTGACCAAGGAAATCGAGAACAATAATTTGGACTATGCCCTGAGGAACAAAGAAAAGGTCAAGAATGCTTTTCGTGACCTGGAGATTGCCGCCATTAAGCGCAACGTCCTGGGAGAAGTTCGCGTCACGCTGAATGAGGCGGATCGCTTGGGTGCCAAGAAATATGCCCCTAAAGCGTATGCGGATGCCGTGCGGAATTTGAACGTTACGGATGCCTTCATTACCGAGAACCCATACGAAGTCGAAGAGATGACACGCCAGGCGCAGGAGGCCCTTTTCTACGCCCGGCGTGCCGTCGAACTCACCCGTCAGAGCCAGAAAATTCAGGCCATGACTTCAGAGCAGATTGCCCTGTGGATCGAGGACATCCTCTACCAGACGGAGGAACAACTCAATGCCCCGGATATGCGGGACCAGACATTTGACGTCCAGCTGCAAAACATTACCGGTTCGATAGTGGCAGCGCAGAAGAATCAGGATTTCCTGAACACGAAAATAAAGGAACAGCAAGATGATATCGAGGCCCTGAAGGACCGGGTGTTCGAGTTGGAAGGCAAGAGCAGACAAGAGCAAATCGCCAGGGAGCAGCTGGAGGCCGAGAAAAAGTTCAACGAGAAGTTCGAGAACATCCATAATTCCTTCGACAGGGAGGAAGCCGAGGTCTATCGACAAGGAAACCAGCTGGTCATCCGACTGCGCGGCATGCAGTTTCCGATCGGCAAAGCCGTCATTATGCCGGAAAATTACGCGTTGCTCAGCAAGGTGCAGCTGGCGATCCGCAGTTTCAACGACCCGGAGGTCATTGTTGAAGGCCACACCGACAGCACCGGTTCGACCGAAGTCAACCAGCAGCTGTCGCAGGAAAGAGCCACAGCGGTCAAAGAATACCTGGTGTCAAACGACACGCTGCCGGGCAGTAACGTGCTGGCTGTCGGCTACGGCTCCACGCGGCCGCTGATGTCGAATGAAACGGCGGAAGGGAGGGCCGTCAACCGCAGGATTGACGTGATCATCACCCCCCGAAGGCCGTGACCGGCCGAAAGTCGCTGGGTCGTAAAACGGACAATAGGAATTCGCCGATTTTAAAAGGGTGCCAACTGATGCGTAAACCAACCCTGGCCCTGGTCGGTCTTCTTGTACTGATCTATATCGAACCTTTGAAGCACGGCCGCACATTCTTCCCGAAGAGACCCGTGACGCTGAGATTCCGCGTGAAATGACCGCCAGTGGGGATTGAATTGTTTCCTGCATCTGCGGCATCGGGTACTGATTTAATTTTTAGAGGAGAGGATCCGTGAACGATACGATTTCCAGCTCGAAAGTCGGGGTTTATATCGATGCCGAAAATATGAGACTGAACGGCGGTTTCGGCATGCAATACGATGTTTTGCGCGAGTTTGCCTGCCGCGATGGTGCCGAAGCCGTGCGTCTGAACGTTTACGTGGCCTATGACGAGGAGCGTGCGGCCAAGGATTCCAAGTACAAATACAAGATCAACGAGTTCTTTTTCGTTTTGAGGGAATACGGTTACAAGATCAACCGCAAGATCGTCAAGTGGTTCACGGACGATTCCGGTAGTCGTTATTGCAAGGCCAACGCCGACCTGGACATGGCTGTCGACGCGCTTCTGCAGTCTGAATACCTGGATCGGGTTGTTTTTGCCACCGGTGACGGCGATTTCGTCAAGGTGGTCCGGGCGCTTCAGAACAGGGGCTGCCGGGTCGAAATCGTCGCGTTTCAGAATGTCTCTAAGGAGCTGCGCTATGAAGCCGATATGTTCATGCCCGGTTACCTGATCCCCAACCTGTTTCCCATCAAGCAGCCGCGCGGCAAGAACTGGGGGGATACCGGTTCGATTGTGGTTGGGCGCTGCTACCACTTCGACCAGCAACGCAGCAGGGGCTACATGCGCTACATCACAAGGATCTCGGGAGGTTTGTGGATAACCGATGCCCGAAATCCGAATTCACCCTACCGGACGGCCTATTTCACCAAGTCCGATTTGCCGGAGGGCACGACAGCATACGATCTGCCGGATCGGAATCTCATTTTTCAATTCAAACTGGCCGAACAAAAAGAGGCCGGCAGTGCACATGCGATGGAGTTGAAGTTGTTGGCCGAGTTGTAGCGGATGGGCATCCCCGAACGCTGCAGTAAAGGAGCGTCTCGATGAAGATCGGAATCGGCTCGGGGAATATCACCGACGCGAGGGCTTCGGGCAGGATGGTGGCTGAGGGGGCACTGAACAGCGGTTCCATCGACCGGCCTGACCTTGTGCTGGCCTTTTGCAGCAGCGGGCTTGCCCACGCCGAATTTTTCGAGGGACTGCAAATGGTTTTCGGTCGGCGTGTGCCGATCATCGGCGGTTCGGCCGTCGGTGTCATTACCCCTGACACGCTCTCCTACACCGGGCATCCTGCCGGGGCAGTGGCGATCCAGTCCGATGAAATCCGCTGCCAAATCGCAGCCGCCGACCGATTGAACGAAGATGAGAAGGACGCCGGAAGGCGGTTGGCACAACAGATCGAACGTTCGCCGGAAGACCGGCTGCTCCTGTTTTTTTACGATTCCATCAAGCAACCGCCTACCCCGCGTTCAGCGCTGGTAATGAACGCTTCCACTCTATTGATCGAGGGCATTTCCGAAGTGTTGGAGACCGGCATCCCGATCTTCGGTGCCGGCCTGATTGGTGATTATGCAATGCAATCGGCCGCCCAGTTCTGCGGCACATCCGTGGCCTCTGAAATGGTTGTGGGCGCGCTTTTAAGCGGCGGTTTTCGTGTGTATCATCGCATCATGCACGGTTGTACGCCGCTGGACGGTACCTATCACCGCGTGACAAAGACTGCAGGGGCCTGTATCTATGAACTCGACGGACGTCCGGTTGTGCCGATGATCGATGATCTCTACGGAGACCGTGACTGGCGGCGTAAAACTCCCGTCGATTTGTTGACCATCGGCATCTATCACGGCAAGAAATACACAGGCTTCGAGGAAGGGCGCTACGTCAACCGGCTCATCCTTGGAGCGTTGCCGAAGGGTGAGGGTATTTGTCTTTTCGAACCCGATATCGAAGAGGGTACGGAAATCCAGTTCATGTTGCGCGATGCCGATAAAATGGTATCCTCGGCCAGACGAAACGCAAACGATTTGCTGGAGCAGATCCAGGCGGATGGCCACAAGACCCGATTCGGTTTCTACATCGATTGCGCCGGTCGAACGGCAACCTATTCGAACACCTTGACCGAGGAGGCGGCCGAGGTCCAGCAGGCCTTCACCCGATACGGCTGTCCCTTGTTCGGGTTTTATTCCGGAGTGGAAGTGGCGCCGTTTCTGAACAGAAGCAGGGGTCTGGACTGGACCGGCGTTCTGATTGTATTGGCAGAGGAATAAGGTGATGCCTGAAGAAGAATCTGCTTTGCAGCGGCATATCGACAGGTTGGAAAGCATGCTCGCGGAAACTCGCCGGGAAGCGGCCTATTACAAAAAGATCGCTTGCGAGTCCGGCAAGGGTCGCCTCAGGGATGTCCATCGGTTGTCCTGTTTCATCACCGAACGGAAACTCCTGGAACGAACCGTCCGCGAGAATGAAATGAAGTTCAGCACCCTCACGGAGACCACCGATGCCGGGATCGTCATCGTTCAGGACAACCGCGCCGTCTACATCAACCCAGCCGCCGAAAAGATCAGCGGATATTCGCGCGATGAAAGCGGATCGGTTGACTTTTTCGATCTGTTCGTTACGGAAAAAAGAGATCGCGTTCGCGAGAGGCTCGAAAAACAGCTCAAAGGTGTGGCTGTTATGCCCTGGAAGGAAATCGATATCCTCACCAAGGCCGGCGATAAAAAATGGTTGAGCTACACCACCACCCGAATCGAGTTTGATGGCAAACCGGCCCTCCTGGCCAGTTTCTTCGACATATCGGACCGCAAGCAGGTTGAGGAACGCCTACGGGAGTCCGAAGAGCGTTACCGTACTTTGGTCGAGAACATCAACGTGGGAATTTTGGTGGCGCAAGACCAGAAAGTCGTGTTTGCAAATCGCGCCATATCAATAGTCCTGGGCTACTCCAACGAGGAAATCACGTCAAACAGCACCCCTTTCGACTACATTCATCCGGACGACAGAGAGATGGTGCACGAAAGGCATCTGCTCAGAATCAAAGGCGAAAAGGCCCCTAAAACATATCCCTACCGGGTTATCACCCGCAGCGGAGAGGTGAGGTGGATGGAGGTGACCGGGGTGCGGATCGAGTGGAAAGGTCGACCGGCCACATTGAACTTTTTTATCGACATCACCGAGCGTGTTCAGGCAACCGAAAACCAAAAGAAGCTAGAAATACAAATGGCGCGGGCCGAAAAGGTGGAGGCCATTGGAACTCTGGCCGGCGGCATAGCGCACGACTTCAACAACTTGATGATGGGCATTCAGGGCAGTGTCTCCCTCATGCTTGCCGATCTCGATGGGACCCACCCCCACCATGAATACCTGACCAACATTGAAAAACAGATCCGGAGCGGCACCCGGCTCACCTCACAGTTGCTCGGTTATGCCAGAAAGGGGCGATACGACATTCGCCCCATAGACATGAATCTGCTGGTCGAGGAGCTCGCCCTTACCTTCGGCAGGACCCGCAAGGACATTGCCATTTGTTACCGACTCGAAACGGGTCTGCATGCAGTCAAAGCGGACAAGGGCCAGATCGAACAGGTCCTCTTGAATTTGTTCGTCAACGCCGCCGATGCGATGCCGGCCGGCGGCGACCTCATCCTGAAAACCAGAAATGTCTGCCAGAACGATATTGCGACCACGCTTTTCGAGCCGAAGCCCGGTTCTTACGTCGAGTTGACGGTCACTGATACGGGCACCGGCATGGATCGCGACATTCTGGGACGCATTTTTGAACCGTTTTTTACCACCAAAGAAATGGGCCGGGGGACCGGCCTGGGATTGGCCTCGGTCTTCGGCATCGTCAAAGGACACGGTGGGTATATCGATGTCGCATCCCGCAAGGGGCAGGGGACAACCTTTAGCGTTTACCTTCCGGCGGCCAGAGCTGCGGTCAGCCGGCCGGAAACCTCGAAAAAGGCGAGAATCGAAAAAGGGGAGGGTGTCGTTCTGCTGGTGGAGGACGAGGAAATGGTGTTACAGGTCAACGCCAAAATGTTGAGAAGGTTGGGCTACACGGTCATTGAAGCCGGTGAGGGATGCACGGCTGTCGATATTTTTAAAAAGAACGGTGCAGAGATCGACCTGGTCGTGCTGGACATGATCATGCCGGGTATGGGGGGCGGTGACGTGTTCGAGCAGATCAAAAAATTGAATCCGGTCGTCAAAGTGCTTCTCACGAGCGGCTGTGACATCAATGGCGAGGCGCTTCGGGTTTTGAGTGAAGGCTGCGACGGCTTTATTCAGAAGCCTTACAGCTTAGAAGAATTATCATTTAAAATCAAAGACATTATATCAATAGTCTAAAGTAAAACTTAACTTTTTATTGCGTTAGGGATAATGCCAGCATGGCTCGTGCCAGGACCCTCCGGTTTATTGCCGTTTCGGTTGTCATCATCGGCGTCGCCATCTCGGGGTTGGCTTCGGCCGCCGGAGGAGCAGATGGCAACCGGCACCCGTTCGTGCCGATCCGGCATGTCATCTTGTTTATCGGCGACGGCATGCAGATGGCGCACGAGGTCGCTGCCGGCCGGTACCTTTACGGGGCCGACGACGGACTGGATTTTCACCGCTTTCCCTTGCAGGTGGACGTCGCCACCTGGGATGTCACCACATACAACCACTGGGCCAAGAAGCGGGGGGAGCTCCCCTACGATCCGAACCGCATCCTGCCCTGGTTGGGGTACAACCCCGGCGAGGGCGGGATCCGGCCGGAATCGTACCGAGAGGATGGCGCCCAACAGGGGTCAAGAATGGCGTATCTCGCATCGGCCGCCACCGATTCGGCCTCGGCCGCCACGGCCTGGTCGACGGGCTTCAAAACCGATGACGGCAACATTGCCTGGCTTTCAGGCGACCCGATCGACGGCGCTCTGACCACGCTTGCCGAGCGGCTGCGCCGTGAAAAAGGGTTTGCGATCGGGGTGGTCAGCACCGTGCCGTTTTCGCATGCCACCCCGGCGGCGCATGTCAGCCACACTGTCGACCGTGACAATTATGGTGCGATTGCCGCTGAAATCCTGTGGCGCTTCCAGCCGGAGGTGGTGATCGGCGGCGGTCATCCGCAATGGGTCGGAAAATTCAAAAACCTCTCCGAAGCGGATTATACCGCATTCAAGACCGGCGGCGTCGGGGAGACCTACGTGTTTGCCGAGCGAAGAAAAGGCGTCGACGGTGCCGCCCCTCTGCTGGCGGCTGCCCGCACGGCGGCGAGGCATGGCAAGAAACTCTTCGGTTTGTTCGGCGGAGCGGACGGGAATTTCGAGTCGCCCGTGCCGGTGGACAACCCCGGTGCGCCCGAGGTGAACCCGGCCACACGCGAAAATCCACTGTTAAAGGATTGCGTGTCGGCGGCGCTGACGGTGCTGAGCCGGGATCCGGAGGGCTTCTTCGTGATGTT
>JBAVJU010000337.1:0-7697 GCA_049687935.1 Desulfobacterales bacterium | reverse complement strand
ATCTACGCCTTCTAAAGGGGCTACGGCGAGCGATTCCCTATGATGCCGCTGCGCTGCTCCGGGTGGAAAAGGAAACTCTCAGCGTGAAAGCTGCCATGGGACTTTCTGAAGATACAATGGGGCGTCGCTTTCATCGCAAAGATCATCCGCGGCTGGACATGATCTGCCATTCCCGGGAGCCGATTATTTTCCCAAGTGATTCCCCGAGCCCCGACCCGTTTGACGGCCTGCTGGCAGACCAGACCCTGTCGAGTAAAAGAATTCATTCTTGTCTCGGCTGCCCATTGTATGCGAACGACGAATTGATCGGTGCGTTGACAGCCGACGCCGTAGACGCCAAGGCCTTCGATGCTTTGGACATGCGGTTTTTAAGTGCGATCGGTGCCTTGGCGGGTGCCGAAATGCACACGACGGATTTGATGCGGGCACTCGAAATCAGCGCCGAAAAAATGGGGCTTATCGCCAGAGACCTGATGCACGAAGTTCTTCTGGATAAGGGGAAAAAGATGCTCGGCGCCAGCAAGGCGATGGATCGATTGCGCAGGGAAATCGATCTGGTGGCGCGATCTGATTTTTCGATTTTGATAACCGGTGAAACGGGTGTCGGCAAAGAACTGGTGGCAAGAGCGATTCATTCGGCGTCTCAGAGGAGCGATCTGCCGCTGCTGTATGTAAACTGTGCCAATTTGTCGGAAACCCTGGCTGAAAGTGAACTCTTCGGCCACACGAAGGGTGCTTACACGGGCGCCGCAACCGAGAGGATCGGCAAATTCGAACTCGCCGACGGCGGGACCCTGTTTCTCGATGAGATCGGCGACCTGCCAATGTCTGTCCAGCCCAAACTGCTGCGCGTTTTGCAGGAAGGTGAGGTTCAAAAGCTCGGCACGGCCAAAGTAAAACACGTCGATGTCCGTATCTTGGCAGCCACTAATCGGAACCTGGAAAATGCGGTCAAAAGCGGTCATTTTCGCGTCGATCTCTATCACCGCTTGAATGTCTACCCCCTGCGGGTACCGCCGCTGCGAGAGAGAATTGATGACATTCCCCTACTGGCCGGGCATTTCTGTGAATCGGCACAAAGGCGGGTCGGCGCGGGGCGTTTTCTGCTGCACCTTCAGACCATGGAGACGCTCAAGAGATACAGCTGGCCGGGAAACGTCAGAGAGCTCGAGAACATCATCACCCGTGCCGTCTTGAAAACATCACTGGGCGTTGCAGAGGGGCAGGAAATCACTATCTTACCGGAAAATTTGGATTTGAATTCAGATCGGATGACGGAAATCGAAACCGCAACCCGTCATTGCGCGAAAATCGGCGCGCCGGCCGGGTTAACGCTGAGAGAAGCCGTGGACCAATTTACAAGGGAGTATATCCTCGGAACGGTCGAGGTAAACCGGGGAAATTGGTCCGCAGCCGCCCGCCGGTTGGGAATTCATAGAAGTAATTTACATAAACTTGCCAGAAGATTGAATGTTAAATGAATTTGATGAAGCATGAATCACGGTGAGTCTTTTCTTCTCTCAAAATAATCGTTGCGGACGCATTCACGCATGCAAGCGCGATAGACGACGAAAGCATTGTTGATGCACAGATCGTATCTGGGCGAACTAAAATCCATTTCAGACATGCATACCTTCACGGACTGGTCCAACTCCTCCTGGCACTTGTCTTCGCATGGGTAATTTGCTTGCCCCGGCGCAGCAGCAATGAAGAGAACCAGTATAAAGACGACACAGCGGCATATGGTTTTCATCGCTGTCACCTGATCACATCTTCCGCCCGGACCCGGCGCGTGTCGTGATAGCATATTGTGACGTTGTCGATGACATAGCCGCGATCGTCCAACCGCAGGGCCACGGCCTGATTCGGCTCGACCAGGAGCACTGTCAGTCCGCATTCCTTCAGGCACTCTTTAATCTCACCGGGATGCACTGGTGGTCTTTTCAAGGGGCGTTTAACAGAATATTCACTCATGGCTTTACCTCAATGATATTGTTCAAGATCAATTTTCAATGCTTAACCGCAAATGAAACATTTTGACAGACATTAACAGTAAATTCATCGGCACAAATTGAAATTAAACGCACAAATACTTGCGGCGAACCTCTTCGTTTTCCGCCAGGTCCCGCCGCGTGTCGTGATAGCGGATGGCACCGTTGTCGATGACGTAGCCGAGATCGGCCAACCGCAAGGCCACGGCCAGATTCTGCTCGGCCAGAAGCACTGTCCGTCCGCTCTCCTTCAGGCACTCTTTAATGTAACGGTCTTAATACTGGAGAGTTCGTCTGTCATCCTGTTCTCAGCATACCACAAATCATAAGCCTGCTGCATGCGTAACCAGATCCAAGGCCCATTACCCGCAAACTTACCTATTCTAAGAGCCATTTCTGTTGTAATTGGATGGGTACAGGCCAATAGCCGGTGAAGTTGCTGGCGAGAAACACCGAGACGCTTCGACGCTTCGCTAACCGACATGCCAAGACTTTTTAGTACATCTTCACGTAAAATCTCACCTGGATGAACTGGTGGTCTTTTTAAAGGGCGTTTAACGTAATATTCACTCATGGCTTTACCTCAATGATATTGTTCAAGATCAATTTTCAATGCATCACCGTCTTCCCATTCAAAGGTGATACACCATGGACCATTTACATGAATACTATAACGCTTGGGCATTCCTTGAAGGCCGTGAAAATTGAATCCGGGTACGTTCAAATCTGTCAAAAAATCCGCCTGATCCAAAGCATCTAAACGTCGCAGGGACCGTGATTGCAAATCCTGCCGCACCTTACGGGAATGGCCTTGCTCAAACAGTTCAGAAAGTCCCTTGTGCTTAAAGCTCCTTATCATAAGCCGGATTGTATCATATCTTGATACAGTGTCAACAGAATTGTTACACAATTTCCAAGCAAGCTGATTTATTTGAAGGGTATAGATACAGTTAAACGGTTAAATACTTGCGGCGGACCTCTTCGTTTTCCGCCAGGTCCCGGCGCGTTCCGTGGTAGCGGATGGCGCCGTTGTCGATGACGTAGCCACGATCGGCCAACCGCAGGGCCACGGCCTGATTCTGCTCGGCCAGAAGCACCGTCAGTCCACTCTGCTTCAGGCGCATGATTTGCTCTTCGAGCATGTTGACGATCAAGGGTGCCAGGCCCTCGGTCGGTTCGTCGAGCAAGACCAGGTCCGGGTTGGTCATGAGCGCCCGCCCGATGGTGAGCATCTGCTGCTCACCGCCGCTTAAAAATCCGGCGCGGCGCGAATCGATATCACGCAGAGCCGGAAAAAAATCGTAGACCTTTTCCTTTGTCCAGGCATGCGTCCGTTCTTGTCCTCGCGCGGCAATTTCAAGGTTTTCACCGACCGTCAGGTCGGCAAAGACCCGCCGATCATCCGGGACATAGCCGATTCCCCTGCGGGCCATCATATAGGGTTTCTGGCCCGTGCAGTTAATGCCTTTGAATTGAATAGTGCCTTGGCGCGGCGGTGTGATGCCCATAATGCTTTTCATGGTTGTGCTTTTACCCGCACCGTTGCGGCCGAGCAGGCAGACGATCTCGCCGGCAGCGACCTCCAGAGACACCCCGAACAGAATGTGGCTCAACCCATAATAGGAATGGATGTCGACTACGCGGAGCATTTGTCTGCCCCTCCGAGGTATGCCGCCTGGACCCGGGGGTCGCTTCTCACTTCTGCCGGCGTACTTTGAACGATGGTTTGTCCCTGCTGCATCACCATGATCTCGTGCGCAAAGGAAAACACCATGCCCATGTCGTGTTCACAGAAGAGAATGGTCAACCCGTGATCGGTGCAGAGGCGTCTCAACAACGCCAGGCTGAGGCCCGTCTCCTCGGGCGACATCCCGGCCGTGGGTTCGTCGAGGATCAGCAACTGTGGTTCATTACCCAGGGCAATGGCGATCTCCAGCACCTTTTGATCACCATGCGAAAGGGAGCCGCTGATTTGATCGGCCTTGTCGGCCAGGCCGACACTCTTTAAAATTGCCTGTGTTTCCTCGACAGCCATCTTTCGGGCTGCGGCATACCAGTGAAAGCTCTTTTTTTGAAAAGAAAGCACGGCAATCCGGACGTTCTCGAATACGGTCAAGCGATGGAAAATATTGACGACCTGGTAGGAGCGGCTGATGCCTTTTCGACAGATCAGGTGGGGTTTCAGACCGGTGATGTCTTCGCCTTTAAATAGTATCCGGCCGTTGTCGGGCTGCAGCTGGCCGGTGATCAGGTTGAAAAGAGTGGTCTTGCCGGCGCCGTTGGGACCGATCACCGCCACGACCTGCCCCTTTTCGACCCGCAAACGGGCGTCGCTCACGGCCTGAAAGCCGTCGAAAGCTTTGTTTAAATTGTTTACCTCCAGCATCAGCGTCTCCACACCGACCTGTCCCTACTATTCCCCCGACAGCGGTCGGCGCCGAAAATAGCCCAAGATACCCTGCGGTAAGAAGTAGATCAGCAGCATGAGCACGATACCCAGCACCAGGGTCCAGTATTCGGTATAAATCCCGACAAAGGTCCGCAACACGACGATGATGGCCGCCCCGAGCATGGGACCGAAGAAGACATACCAGCCGCCGAGAAGACACATGATGATCAGTTCGAGCGACAAGGTCCAGAACAGAAGATCCGGAAAAACACTGCCTTCCACCGTGACGAACAGCGCTCCGGCAATACCGGCGAATGTGCCGGCAAGGACCTGCCCGACCAACTGATGGCTCTTGACGTTGACACCAATGGCTTCCGTGCGCTCTGGATTGTCCCGGATACCCTGAAAGATCCTTCCGAAAGGCGAGTTGACCATCCGGAACATCAGCCACAGGCAAACGATCGTGACGACCAGCGTGAAGTAGTAGACGCCCCGGGGCGAGGCAATCGCCTCCGGAATATTGATCCCGTGAATCCCGTCATCACCGCCGGTGAAAGAGTACCAGCGGTAGACAATCGCCCATAACAGTGATCCGAGCGAGAGTTGAAGCATTCCGAAGTATAATTTGGACAACCGAATCGTGATCAACCCGATCATCAGGCTCGCCAGGGCCGCCATGACCGGTGCCGCCACATAGCCTATTGCCGGCGGCAGCCCAGATTTCATGGAAACCAGAGCGAAGCTGTACGCACCCACCCCGTAAAATACGGAGTGGTGGAACTGATACATTCCACCGAAACCGAGCACCATGTTCAAACTGGTCGCCAGGAGGCCGGTAATGAGAACCAATCCGATAAAATAGAGATAGTAGCGCGACAGAAAGGACGGAGCCGCCAGGAAAAAGAGAATCAAGCCACAGAGAAAGACTGCAGATCGGTAGCGTCGGTCGACGATCAAGGCGGGCTCCTTTACCAAACCGATTTCAGAAGGCCTTTCGGTCGAATGCTCAAGACAATCACCACGGCCATGTAAGGCAAGACAATCGAAAACTGGGGAATGATCAAAATGCCGACGGCGTCGGTCAAGCCGAAGATCAGGGCTCCCAGCAGGGCCCCCCAGATGTTGCCCAGACCGCCGATAATGACGATCAGAAAAGCTTCGATGATGACGGCGTGATCCATTCCCTGGGTGATGTTTTGGGTCGGGGCTACCAAAGCCCCGCCCAGTCCCGCCAGATAGCATCCGATAACGAAAACGAAAGCAAAAACCCAGCTGACGTTGATGCCGATGGCACCGACCATTTCGCGGTCCACCGCCGCGGCACGGGCAATTTTGCCGATTTTGGTTTTATTGGTCAGCCACCACAACCCCAAAGCCACCAGAGGTCCGATGGCCAGCAGGAAAACATTGTACCGCGGAAAGGGAAAGGTCCCGAACACAAACGCTCCCTGCAGAAAATCCGGCGGTGAAAAACTGCGGTAGTCGGAACCCCAGATCAGCTTGACCGCATCGCCGAAGACGAGCGTGAAGGCGAAGGTAAAGAGCAGCAGCATCAGATGGTCGCGCTCATACAAATGGCACAACAGCCCTCTTTCGATGAAAAAGCTGATCGCGGCTACGCCAATGGGGGCTGCAATCAGTGCGATCCAGAACCCAGCCGACCCCAGACCGCTGATCGAAGCGACCGTGTACGTTAGAAAGGCCCCGATCATGTAGAGAGAACCGTGCGCCACGTTGGGAATGCGCAACACCCCCAGCACGAGACTCAGGCCCGAGGCCACGATAAAAAGAATGGTCGTGCGGCTGAGCCCGATCAGTATCTGTTGAAAGAGAGAGCTGACGGTGATCTGGGCGGTCACATCCATGGCATTGGTTTTGCCGGTTTGGCCCGTTGAGCCCGTTGAGCCCGTTTAGCCCGTTGGCCGGTTAGCCGGTTGAGCCGGTTAGGCCCGTTGGCCGGTTTATCGGTCAATTCGATTAAACCCCCTCGGCCGGTTAATGGCGGTGACCCACAGTGATAACTCGCCACCGGCCAATGGTTAACGGGCTAAACGGGCCTAACGGGCAAAACCGGCTCAACGGTTGCCTACTTCTGCTCGCGGGCTTTCTTGATCTCTTCGACAGTCGGCATGACATCTTTGCCGGGAATGGTGACGATTTTGTCGGCAATCAGAAAATCGTACTGCGGCACTTTCTTCGTCACCCCCATGTACATGGGAAACATGACCTGATGATCGTAGGCGCGGATGGTCAGGGGGCCAACCGGGCTCTCGATGGTCATGCCCTCGAGGGCGTCGATAAACTTTTCGGTTTCGAAGGAGCCGGCTTTTTCGTAAGCCTTGGCGATGAAGTTGGCGGTGATGAACCCGTAAAGCGCACCCACCTTGGGCTCGCGATCATAGGCCGCCTTGAAGTCAGCCACGAAGGCCTTGTTGGCCTCGGTTTCCGGGTAGTAAAAAAAATAATTCGAGGTCCCCAGGACACCTTCCGGCGCATCGGCACCCAATGGCATCAGGGTCGAGAGTTCGGTGGCGGTGTGCATGTAAAACGGCACGCGCGCGTTGAACCCGGTCGACTTGGCAGCCTTTAAAAACGGCACGCAGTCGCGGCCGCCGGTGGCAATGATGACGGCGTCGGGCTTTGCCGCCAGAATGGCGGTGATGTACGGCGTGAAATCCGGCTCCCCCACCTTCCACCAGGACTGTCCCAGGAGTTTGACGCCCGGTTTGAGTTGGGTGAGATTGTTCCACACGCCATCGGCCAGGGCATGGCCGTATTCGTAATCATCGCCAGCGATCCAGTAATTGGTGTAAGGCATTTTGGCCAGGCCCTGGGCTGCGGCCTTGCCGGCGATGGCCGTGTTTTCGTTCATCGAGAAGACGTAGCGGTGGCCGTCGGCGCCCGTTATCTTGTCGCTCTTTGAAAACGTGGCGAAAAACGGCAGCTTCTCCTTTTTGCACAAATCCGAAATTGCCAGGGCCAGGGCGCTGTTGATGGTGCCCATCAGAATGTCGACATTTTCGCGCAGGATCAGCTCCTTGGCAGCCGCCAGGCCCAAGTCGACCTTGAATTTGCTGTCGCGGGTCACAAATTCGATTTTTCGCCCCATGACGCCGCCTTTGGCGTTGATCTTGTCGGTGGCGAGCTTGAAGGCGTCGCGCACGTCATTGGTATACGTGCTGGCCGGCCCGGTGTAGCAGTCCACGATCCCTACCTTGATCACTTTTTCCGCCTGGGCCGGTCCAATGCCCCCGACAGCCAACAGGAACATCGTCATCCAAATCGCCGTTGTAAAAATCCGTTTCATCATATTCTCC
>JBAVJU010000336.1:0-3483 GCA_049687935.1 Desulfobacterales bacterium | reverse complement strand
TTCACGACAGGTATACCCCACCATTTCAAGACAGATCATGCCATCCAGCGAAAGCTTTTCCCGCTTGGCTTTGGCGGCGTAAACCCGGCTGCCCATGAAGCGAGTGCCGTAAACCGGCGGCTCTTCAAGCGCGAAGGCAACGAAGGTGACTTTCAGATCGAGCGACCGGCCCCCGGCCGCTGCCCGCAACTCTCGGGCGGTCTCCAGCAAAACCGCCACGGCACTGGCGTTGTCGTCGGCACCCACGGTCCCGGTCACCGAGTCGTAGTGAGCGCCGATCAGATAGTGACGGGACGGCTTGCTGCCAAAAGACAACTCGGCCACCACGTTGGCGACCGACAGCTCGCGATAGAAGTACGGCTCACGGCGGACCGGCACTTGAATGCTCTCGAAGAAGGAATAGATAAATTCGGCTGTCCTGTGGAGGTTAATAGGATAGCGGAGGCTGCGCTCTCCGATGCTGCGTGTCAACATGACCAGATGATCATGCAGGCGGCCTTTGGTCTGCTGAAGGTCCATCGACTCGATCTCCTGATGTGGCTGTCCATTCGTCGGCGAACCACCGAATACCGCCAGTACCGCCAATAAGAGGCCAAACCATTTCACCCATCGCCACCCTGAATTGAGCCGTTTTCGATTGATTCGGCATATAATATTTATATGTCATGATCAAGTGCTACGGTTACTTCTTGCGATTGGTGTAACCGATTTCGAATTGACGTCTCTCAATGCATCAAATTCCTATTTTTTTCTGAAATTGGGATTCCAAATTGTGATGGTAGCTCACTGATTGGATGAACCACCTTGTGCCACTTTAGGGATGCATGAAACTAACGTCAGTTGGCGAAATCGCATGAAAAGCCGGGCTTTGCCCGGCTTTTTCATGTGTGCCTGGTATGGCGCATTGGCCGAGCTTCCGGCGATAGCCGGAAGTCATAAAAAAAACCGCCTTTCCGGGCGGAAGTGCAACGCCGATCGTATTCGCAGCGGGATAGGGGCAGTTTCCAGAATTGGGTCGTCATGAAGGATGCACGAGGCAGAACCGGTGCACGTAGCGATCAACGAACCGGCTTTAAGGCAACGGCAAGGTGATCGAACCGTCATGACCAGGCGCGCTCTGATGTCCGGATGCCGTCATAATGGACACGTGACAAGAGGTCTGTTATAATAAAACCATAAAAACAGGTACACTCGAGGACAAAGCCAAACCTGTTGCAAAGCAGGGACGGAAAACCACGGGCCTTTCGACAGGCAGCCGGGTTGCCAGGGGAGTGTTCGGTGACAGCCGGGTTGCCCGTTTCAGGGGGACCCGGCTTTTTTTTCACATGGGGAATTCGACATGAAATTGATAACGTTGACCTTTTCTGTTTTTCTGCTCGTCGTCACTTCAGGATATGCAGAAACCGATATTCGAGATTCGATCGTTAAAATTTTTTGCGTCAGCAATAGCCCAGACTATGACAACCCCTGGAACCGTCGCGGCCCTAAGAGGGGGCACGGTTCGGGTTGTGTAATAAGAGGAAACAGAATCCTGACAAATGCCCATGTCGTGAGTGACCACACCTTCATTCAAGTTCAACTCAATGGACAACCGGATAAATTCAATGCCCGGGTCCAATTCATTTCGCATGAGGCCGACTTGGCCCTCTTAACGGTTGATGATCCGATCTTTTTTAAGGATGTTAAAGACCTCGAACTGGCTGAACTTCCCCAAGTGATGGATAAGGTCGTTGTTTATGGATTCCCGGAAGGTGGAGACACCCTCAGTACGACAACCGGGGTCATCTCCAGAATAGAACACCGCCCCTATGCCCATAGTCTGAAGAGGCTTCTGGCCGTCCAAATCGATGCCGCGATAAACCCCGGGAACAGCGGGGGACCTGCTATTGTGGGGGACAAAGTCGTCGGAATTGTCATGCAGCAAATGAAAGGTTCCGAGAACATAGGCTATATCGTCCCGACGAACATCGTGCAGCACTTCCTCGACGATGTGGGTGACGGCCAATACGATGGTTTCCCACGGATCGGCATAGCTACCCAAAACATGGATAACGGGAACCTGAAAACCTGGTACAAGTTAGATCAATCACAAACTGGAATATTGGTGACCAAAGTGATCCCGGGACAGCTCTCGGACGGCATCCTGCACCCCGACGACATCCTTTCCATGGTTGATGATCATCCGATAGCCGACGACGGAACGGTCGAATTCAGACGGAATGAAAGGACGAGCTTCTCTCATTTTATTCAAAACCATCAATACGGCGATGTTTTGAAGTTGAAAATTATTCGTCAAGGTCTGGAACATTCAGTCGAGATAAGCCTGGATAAGGGCTCAGAGGATCATAGTTTTGTATCGAGATGCGAGTATGATGTTCAACCGCGATATTACATTTACGGAGGGCTTGTATTTTGTCCGTTAACCTTTAACTACCTCAAAACCTGGTCTGATTGGCAAACAAAGGCGCCGTCAAATCTTTTGAACTTTTTCATAAATGGCCACCCGACCGATGAAAACGAGGAAGTCGTGATTCTGACCAAGGTACTCGATGCGGAAATCAATGTCGGGTACAACAAGCATACGGATCAACGGATTGTAAAAGTGAACGGAAAGAAAATAATAAATCTAAAGCAGATGATCGCATCGATTGAGTCCCAAAATTCATCGGACTTCATCGTGTTTGAAACGGAGAAGGGTGAACAGCTCGTTTTGAATAATCAAAGAGCGACAGGAATTCATGACGAGATTCTAAGAACATACGGGATCCTTCAAGATCGGTCGGGTGATTTGTTGAGACTGGCAAAGTTGTACTAGTTGAATTCTCCGTTCTCGTAGATGGTTTGATTGCCGCCGCCTTTCAAAATGGCGGTAACTCTTTTGTTCTCGGTGTTCACCAGGTCCCAGTGCAGGGCCGAGTCGTTGAAGCCGAGTTCTTTTCGAAGGCTGTCGTCAAGGGCCCTTTTTCCGGCATAGGCATCCGTGTAGGCGGAGCCGAGGGCCAGGTGGCAGTTGCCGTGGGGCCCGCCGAAGTTCTCGTCAAAGAGCGTGTTGGCCATGAACGCGTTGATGCGTGAAAAACGCCGGTCGGTCAGAGAGAATTCACCGACTCTTTTTGCTCCGGGGTCCATTTCAAGCTGACGGCGGATAAAGTCTTCGCCCTTCCGGGCGGTTACCTTCACCACAGCTCCCCTCTTGAATTCCAGCCTGACGCCGGCTACATAGTTGCCGCTGCGAAAAGAGGGCTGGTTGGCGTAGTAAACGCCCTGCGTACCCCGCCAGTCAGGAGAAATGAAGACTTCGAAACTCGGGATGTTGCGGCCTGAGAGACCGAGCCATTTTCTCTTTTCCCCCGGCGTGATCGTCAGATCGATGGTATCCGACTCGATGTGAAAGCGCTCGACCGGCATCCGGTCGAGCCGTTTTTTGATCGACCGGATCTCTTGATGGACATCCTGCCACTCCCTGACCGGATGGGGCTGCTC
>JBAVJU010000335.1:0-1749 GCA_049687935.1 Desulfobacterales bacterium | reverse complement strand
TGGGGCCGGGTTTCTTTTCGATCAGGCCGTATCGATGGACGCGGACGACGGCACCGCCCGTTTGATGCTGTATATCATCGACTGGTTGAATGGCCGCGCCGATCAAAATCGATTCCGTCGAGAATTTCTGTCTCTGAACTGGCAGTCTTCCCAGGAATTTTTCGCCCATCTAGTGCGCGTCTTGGAAGGCCTTGTCGACGAGGAATCGGCCCTTAAAGGCGGATACAGCCCGGGTGAAAAAAGCTGGCTTCATTATACGGTAGGATTGAGACGAAGTGGCCGAAGCCCTCCCGAAGAGACCGAAAAATTGTTTAAAGATGCTGTTTATCTGGCCGACGGGGAACAATGGGTTTTCTACTTGTCGCTTTCAGAGTTGGACCGGCTGCAAAAAAAACGGTTGGCACACTTGCAAACGCCGCCAGAGCGCAACGCCTACCAAAGAGAAATCCAGGCCGTCGCCCAAGAAGTTCAAATCCGGATTCAGGCCGGTGCGGAAAAACGCGGACGCCGCGCTGTTCTTTACACCAGGCTGAAAGAACCCATGATCGATGCCCGGGAACGGCGAGACGTTTTAGATCAACTACTCGATGTCGACCCTTCCGACAACGACATCCTGGTGGAACTCATTTACGCCGATGCAATGACCGGTGAATGGGACCGGGCGCTGAATAATGCCCAGCACTTACTGGAAATACCAGGTCGGGAAAATCGGGGCCGCTTGAGTGTCGGCTTACTGGAACCTGAACTCCTGCGCATGGCAGGACGCGATAATGAATCGACGGCGCAGCTCACGGCGTTCGTCGCTCGGACGAGTGACAACTGGTATCGTGACATTGCCGAGTGTCTACAAGGTCAACTCGGCAGAGATGCCCTGACGAAAGCGGCGGCGGAAAATCCAGTTTACATCCTCACGACGCACATGGCCCTCGGTTTGTGGGCCGAAGGAGAAGCTCAAAAAGACCAGGCCATTGCCCATTATCGCGAGGCGCTTTCATCCTACATGGACGAGCTGCCGGAATATAAATTCGCCTTGGAGCGCATCCGATTTCTTCGCCAGCGAGATGAATGATGGACTGCCGGCGCTATTGCGGCTGGCGCGCATTAAAACTGCTTCTAAAATGACGATTGCAAGGACGCTTTATGCAGATCACTCAACTCAATCTATCCGATGACATCATCGATCTCGGCGTCGGCCAGCCGGACCCATCTCTGCTGCCATTGGCCGTCCTCAGCCAGGCGGCAACACATCGACTGACACAGCCGGATGCCTCACTCCTGCAGTACGGCATGGAACAGGGCAACGAATATTTTCGCCGCTCGCTGGCCCAATTACTCAGCGACGGCTATGGGGTATCTGTAGAGCCCGACCGGCTGTTCATCACCGCCGGGGCGACCAGCGGCCTGGATCTGGTTTGCACCCGTTTTACGAAACCGGGAGACACCGTCTTCGTCGAGGAACCCACCTATTTTCTGGCCTTGCGTCTTTTTGCCGATCGCCGGTTGAATGTCGTCGGCCTTCCGACCGATGAAAACGGTCTGGTCGTCGGGGCCCTGGAAGAAAAACTATCTGAAATCCGGCCGGCTTTTCTTTACACCGTACCCACTTTTCACAACCCTTCCGGAGTTACCCTGACGGCATCTCGTCGGGAGCAATTGGCCCGTCTGAGTGAACAATATGGCTTTTATGTAGTCGCCGACGAAGTCTACCATCTGCTGGCGTACACCACCGTTCCCCCGCCACCCATGGTG
>JBAVJU010000334.1:0-4005 GCA_049687935.1 Desulfobacterales bacterium | reverse complement strand
CCGGATGATTCGGGATTGCGGGCGACACCCTCGACCGCAGCCCGCAGGCCCATGCCCTGCCCAAGACCGCAACCGAAAGCGGCGATGGCAATCCCAAAACCAGCTGCCGTAACACAGGCGATGAAGAACTCAAGTGCTTTTGCTTCCATACTCTACTCTACCTCCTTGTTAAAATGTGTTGTGTGGCTTCTTCCAATTTATCCCCATCAACGGTCGCATGGACCGCTTATCCGCGGATCAGTGGGCGTGTTCCATCGCACCGGCAAAATACATGATCGACAGCAGGAAGAACACAAAGGCCTGCACGAATGAGACGAAGATCCCCATGGCCATGATCGGCAGCGGCGCAAAAAAGGCACCGGCCAGCATGAACAGAATCATAAGAACCAGTTCGTGTCCCATGATGTTGCCGAAAAGCCGGAAAGAAAGGGACATGATACGGGCGAGGTGACCGATGAGTTCGATGACGAGAATCAGGGGGCTCATCCACCAGACCGGTCCCAGGAAATGCTTGACGTATTTGGCGCCGTGATACTTGACGCCGATGTAGTGGGTGAAGATAAAGACCGGCAGGGCGCAGGAGAGGGTCGTGTTGATGCTGGCGGTCGGCGGGAAGAATCCCGGAATCAGGCCGCACAGGTTGCACACCGCAATGTAGAGGAACAGGGTGGCGATGATCGGGAAAAACCACCGCCCCTCCTCTCCGGTGATGTCGACCATGAACTCTTCCATTCCGGAAATCACGATTTCAAAGAAGTTCTGGCCCTTGGTCGGAATCATGCTGATGCCTTTGGTGGCAATCGCCGCGCAGACGATCAAAAAAATCATGACAAACCAGCTGTAGATGACATAGGGATAAGCGTGGGCAAAATGCGCCGCCCCGGGACCGAACCATTCGAACACCTTGACGAGAAACAGATAGGGATGTTCCATCCTTAGACCGCCTCCTTGAAAATGAGATTTTTTGCCTCGCGCAGGGTGGCCAGAATGATGCTGGCAACCACCACCGAAAGACCGAGAACCAGACCGACCGGGTTCACAAAGTGGCCGGCGATGAGCACAAAAATAATGAAGCCGCTCGCGATGAAGCGGATATAATACTTGGCCAAAATGGCATTGGATGATGCCAGATGGGGAGGTGTGAGAGCTTTTCTAAGGGTTTTGGACAAAAGGTGGAAATTCAGCGTCACCAGCAGTCCCCCAAAAAAGATTCCCCGGGCAAATGCCGGCGGTGCGAGAATCAAGCCGGCCAGACTTGCAGACGCAAATAGAATCCAGTTGGAACGGGTGACAAAGGATAAGATTCGCTGCTGTGTGTCCATCCGTAAATTCTCTCTCTTCCGGTCTGGTGCCTCAAAGATGGCGACTTTTTTTGATGGCCAGTCCGATGTTGCGATAGGCGGCGACAATGCCAAGTCCCAGACCGATCAGGGTCAGCCAAGGGGTGGTCTGAAACACGGCTCTGTCCAGATAGACCCCTATGGCCAGTCCGATCACGATCGACAGGGCAACCGAAAAGCCCAGACTGGCGTAAAAGGCCAACTCACGAAAGTACCGTCTGGATTCCCGTTTCATGACAGTATGGTAACCCGTCGATAGGCTGAAAGGCTTGGAATGCCCCTTTAAATCGTTAGAGCACCTAACATAGGATCAAGGGCAAGTCAATGTAAAATTCAGATTTTTTTATAATCTCTTGTGATTATCAACCATTTGAAATCTAAAGTACTTTGCGAAATTATCCTCACGGGCGCCCGTCCGCAGACAGCCGGTCTCGATCGCTGTCCGGGCCGGTTGAAAACCAGATGCTGCCGGCATCGAACACCGGACCGTCCAGACAGGCATGGTAGTATCGACCCGGTGCGTCCCGGGACGGTACGGCGCATCCCAGACAGGCTCCCATGCCGCAGGCCATCGCGGTTTCGATCGATACCTGGCAAATGACGCCGTGCGCGGCAGCCATACCGATGACACAGTCGAGCATTTGCAGCGGGCCGCAGGCAAAGACGACGTCGGGACGACGGTCGGCAAGGGCGACGTCGACTGGGTGAGTCACCAGGCATTGATCACCGGCGCTGCCATCGTCGGTCGTGGTGTGAATCGGCAGATTCAATGCGGCGAATTCATCCGTGCACAGCAGGTCCTCGCTGCTTCGTCCACCGAGAAACACCTCGCAGTCCGTAGGGTTCAGCCCGCTTGCAATCAGCTGCTGCGCCAGAAAGACCATGGGCGCCACTCCCATCCCGCCGGCAACGATAAAGACCTTGCGGGCAGAAGGCGGCAGGACAAAAGAACTGCCAAGGGGGCCCAGGACGTCAAGGGTCTCACCCGGTTTTCGGTTGGCGAGCAGGGCCGTGCCCCTGCCGACCATCTTGTAAAGCACTTCGATGCCCTCTACACGGTTGTTCTTGCGGATCAGCTTGTGAACTGAAAAAGGCCGCCGCAGCAACGGCTCCAAGCCCTCGGATACGCGCAGCATGACAAACTGGCCTGGCTTGGTGCGCGCAAAGCCGCGGCGGCAGGTCAAACCGATTTTAAATATGGCCGGTGCCATCGCCTGGTTCCAGGCGATTTGAGCTTTCTGCTGAATCATGACGCTTCCTCATCGCAAGCCGATCACGGCCGCAAACCGGCCGGTGGTGCCTTCGCCGCGGTAGGAGAAAAAACGGTCGGTATGACAGCGGGTGCACAGCTGGCTGGTGAAAATGTGCTCGGCCGGCACCCCGGCCTCGCACAGCTGGTCGTGACTGACGGCCCAAAAGTTGAAATGGTGATCGGCATTTTTGTACGGCCAGAAAGACCGTGGAATCTCCTTCCGGTAGTGCACGAACTCCGCGCAGCAGGGACCCAGCGAGGGGCCGATGCCGGCGACCAGATCACCGGCCGCGGTGCCGAAGCCTGCCGTCATCTCTTGCAGCGTGCGGCCGATGATGTTGCCGATGCTGCCGCGCCAGCCGGAGTGGATGTTGGCCACCACCCGCCGAACCGGATCGTAAACCATAACGGCCTGGCAGTCGGCCACCTGGATTGTGAGATACCGCCCCTGTAGAGCAGCCACCAGAGCGTCGGCCTGCGGCGGTCGGCCGTCCTGCGGACCGGAGACGAGCGCCACATCGGTGCCGTGCACCTGCCGGGCAAACACCAGCTCCGTCGCCTCGAGACAGTGCCGGATGCTCTCGCGGTTGCGGTCAACCCGGTCCGGCGCGTCGCCGACGCTGAAGCTTGTATTGAGGGAGCGATACGGTGTCCGGCTGCAGCCGTCTCGACGGGTGAACACTGCGTGCCGGAGTTCTGAAAAATCCGTCAGATTCGGAAATTGCAGGTAGGCAACACCGTTGCGGCGGTTTTCAATCAAGACGTTGTCTCGCGGAGTCGAAACGTTTTGAAATGAAAAATTCTCTCACAATTTTTCGGGCATGTCCATGGTCGGATTCATACGGCCCGGGCCAGGGTCAGTACGTCGACCCTTGCGGCGCCGCTTTTAAGCAGAGTTTTGGCGCATTCGTCGGCCGTAGCACCGGTTGTGTAAACGTCATCGACGAGGAGGATGCGCCGCTCGGCGATGGCCGGCTTCTCGACGACCCTGAAGGCTTTTTTAATGTTCTGCAATCGGTCTTGGCGCCCCAGGCCGGTTTGGGGTGTCGTCGATCGGATGCGCGAAATGACTTCCTTGGCGATGACAACCGGCGGCGACAGTCCCACCAATGGGGAGTCAGGCCCGGCCCAGTCCTTGACCAACAAATACGCCTGATTGAAGCCGCGGTGCCGGAAACGTTTTCTGTGAAGCGGTACCGGCAAAACCAGATCGATATCCGCCTCGGGCCAGAAGCGCCGGTAAGTCGAGGCCAGCAGCACTCCGAGCGGCTGCGCCAGTTGGACCTTGCCGTTGTACTTGAAAGCCCGGACCAACGCCATCATCACCGGTGTGTAAACGGCAGCCGCCCGGGCCCTGCGAAAGTGCCGCGGCCTCCCCAGGCACTCGCCGCACATGTGATCATCCCCCTCGCG
>JBAVJU010000333.1:0-17085 GCA_049687935.1 Desulfobacterales bacterium | reverse complement strand
CGAACCTTGTCTTCATCGATGCTCACGCTGTCTTTAGCGATTTTCAGATACTTGCGGTAGCCCTTGTTGCCCACCAGGCTCTTGGCTCCTTTTTTGATCTGCTCTTCGAGCGCAGCCAGGATCAACTCGCGGTCCCGGGCCTCTTTTCTCGCCTGGCGCGGATTGCAGCAGATAATGAAGCGATGGCCGTTGTGCTGCAGCTGTTTAACTTTAAGGGGTTCGGGATCCTTGGAATCAGCGCTTTCGGCTCGAACCTCCTTGTAGCGGCCAGGATGCGAAAGCACGACATCGCGAATTTCTTTCACCTTTCGCATGCGGGTGCCGAGAATGTAGGCAATCGTATTGTCAGGATTCTCCAATTCACGGACGGTTTCGGCGCTGATCATGCCGCGGTCGGCGACAATGCAGATGCGCATGATATTGAAACGTTTTTGCAGTCTTGCGACGATCGGCAGCAGCGTTTTGACATCGGTGGTGTTGCCCGGCCACATCTCACAGCATATGGGCTGCCCCTTTTCGTCGATGACCGCCCCGACGACCATCTGCTTGAGATCCGGGCGATGATCCTTGCTAAAGCCCCTCTGGCCGATGGTTTCCCCGCCGGTTCCTTCGAAGTAAATCGAGGTGGTATCGAAGAACACCAGATCGAGCTTGGTAAAAAGATCCCGGCGATGCCGGAAAATATGCTCTTCAATCAGGTCCTTGTTGCATCGCGGTGAGAAGGGCGTTGCGTCCTTTTGATTTTCGAGTTCTTCCCCCAGAAAGCTCATCGCGCGGTATAAATGATGCAGGCTCACCTCCTGGGCGTCCTCTATGATGTAGTCCCTGTGCCAGCGACTGCAGGAGCGATCGGAGCCGGAAACCATCAAGCGGTGAAGGACCGTTAAGAAAACGGCGCGTTCGATGTCGAACTCAAATTTACGCTGTGCTAACAAGGCCTTGAGGGCCGCCTTGATCCCGGTTTGCTGCCACAGGCGCTCGAATATCAGGGGCGGTCCGATTTTCTTGGCATCGGCCGCAACCTCGCTTTTGCCCGAGAGGATCAGCAAGGCTTGCTCTGAGAATCTGGAGAGCGAACGGATCAGGGTTTCGACGCGCTGTTTGCCCTGAAGCTGATCCATGCGCCCGATCGTGGCGATGACCTGCTGCTTTACTTTGCCTTTTTCTTTGTGGTTTTCGACGATTTGCAGGTACTGGTATTTGCCGGACTTCTTTACGCGGGCGAACATGGGAGCCTCCTTCTGTAAAGGACACTCCCAGATTAGGTTATAAAAACATGTATGTAAATGATTATAGCGGGAAAGTTTGCACTACCTTGCCGCCCAAAATTTTGGGCCGCTTTTAATAATTTCAGCCTGTTGCACAACTTGAAGCTCTCTTTTTGATCGACAACTGTTAAACTTCCGTCTAAATATAACCTATCGACCGCTTGTGCGATCTACAACCTGCTGCTATTAATATGTACCAAGACTGTCGAAAATCGCTTTCAAATAGCCAAAACGTATCTCAGGCTAAGATTAAACGGGTCTATAGCTCAAGGCAGTAAGGATTTTCGGGATCAAGCTGTTGATAGGGCCAATCTAAGAATTCCAGGGGATCCAGCAAGGTGATCAGGCCGGGGTTTCTCATAATATTCCAGACAAACGGGTCATAAGATAGAGATGGGGATGGGAGCCCGAGCGAAAAGTGTAAATGCGGGATGATCTTTGCTTTTGACCTGCTGGTGTCGGCTATGTTTGCTATGATGTCCCCTTTCTTCACCTTCACGCCGACTTGCACACCACCACGCGGATTTGTGTGCGCATAGACCGATAAGAACCTTTCGTTTTCGCTTTCCGAAGTTTCATGTTCGATGATCACCGCCTTGCCGAGATAGTCCGTGAAGATGGCCTTAACTACACCGCTTTGAATAACTGGGATCCGGCTTTTTTCATCGAGGAGAAGCGTCCGCTCGGAGCGGTCCCCGTACAGACACAAATCGATACCCTCATGCGGATAATCCCGCCGGCCGTGATCTCCCCACCATTTTTTCGGCGAATTGAACAGCATCCCCGGACAAAAAATCCAGCTGTCAAACCCGTTTTGATCCAACCCGTTTTCTTCGATAAGCATTTCCGTAAAACGGGTTTTTTTAATAGCTACGTTTTTTATAGGGTGTGAATTCAATGAATCTTTCCGATTCATGGTTATCTCCAGTGAAAGTGGCTTTGTTTACCGCGTTGTTTACCCTCTGGGAAAGCCGATAACGCCTCATTTCTCACGCCACGACGGAATTGTCCATGGTGCGGAGTAAATGACTGCGGCGTCACCCGTGGCGGTATCAAAACGGAGGCAATCGTGTGCGCCGCGGCCATGATGAGTGCTTCTCCCAAAACTCGTAAAAAGAAACTGACGTCAATCAGCTGTAGTTTAGTGGTACCGGCCAGAAGCATCAAGGCGACGATCGAAGCCGCCGTTCTGGTCAACAGCGCCGCCCCGTTTCCCCTGCGCCGACAAACCCGGCCGACAGTCCAGCCCATGACCACGACGGCCAGAGCCATGGTGTTGACGACATAAGAGATGGCCCGGCTGTTGAGGGCCAGGCCGAAATCCAAACTCAAATACTGGGTGTAGATGATGGCGATGGAGTTCCGGCCGAAATTGACAATGACCATTCCAGCCGAATTACTCGATGGCTTGAAACTTGCGCATGAATTTGCGGTCGATGACGTCTTTGACGATAAAAGCCGGCCGACCGCCGAACAGGAGCCACTTTTTCCTGAAGATCCCGGTGCCGTCGCCCAGGTTGAAAATCAGCAGATAGTCACCGCCCGGATCGAAAGGTTGAAGGTCACGGCCTTCCAAAGCGGCCATCAGGTTGTTGAGCAGCACCGGGTTTTGGCGCACGGCGTAGACGCCGACCTTGTCCAGGGGATGCTCTTCGAAGTAGATGCAGTCGCCGCCGCCGAACATATTGGGATGGCTCGCGCATTGGAGATAACGATTGACCAGAAGTCCACCGTCCGGGCCGATCGGCAAGCCGGAGGCTTTGAAAACCGAAGACGGTTTGACACCGACGGCCACGAAAATGATGTCCATTCCATGCTCTTTGCCCGATTCCAGTTGAATCCGACCGGTATCGATTTCTTTTACTCTGCTCTGCTCCAAAACCTTGATCCCTCTTGACGTCAATGAACCATAAGCTTTGATGCGAACCCCTCGCGGATGATCGGGCAGGAGAGTCTTGCTGGTAAAGATGATAATGTCGGGTTGGTGGTTTCCATTGCCGCGGACCAACCGCCAGATGTTACCGGCGATTTCGACGGCTGAAGGCCCCCCGCCGATGATGCCGATGGTGATCTTTCTGCGCGACACCAGTTCGAGTATCCGCTGCTGGGCTTCCAAGAGTTTCTCGATCGGTTTGACCGTAAAGATATCGTCGCCGTTGCCGATGATGTGGGTTTGGGGAACGTGACTGCCCACGTTGAAGGAAATGACGTCAAACGGCAGAGACTCCCCGGATTCCAATGCGACCGTCTTTGCTTCCGGATCGACCTGTGCGATTTTTCCCAAGACGAAGGTGCCGCCTTTTTTCTCCACGACGTGCTTGGTTGCGAAGCGAATTTCTTCAGGCCGGTATGTTTTGCCGAGCATTCCCGGGCCCATGCCGGAGTAATAGTGATACGCCGACGGCTGGATGACCGTTACCCGGTGACCTCTCTCAATAAATTGGTGCAGGTTGGCCAGTGTCATCATGTGAGCGTGACCACCGCCGGCCAAGACCAGGTGATTTTTCATCGCCGCCTCCGCAATCAATCGAATCTACGAATTTATTCTTTCGTGTCTAAGCGAATAACTTCCCGAGTTGTGTTAGATGCGCCTGCTCTTCGTCGGCGATCTGCATCAGTACTTTTCGGCTTTCCGGATTATTGCTATGGTCTGCCGCCCGCCGGTACAAATCGAGGGCTTGGGCTTCGATGGCCATGGCGAGGCCGATGATATCCGGCACGGATTCCAGGTCGGGCTTGTAGAGCTGCACGTACTCCTCGGTTGTAAGGCCGCCCTCCACCGCAGGGGTCACCACGGTTTTCACGAATTCGTCGCGGTCTATCGCCGTGCCGGTCATCTGGCGGTAGTGGTCGAAAATCCGATCCTGATGCTTGACCTCGATGGCGGAGAGCTTGTCAAAAAGATTGCGGGCCGGCTCGTTCTTCACCCATGGGATCATGGACAAATAGAACTCCCGCAGTCCTTCTTCCATCGAGTAGGCGACGATAAGCGTTTCCTCGGGCGATTCTCTGCCGGTGAACAGGTCGAGGCCCAGATCCTCCGCACCGATCGCCCGATCACTTTCCCAAGCCTTGAATCCGCCGGAAAGATTGTAGACCTCGCTGAAACCTTTGCCGGCCAGCATCTGGGATGCCACCCGGCTGCGTCCACCGCTAGCACAGTAGACGATGGTCGGTTTGTCCGCATCGATCTCGCCCAGCCGGTCGTTGAGGTCCGGCAGGGGAACCAGTTTGGCGCCCGGGATGTGGCCGGATTCATATTCCCCCGGCTGTCTTACGTCTAAGAGTGCATACTCTTCGGGTGACTTGCCCGTGATGTAATTTTTAGCCTGGGGGGCGTCCATTGATTTAACGGGGGTGAAAAACTGTTTCCAGCGCATAGGCCCTCTCTTTTTAGATTAAAAAATGATGGTATGACAACCGATGCGATGCGGCGCCCCTCTCTTAACCGGTTGCTTCGGTCCGGCCTGGTGTGCCCGCGTTTTTTCAATCCTCGCTGCCGCACGCTCTGCACCTTCGGTTAAAAAAGACTGCTGGCTCGGGTTGAGTCGAAATCCAAGCATACCGGATGGCACGACTTGCAGTCCGGCGGGGAAAAGCCCAACGATCCAAGATGTTTATTTGTAATAAATATGGCCGGAAAATGCAACATTGCAATTACAAGACGAAGAGCCTGGTTATTGCCTGCAGCCATTGATTTTGACAAATCGGTCATTATCAGTTAGAATTTAATACAATTAGAGTGGATTATAATGCCAAACCCCGAGTGATCGGGGGACGGAAAGCCACGGGTCTTACGAAGACGGCCGGGTTGCCTGGAATTTCCAGATAAAGAGCCAAGGTACCTCCTGTCAGGTGGCTTGGCTTTTTTTATGTGATGGATGTGCTTGGTGAGTTTGCTGTCACCCAACACCCAAGGCGGAGGTAGCTGAATGGGAGCGTTCGTCGACCGTACGGTTCGATGTATTATCAGGTACGACAAAAAAAAAACGGTTGCAGGGGCTCGTCCGATCGGGAAATCATTTTTATTCGAAACGGAAAACGGCCACTTCGTATCGATCGGTGACTCTGAAATAGAACTGCCTCAGCGGCTGAATGGCGTCAAGACTTGGTTGGTCTGCAGCCATCTCGACACGCCTGAAAAATTTATCACCAGTTATCTTCGGAATCGGTACTTTGTGGTTTTCGACAGCCATGTTTTCTGTCATGACTGCAACGAAAACAACATGCTGGGCGGCGAGGCGGCTTTCTCGAAAATGGAAAAGGAATCATCGGCCTTGACCGACAAGGAATTACAAAGGCAGATATTCGATCCCCTTTTTGAACTCAATCTGCGGTTCGGCAACCGAACCACCTGCCGGCAGGAATTGAACCGCCGTTCGAGAACATGGTGTGTCTGCAGCCACCTGGCGAACGAGGACAACTTCAGACGACATGTCTTCAACGGCAACCTCATTTTGTTTACTGAATACAACGTGACCTGTCCGGATTGCCTCGATTTTGCCATCAAAGGCCCTCGCTGTCATGATGACGACAAATTGGTTTCGATGCCCGACGATGATTTTCAATGCGCCATCGTCGATACGCTTTACTCGGTGAACTACGAGCTTTCGATGGCGCAGGGGTTCATTGGAAGTTTGGAGTGAGGTGGAGCTGCCATGCCTTTTCCTGAAAGACGACGGCATCGGTGCCGCCCTTTTTTATTTGGGCCGGGTGCAGCGGTCGACCAGATAGAGGATGGAAGTGTAGTCGATTCCGCCGTGTTCAGAAAGACCGACCTCACAGGTTCGACTGGTGGCGTATCCATGGCTGACCTCCGGCGGCAGCTGTTGCTTCAGCCGCCTGAGTCCAAAGGCATTCAGCTCGGGGACGGTAAATCCCTTGTCGCCGGCAAAGCCGCAGCAGGTGATGTCCGGCACAACCACTTTGGCGGCGCACATCTCCGCCAGTCGCCGAAAATCCGCTTCGAGCCCCATTTTTTTGGCACTGCAGACCGTGTGAATAGCGATCGTTTGTGGGATTTTTTCGAATTCGAGTTTGTCCACAAGATAAGTGAGGGTGAACCGGACCGGTTCATAAAGCCCTAAACGCTCATCCAGCGTCTCTTTCATGTGGTACAGACACGGGCTCATGTCGCAGAGAATCGGAAGGCGACCATTGTCGGAGGCGGCCAGCAGGGCTTCGCCGAGTTCGCGGGCCTTGTCCGCAGCCGCAGCGGTCAACCCCTTGCTGGCAAACGGCATGCCGCAGCACAATCGGTTCATCCGCTCGGGATATATGACGTCGAATCCGGCTTTTTGAAGCAGCTCTTCGGTCTTGTGCGTCAGCGAGACCGCTTCGCTTCCCTTGGCAGGCCCCATGGTTCGGTTGATGCAGGATGGAAAATAGACCGCCGCGTCCGGTCGGCGTCGTCCACCGTTTTTTGATTTCACCTTGGCGGCGGCTCCGGGCATGGCCGGCGTCCAGAGCGGCAGTCGATTGCGGGACAATCGGCGCGCCGCATCGGCCAGGACCGTCATCCGTTCGGTTCCCAGTAGAGCATGGGCCCTGTCGAGCACGGCGAGTCCGATTCGGCCGGCTTCGGTGACGACATCCATCCGTTTGGCCACGCTTTGGCCCGCCAAACGTGCGACTGGCGACAGTTGATCGGCACGCAGTGCCTTGATCAGTTTGCCGGTGTCGATTTCCACCGGGCATGTGAGGGCGCACAGCCCGTCGGCTGCGCAGGTCTGGTCGCCATAATAATCATATTCCTTTTTTAGCTCTGCGAGCCGTTCGGGGTCCTGTCCCGAGGCGGCGAGTCGGGTCATCTCCCGATACACGACGATACGCTGACGCGCTGAAAGGGTAAAGTCGTGCGACATGCAGCTGCGCTCGCAGAACCCGCATTCGATACAGGTGTCGATCAGGTCGTGGGCCTTCGGCATCGGTTTGAAATGCTTGATATGGGCCTCGGGATCGTCGTTGATGATGACGCCGGGGTTGAGCATGTTGTCCGGGTCGAATATGGCCTTGATCTCGCGCATAGCGGCGTAGACCCGCTCACCCCACTCTTTCCTCACAAAGGGCGCCATGTTGCGGCCGGTACCGTGCTCGGCCTTCAACGAGCCGTCGTATTTGTCCACCACCATCGTGGTGATATCGTCCATGAAAGCCTTGTATTTCGAGATTTCTCCGGCATCCGCGAAGTCGAGCGTCAGCACGAAGTGAACGTTGCCATCGAAGACATGCCCCCAGATGATCGTGTCTTCGTAGTCGTAGCGCTTGAAGTGTTCCTGCAGCTCGACCAGACAATCCCGGAGGTGTTCGATCGGCACGGCGATGTCCTCGATGATGACCGTCGTCCCTTTCTGGCGGCCAATGCAGGCGGATGGAAAAAGACCCTTGCGGATGTTCCACAGGGCTGTCCCCTGACCGGGATCGGTCGAGAACTCGAATTCGCGGGCCATGGCGAAATCGTCGAATTTGGAAGTGATCTCTTCTATCTGCCGTTGCAGGCCTTCAGGATCGGCAGCAGCGGTTTCGACCAATAGGGCTGTAACGGATTCTTCGAGGGTCTTGATATAGGGTGGCATGCCGGGCTTGTCTTCCACCGAACGGAGGGCCACCCGATCCATCAATTCGGCGGCACTCACGCGGCATTCTTTTAACAGCCAGACGGCCTCACAGGCCCTGGCGATGTCGGGAAAGAGCATCAAAGCGGTTGCCTTGTGGGTCGGTTCGTCGAGCGTGCGGAAGGTGACCTCGGCGATAAACCCCAGCGTTCCTTCCGCTCCGATCATCAGGTGCTGGATCATGTCGATCGGATCGTCATAATTGATCAGGGCGTTGATGCTGTATCCGGTGGTGTTCTTGATCTGATACTTCCGCCGGATGCGCCCCATGGTTTCCGGATCTTCCCTGAGGCTTCGGGCAAGGGCTGTCACCCGATCGATAATGTCCCGGCGGTTTTTCACGAACGCGTTGCGGCTCTTCTCATCCCGCGTGTCCAGGAGTGTGCCATCCGAAAAAATGATGCGCATGCCCTTCATCGTGCCCATGCTGTTGTCTTCGACACCGCTGGCCATTCCGCAGGCATTGTTGGAAACGATGCCGCCGATCTTGGCCGAGTTCACCGAAGCGGGATCCGGTCCGATCTTCTTGCCGTATGGGGCCAGGTAACCATTGGCTTCGGCGCCCAGAATGCCCACGCCGAGGGTGATTTCACCCAAGTCCGGACTGATGTGACAATCGCGCCATCCCTCGGGCCCCAATACCATCAGGACCGAATCACTCAGAGCCTGGCCGGAAAGGCTGGTACCCGCGGCCCTGAAGGTGACGGCAATTTTGAGCGCACGGCAGGCCGCCAACACGGCAGTGACTTCGGATTCGGTTTCGACTTTGACGATGATTTTCGGGATCAAGCGATAGAAGCTGGCATCGGTACCGTAGGCCAGGGTTCGGATTGGGTCGGCAATCAACCGGTTTGGCGGAATGACAGCGGATAGGCGTTCACTTAAAGATGCGTAAGGTTGGGTGAGCATCAACGTCTCCTGTGCGGATAGTTTGAAATTTAGGTGTTTCGTCTATACACGGGTTTCGTATCGATCGCACGCTTTCTTGTCAAGTTCGTTCGTGAACACTAGATGACGTTTATACGGCATTTGACATCCCCATGCCATTCGGATATACAAGCTAGGTTTTAAAGTTGTTTTTAATCATTACATTTACATTGAATGGACTGCGTGCATTTATTGGGAATTATATTTGGGATAAATGGTGCTGGTAGCGCATACTGTTTGCTATACGGTCGGACGGATCCCGAAATCACCTCCTGACATCTGTACACTGGTATCCTCGAGAAAGGAGCACCATTATAATGGCTGAGGGCAGAATCAAATGGTACAGTGAGGATAAAGGGTACGGTTTTATCGAAGCCGAAGACGGAAATGAGATCTTCTTTCACAAATCGAATGTCGATTTCGAAGGGCACTTCGGATTACGGAAGTCTGATCGCGTCTCATTTGAAGTTCAACTGACCCCGCGCGGTCAGAAGGCATTGAATGTCAAAGCACTCTAAACCCTACTGATACTACAGATGCATCTGTGCAAGCTCATTCAACACCTGTGCTTGTCTGAGGATAAACCGACCGTTGCAACTGCAACCCGGTCGTACGGCAGTGTCCGCTTTTCGAGCGGGATATTTTAGCTGCGACGGATCAAACGCAGTCCCGCAACAGGTGTTTAACCGATCTTTGAGGCAGAGTCAATCGGAGGCTCTGCCTGTTTTGTTGGAAGGCATGAACCATGACCGCAGCACTGACAAACGACAGCGTGAGAAATATCGCCATCATCGCCCACGTCGACCACGGTAAGACCACTCTGGTCGATGCCATTTTCCGGCAGAGCGGCCTTTTCAGGGACAACCAGACGGTCGACGATCGTCTCATGGACACGATGGACCTAGAGCGGGAACGCGGTATTACCATCGCGGCCAAGAACTGCTCGGTAAGGTGGCAGAATGTTCGGATCAATATCATCGACACACCCGGGCATGCGGATTTCGGTGGTGAAGTCGAAAGAGCGCTGTCCATGGCCGACGGTGCCATTCTGCTCGTCGACGCCTCCGAAGGCCCGTTGCCGCAGACCCGGTTCGTCCTGAAAAAGGCCCTTGAAGCCGGTCTGAAAATCATCGTGGTCATCAATAAAATCGACCGACAGGACGCCAGACCAGAAGAGGTCCTGGATGAAATCTACGATCTCTTGATCGACCTGAACGCCACCGACGATCAACTCGAATTCCCCCTGCTCTACGCCATCGGCCGCGAGGGTATCGCTCAGAGGGGAATGGATGAAAAGGGAAAAAACCTCCACGAGCTTCTGGACACGGTCCTGACGGCGATTCCCGGTCCGTCATACAACCCAACGGCACCCTTCCAGATGCGGGTGTCGGACCTCGGCTATTCGGATTACCTGGGCCGGCTGGCGGTCGGTAAGATCTTCAACGGCACGGCGCGTTCCCGGGACAGCTTGGTGTGCATCGGTAAGTCCGGCGAAAGCGTGCCGCTCAAGGTCTCCAAGCTTCAGGTTTTCGAGGGCATGAAGCTGCGGGATGTCGATGAGGTTCAAACCGGTGATATCGTGGTTCTGGCCGGCATCGAGGATGTCAAGATCGGCGATACGATCTGCAATCTCGATGCGCCGCAGGCATTGCCACGGATCAGCGTGGACGAACCGACGGTATCGATGAAATTCGTGATCAATGACTCGCCCTTCAGCGGCAGGGACGGCAAGTACGTCCAGGCCGGCCGGATTCGTGATCGCCTGTTGAAGGAAACCCTGGGCAACGTAGCCATCCAGGTGGAGGAAGGTGAAGATCGCGACGCGACCGTGGTCAAGGGCCGCGGAGAATTTCAATTGGCGATTCTCATCGAGACCATGCGGCGCGAAGATTTTGAATTCTGTGTCGGCCGACCCGAGGTCATCTATCGCTACGAGGGCAACCTGAAGCTCGAGCCGATCGAACGGCTGCTGGTTGACTGCGAGGAGCACTTCCTCGGCGTTGTCACTGAGAAACTGTCCTTGCGCAAGGGCAAGATGACCAAATTGGTCAACAACGGCAAAGGCCGGGTCCGAATCGAGTTCTCGGTTCCTGCCCGCGCCTTGATCGGATACCGCGACGAATTTTTGACCGACACCCGCGGCACCGGCATCATGCACGCCCTCTTCGACGGCTACGAGCCCTTCCGGGGGGAGTGCCCCAGCCGGTTTACCGGCTCTATCGTAGCCGACCGCACCGGTACTGCCGTTCCCTATGCCCTGTTCAATCTTGAACCCCGCGGCCGCCTCTTCGTTGTGCCGGGGGATCCGGTTTACGAAGGCATGATCGTGGGCGAGCACAATCGCGGCGAGGACATCGATGTCAACCCCTGCAAGGAAAAGAAGCTTTCCAACATGCGGGCCGCCGGCAAGGACGAAAACGTCATCCTGTCACCGATCAAACCACCGACCCTCGAACAGGCCATCAGTTTTATTCGCGAAGATGAACTGGTGGAGGTGACTCCCCGGGCCGTGCGCATGCGCAAAGCCGTGCTGTCGGCCCAGAAGCGCCACATGCAGCGCGGTTCCAGAGGCAAGAGCAAAAGGGCGGCTTAGGGCACACTCAAAAGCGATGTTTTTCCCGCTTTGGGGCTGCGATGATTATTTTGCCAGCTTGGCGGCAATAGCGGCCACGTGTTTGCCCTGGAAGCGGGCACCGGCCAGTTCGTTTTCGGTCGGCGTCCGTTCACCTTGGGTGCCCGCGATCGTGGTCGCTCCGTACGGCGAGCAGCCGGTGATTTCATCGTTTCGCATCTGTCCCTGAAACGCATACGGCAACCCGACCACGACCAGGCCCTGGTGCAGCAGGGTGATGTGGAAGGAGAGCAGAGTGGACTCCTGACCGCCGTGCTGCGTGGCCGTGCTGGCGAAAACGCTGCCGACCTTGCCCACCAGGGCACCCTTTTGCCAAAGCTGTCCGGTGGCGTCCAGGAACTGCCGCATCTGTCCGCACATGTTGCCGAACCGGGTGGGTGTGCCGAAAATAATGGCATCGGCCGACGCCAGTTCTTCTACCTTGCATATCGGAACGTTTTCAAACGCTTTTTGGGCGTCAACCGCACCCATTTTCTGAAGGACATCCGCAGGCAATGTTTCCGGCACGCGTCGCATCTCGACCTGCGCGCCGGCGACCTCTTTGGCGCCCTCCGCAACCGCTTGCGCCATTTTGTATACGTGGCCGTAGGTTGAATAAAAAACGATCAAAACTTTCATCGATGTTTACCTCCTTCTAACGGTATTGGCCGCCAGCATCAGTTTTACACAGGCTCTCGGACAAAATTCCTGATCGCTTGTCATCTGCGAATCTGTGCCGGATTATTCATTTAATATTAAACGATTAAGGATTCAACAAATTTCAGAAAAATAGTTTCGCTAATTCGGCTGTCAAGTTCATATCGTGAAAACGACTTGCTTGAGAGAGGATGAATTGGCGGTTCGTGTGATTGATTTCGATGTGCGGTTGCTAAAGTAATGCGGGAAATTGAGAATCTCGTGGCCGTGATCGACAACACTCTTTGCAAGATATCGAAGACGGACCGACGGTATTTGTAATTTAAACCGGAAGCTGCCGCAGCGGTTTTGACAGGTTGGGGGCCGATTCGCGCCCGTCTTTTACCAGCGACATTAATTGCCGTTTGTAGCCGTGTACTTTGCTTAAAAAGTTGGTGCACTCGTCACAAAATGTCTGCCCGCGCCCATCGATGATCGCCCGGACGTATCCGCGATATCCGAATTTGTTGATCTCGCCCTTGCTCATTGGACAGAGGGCCCCATCGCCTGCGACCTTGTAGGAAGCATGATCGGTCAAACCGAAATTATGTCCCACTTCATGCAACGAAACCTTTAACGTCCTTGCAATCAACACATTATAATCTATTTCAGAGTCGATGGATTCGGGACTGAGTTTTTTAATCGATACCACGGCAGTATCATTGCGGGGGTTTTTTCCACCGAATATGGAATTGTAAAACTCATCCTCGTCATCGGTTTTTAGATCCGCAGCGGTTATCCCCAGCGTGTGCCCCCCATATTCCTCATTCAGGATCATCGTCAAAAGGTACGCATCGATATGATCGATCGCCGGCGCATCATGATGTGACAGCCGAAACTCATCGATCATGCCGCTAAATGATTCCAGGATTTTGTTGCCGATTTCTTTGAGGCTGCTGAAGGATATAAAATTACCCAAACGCACGATATTCAAATTAGATGTTTTTTTCGCCATGTTGGGCCACACTCACATGAGGGTCATTGGGCGATGTACAATGATAATATAATATTAGAATACCATCCGACTGTCAATTATCGCTTGTTACACGGACCGGACGGCGATGTCGGCCGGGATGGCGTTTTTTGGCATTTTATGAACGGTTTGGACGACAATTTATCAATCGATATCGGACGTTATCGGGCTTCCTTCTCAAACGGATTCAGGATCCGCAGCTATGAATCCCTATTCGCATGAAGGACCTTTAGTTTGGCGTCGATCAGTTGTTCGTGGGAGAGGCGCAGGATATTGGCCAGCTTGTGAATCAGGTGATTCTCGAACTGGTCCAATTTTCCATCGACGTACACAATTCGCCAAAGAGTTTCGATGATGTCGATCTTTTCTTCGGTCGAGTAATTCTCATTTATGTGCCTGGCGAAGTGCCAGTAGTCGATGCTGCCTTCCAATTCCTCCTCGGCGGCAGCGACCAACTCATCGACGTGTCCGGAAGACAGGCCGTATTTTTCCTTGAGGATCGCGATAATTTTTTCCATTTCTTCGCGTGTGAATGTCTCGTCGATCTTGGCCATCTCGAGAAAAAGGGCGCAGGTCGCGATGCGGGCGTCGTGCTCGGTGGCATGACCTGCCGGTTTAAGAGCATCTGCAGTGATTTTGCTGAAAAATCGTTTGACGATATCGCGCATTCTTTTTTTTCCATTTTGAAGGATAAAACCATTTCGGAAAAAAATAAGGAATACCCTTATATTTTTCGACTCGAAGGCTCACCGGGAGCGGCTCACGCCCGTCCGGTTGCAGAAACGCCGGATGCTGCACTCGCTGCATAGGGGCGAGATCGGTTTGCAGATGTTCTGACCGAAGGCCACCAGCAGATCATTGATGGTCAGCCAATACCGCCGGGGAAGTTTTTGCCGCAGAGTCATTTCCGTCTGTTCCGGTGTTTTTGTTTGAACGTATCCCCATCGGTTGGTAATCCGATGAACATGGGTGTCAACGCAAATGCCCGGTTTGCCGAAACCGAGGGTGATGACCAGATTTGCTGTTTTTCGGCCCACACCGGGAAGTTTCATCAATTCTTCCAGGTCGTCGGGTACCCTGCCGTCGTAAAGGGACAAGAGAATTCGACAAATCTCCTTGATGTTTTTGGATTTGGTTTTGTAGAATCCCACCGGGTATATGCTCTTTTCGATAATCGCAACTGGCAGGCCGACCATCGTATGCGGATCTCGTGCCAGCTGAAACAACCGCTCGCTGGCGGCATAGGTCGTCTTGTCCTGTGTTCTCAAGGAAAGCAGGCACGACATGAGAACGGTGAAAGGCGTTGCCGCGTAATGGCCGACTGCCGGCAGCCGCCAATTTTGAACCGCCTCTTTCAGGATTGAAATAACGGCATGAATTTCTCGATCGCGCATAATTTTGAAACCATCGGATCAGGCCCCCCAAAATCGAGGCCCTGAAATTTTCAAGCCGGTCTGTTGGCACATCAGAAATTCTCGGAGAAAACAATATACCTATAGATTGCCGCCGGGTAAAAGTTTACCGAGAGCAGCTGATTTCGCGCGGGTAATGTTCTGCAAACCGAGAAGCCGGGGAGCACATTTTGCATGCGGACTTACGTACTGGACCCGCAAATAAAGGTCAAGGTAATATAAATATAGATTGATCTGAGGGCATCAAGACGGTATATACGTCAAAACTGGTATGCAAGCCGGAGCATATCCGCCGTGAAGGGCAGGCCCCGGTTTGGTGTGTTGCACACGTGTGATGCCGTCCAGACTTGCCTGGACGGTTTTTTTTGTCAAGAAATGACACGGCCGGAAGTGAACGGTTAAGGGTGTTCGCTTCCGGCCGCGTCGTGAAGGGAAAAATTAATGAACTTCGAGAACATGGGACTTACGACGGATTTGGTTCGGGCCGTGGACAAACTGGGATTTCACACGGCGATGCCGATACAGGAAAAGGCGATTCCCCTGCTTGTCGCAGGAGAAAATGATTTTGTGGGGCTGGCACAGACAGGCACTGGAAAGACCGGTGCTTTCGGCCTGCCGTTGATTCATCTGATCGATCCCGCTCTCAAAAAGCCGCAGGGAATCGTGATGTGCCCGACCCGGGAATTGTGCCTGCAGATTACGGCTGACTTGAGGGCGTTTGCGTTATACAAGCAACAGATTGGAATTGTAGCCGTTTACGGTGGTGCCAGTATTGCCGAGCAGGTCAGGCAACTCCGCAAAGGAGCCCACATCATCGTGGCCACCCCCGGCCGACTGCTGGATCTGATCAATCGAAAAGTCGTCTGCCTGTCCCATATAGCCTATGCGATTCTGGACGAGGCCGATGAAATGTTGAACATGGGTTTCAAGGAAGATATCGATCGCATATTGGCCAAAATGTCGACCCGCAGGCGGATCTGGTTGTTTTCCGCAACAATGCCGACCGGAGTTGCCGCTATCGCCCGACATTACCTGAAAGATCCGGTTCGAATAACTGTCGGCGGCCGGAACGGCAGCCCTGAAAACATCGTTCACACCTGCTGTGTTATGCGTGAAAAGGACCGTTATCAGGGTTTGAAAAGGATCATCGATTTCATACCCGAAATCCGCGGACTGGTATTTTGCCGGACTCGTAGTGAGACCCGCAGCGTGACCGAGGCGCTCGTGCGAGACGGCTATCAGGCCGATGCCCTCCACGGTGATTTGTCTCAGGCACAGAGGGATTACGTCATGCAAAAATTCAGGCAGGCCAGCCTGCGGATCCTGGTGGCAACCGACGTCGCCGCAAGGGGGCTGGATGTGGAAGGCATTACCCACGTGATCCATTACACCCTGCCCGTTGAAGCCCAGATCTATATCCATCGCAGTGGCCGGACCGCCCGGGCCGGCAAATCCGGCCAATCCATCGTCCTGATCAACACGGGTGAAAAGGGCCGGATTCGGGAGTTGGAAAAAAAATGCCACGTCCGGTTCGGGTTTGGTAAATTACCTGACGGCCACTCGATTTGCGAAAAGCAGCTGGCGGTCCTGGTGGATACAATCGTTCAGGCCAAGGTCGATGAGAACGAAATCGGTGACTTTATGCCGGCCATCCGCGAAGCGCTGGACGGTTTCGACCGTGAAGAGTTGATCAGACGTTTGGTTGCGGTAGAGTTCAATCGCATGCTCAGGAACTACCGCAATGCCGACGACATCAATGTTAAAGTTGCCTCGGCGATTGCACCCGCCGCTTCGCCGGCGAGAAAATCAAATCGCCGGATGGCGAAAAAGACCCAACGGTTTCTGATCAACGTCGGCCGGCTGGATAAGATCAATGCCGGGGCGATTGTTCGTCTGATCTGTGAAAAATCCGGCATCCGGTCGAATATGATTGGGGCCATCGATCTGGACCGGGATTTTTCCTATTTTGAAGTCGAAGAGTGCGCGGCCCGGCAGGTCTGGAATTCCGTCAATAACGCGACCCTCGACGGCAGAACCGTCCAGGTTCGTCAAGTGACCTGCAAGAAAAAGCGCTGCAAGGGACAACAGCGACTGTCATGAGTGATCAGGTATATTTTAGAGCAAAAGGGGTCATTGGCGACTGCCTGGGCATAAGAGCGCGCAACGAAATATCAGAATTCCATGCGGGAAAGTGAGGTGCGGATGGAAGGAACGAATCGTGGCGACATCAGAGCCGGCATCGAGGTTTACATCGTACTGAAAAAAGATCAGCGCTCCGGAAAATTGACCCGTGGCGTGGTCAAAGACGTCCTGACAAAGTCGGCCTTTCACCCCCATGGCATCAAGGTGCGGCTGGATGACGGGCAGGTGGGTCGGATCAAGCAGATTATCAAATAGAGTTCTTTTTCCCAGTTTACAGCCGGCAAGGTCGACAGCTTCGGTGGATATCCAATTTCTGTGTCCTGTTTGCTTTGACATTCACCCATCGGACCGTCTGCGATCTCGCCACGGTTGCAATCTGAAAATAACCGCTTATTATGGAGTACTCAACCGTCAGCGCACGGTAGAGCGCGCTAATTAGAAT
>JBAVJU010000332.1:0-3870 GCA_049687935.1 Desulfobacterales bacterium | reverse complement strand
GGACAGGATCATCGACAGCGGCAGGTCATTGACGCCGACATCGAAGGCCTTCGACAGCGCCACGGCGATCTGAACCGCTGAATAGGCTTCGTTGCACTGCCCGATATCCAGCAGCCGGGGAATACCGCCGATGTCGCCCAAGTCTTTGTCAAAGAAGCGGAACTTGCCGCAGGCCAGGGTGAGAACCACGCAGTCCTCGGGCACTTTTTCAACAAATTCAGTGTAGTAACTGCGGCCCGGTTTGGCGCCGTCGCAGCCGCCCACCAGGAAGAAATGCCGGATGGCCTTATTCTTGACCGCCTCGATAACCTTGTCGGCGACACCTAAGACCGCGTTGCGGCCGAAACCCACCAAGACACTCTTGCCCTCGACATCCTCTGTGAATCCAGGCATTTCAAGCGCTTTTTGGATGACAGGAGTGAAATCCTTGGAGACATGGGTAACCCCCGGCCAGCCGACAAGACCGGTGGTAAAGATGTTGGCTTTGTACGACTCCTGCGGCTTCTGAATGCAGTTGGTGGTCATCAGAATAGCCCCGGGAAATTTGGCGAACTCTTTGGCCTGGTTCTGCCAGGCCGTGCCGTAGTGTCCGAAGAAGTGCGGATATTTCTTCAATCCGGGGTAGCCGTGGCAGGGCAGCATTTCACCATGGGTGTAAACATTGATCCCTTTTCCCTCGGTCTGCTGGAGAAGCAATTCCAGGTCTTTGAGATCGTGTCCGGACACGAGGATGGCCTTGCCTTTCTTAGCGCCCAAGGAGACCGGGGTGGGAACCGGGTGGCCGTAAGTGCCGGTATTGCCCGCATCCAGAAGCTCCATGGCCCGCAGGTTGATCTCGCCGCACTTCAACACCAGGCCGACCAGCTCTTCGACACCGAGCGAGCCGTCCAGGGTGGCCGCCAGAGCCTCGTGCATGAAAGCGTACACCCGGTCGTCCTCCTGACCCAGGATGGCGGCATGGTCGGCGTAGGCGACCGCGCCCTTGAGCCCGTAAACCAGAAGTTCCTTGAGTGACAGAATGTCGGGATTGATATCCGGGTCCGACTTGACACCGACTTTTTCACCCTGCTTAACCATTGCCTCCAACGCGCTTTCCGGCTGGAGAACGGCCGGGCCTTCCGTGAAACCGGTTTTTCCGCCCGCAGACCGCACCTTTTCCTTGAGGATTTCCCGGTGTTTGACGGTTTCATTGATCAGTTCGACGAAGCGGGCCGGATCGAAATCGACGTTGGTCAGGGTCGAAAAAAGTGCCTTGGAGGTAAACCTGTCGACTTCAAGGTCACTGACCCCGACTTTGCGGCCTGCGACCGCATACTGGGAGAGGCCTTTCACGGCATAGACCAACAGGTCCTGGAGGGCCGCAACTTCGGGCTTCTTGCCGCAGACACCGATTTTCGTACAGCCTTCGCCTTTTGACGTTTGTTCGCACTGAAAACAAAACATGATCCTTCTCCTTTTCTTGGGGTTTAAAAAAACTCGAATAGGCTTTCGCCGCTAATTTGTTAAGAACATCCTATACACTGGCATATGACCCTGCATTGACTTAAGTCAACCAATTGCATTTTTTCTCGGTGAATCGACTTTTATATCAGTTGATGGTGATATGCATTGACATAGGTCAAAAACCGGTGGTATGTCGAAAAAAGAGGTGATGATGAAAAAAGTAATTGAAATAATTGCGAATACATCCGCATTCAGCGGCCTTTCGCCTGCTCAACTGGAAGAAGTTCGTCAGATCGCCGTCAAAAGGGATTTCAACAAGGGGCAACCGGTCTTTTTCGAAGGAGATCGGGGCAGCGGCTTCTACATCGTCATCGACGGACTGATAAAAGTTTTTAAGCTGGCACTGGACGGCAAGGAGCAGATCCTTCACATCATCGGGCCGGGGGAACCGTTCGGTGAGGTGGCCGTGTTTGCCGGGCGATCGTTTCCCGCCAATGCGGAAGCGCTGACCGACAGCCGGTTACTGTTTTTTCCCCGGGATGCCTTTGTCAACCTCATCTCCCGCAACCCGTCGCTGGCCCTGAAAATGCTCGCCGTGCTATCGATGCGGCTGCGCCAGTTCGCGGTTCAAGTTGAAAGCCTGTCGCTAAAGGAGGTGCCGGGCCGCCTGGCATCCTATCTCCTGCTGCTGGCAGACGAACAGGAGGATCCTGAGAGGGCGGCCCTGCCGATTTCCAAGGGGCAGCTGGCCAGTCTGCTGGGCACGATCCCGGAAACCTTGTCACGCATTTTCTCCAAAATGGCCGGCCAGGGATTGATCGAGGTGAGCGGCCGGAACATTCGGATTCTGAACCGCTCAGGTCTGGAGGACATATCGATCCAGGGAAAAGTTCCGGAGTGAATGGATCTTGTTGATCTCTGGATCCGTCGGATGGAATTTTCAGCGGGCCAAAGAGACCGCCGCCTACTTTTTCAATTGGGCCAGCTCCCGGCTCAATAATCGGATGTGCCCCATTTCCTCTTTTATGATTCCCTCGATTCGGTCCCGGCCCAATTTCTCCGGTACGGCATTTTTCATGCCGAGGTAAAAAACGATTGAATCTTTTTCCGCTTCTATGGCGGCTTTTAAAATTTTCTCCATCGATGAAACATCGACCTTTTTTTCGAAGAATACGCGTGTGTCGACCAGGGCGCGCAGGTAAAGAGCCGCCTCGCCCTCGGGATCGAAAACCGTGGCGGATTTTTCGGCGGCTTTCAAATCGCTGTGCATGGCTTTGAATGTTTTTTCATGGTCGGTTTCCATCGCAGCCAATTCCAGTAAAAGCTTCTTGTGCGCCTCGTCGTCGATCGTGGCAGCTGCGCTCTTATAAAATTTCTCGCCGTTTCTTTCCATCTGTTCTGCCATCTCAAAAATTTCATCTGCGTTGAAATCGTACCTCATCATGCCTTCCTTTCGTTCGTCTTAATGATTGAGTCATAAAATGACCAACAACAATAAATGTGACCAAATATAAAGACGCTGAGCGGTTTGTAAAGCCGATATCCGCCAATATGCATCCACAGTATTCACAATAAACGTGGACGGAAGCCAATTAGGGTTGACAATATTTGGGACTCATCCTAAGTATCCCCCCTGAGAGACGACACTATGCCATGGATGCCTCTAGAATGTTCAAAACATCATACCATGATTAAAAAAATATTAACTTTTTCTCTGACTCTGATAATCGGGTTGGGGATCTTTGCAAACGGCAGCTCCGCTCTCATCGATTGCAGTGCCGCTTGTTGTATTGGCAGCCGTGCGTCCTTAACTCCACACCACACGCCGAGAATCACCGTCACGACCCCCTGTTGCCGTTGCTCCAATACGGCGGCTTTCCCCTGTGAAGTCACCGGCGGTCAAAAGAAGCAGCCATCGCCGCCGGCACTTTTAAAGGCACACCAACACGATCACCGCGATTTAACCGTTGCCTGGATGGATGCTGTTGGAACCCCAACTGGCAGCCCAAGGAAAACAGATGCGTCGACCTTACTGTTTTCCGCCTCCATCCTCAAAGTACCCATCTATCTTACCACCCAGACTTTTCTCTGTTAAAAAGTACCCATCCGGAAACAAGATACCTAAAACTCAGCCAGCAATTTCGCGTCTCTACAATTATCGACCGACTTAACCTGATGGCCATACTCGGGTTCAAAAGAGACACCGATGGGTTTCCGATCCTGAAATGCGCCGTCTTTCGCAAATTCAGGCGGGACCGTCTGCCGATGCTTATTTTCATCAATTTGAGTCATTAAAATCGGGGCCTGCCTCAACCAGGACCGGGAGGAATAAAAAATGGGCAAAAATGCAAAGAGCAAACTGGATGTCCGCGCCGCCAAAAAAGCGGCCTTTATTGGCAATGACAAAAAAAGCCGTTTACCATTGAT
>JBAVJU010000331.1:0-5638 GCA_049687935.1 Desulfobacterales bacterium | reverse complement strand
CACCATTATCGGGGTGGCGCGGAGGGAATCCACCGACGAGGGATACGTCGAGCTGGCGCGCGAGAGCCTGGAACACTTCATGCAAGAGCCGATCGACACCGCACTATGGGACCGCTTTGCCCGGCGGCTGCGCTATGTCCGGATCGATCTGGCGCAAGCCGACCAGTACAGGCGCCTTCAGGCCCTTTTGGATCAGACGCGGCGTGAAACGGTGAACTACTTCGCTGTGTCGCCCGGCCTGTTCGGCCCGATCTGCCAGGGCCTGGCCGCCGCCGGCCTCGCCACCGAGCGGGCCCGGGTGGTACTGGAAAAGCCTATCGGCATCGATCTGGAGTCTTCCCGGGTCATCAACGATGCGGTGGGAGCCTTCTTCCAGGAGGGACAGGTGTACCGCATCGATCACTACCTCGGGAAGGAAACGGTGCTGAACCTGGTGGCCCTGCGGTTTGCCAATTCCATTTTCACCACCAACTGGGACCACACCACCATCGACCATGTCCAGATCACGGTGGCGGAGGAGGTCGGGATCGAGGGGCGTTGGGGGTATTTCGACCAATCGGGACAGCTGCGCGACATGGTCCAGAACCATCTCCTGCAGATCCTGACCCTGGTCGCCATGGAGCCGCCTTTTGCTCTGGATGCCGACAACATCCGCGGTGAAAAGCTCAAGGTGCTCAAAGCGCTAAGGCCCATTACCCGGGAGAATGCCGAGGAAAAATCGGTGCGGGGGCAATACGCCGGCGGTTTTATCAAAGGGGTGTCGGTCCCCGGCTACCTCGAAGAAGAGGGCGGCAACCCGCAGAGCCGTACCGAGACTTTTGCCGCCCTGCGGGTGGATATCGACAATTGGCGCTGGGCCGATGTGCCGTTCTACCTGCGGACCGGCAAGCGCATGACCGCCAAACGCAGCGAAGTAGCGATCCATTTCAAACGCCTGCCCCACAACATCTTCAAGGCCAGCTACCGGAAGCTGCCGGCCAACCGTCTGATCATTCGTCTTCAGCCCGACGAGGGGGTGGAAGTCGAGGTGCTGAACAAGGTTCCCGGTTTGGGCAAGGGGGTGCGACTTCAGCGGACCCTGTTGGACCTCAGTTTTTCGGAGACCTTCAAGGGCGAGAGAATCGCCGACGCCTATGAACGGCTGCTCCTTGAGGCCATGCGCGGCAATCAGGCCCTGTTTATCCGGCGCGATGAAGTGGAGCAGGCCTGGTCCTGGATCGATTCCATCCAGGACGCCTGGCAGGCGCAGGATGAGCCGCCCAGGCCATACGCCGCCGGAACCTGGGGACCGGTCGCCGCGGTGGCCTTGCTCGCCCGCGACGGCCGGGACTGGGATGACTGAAGCATGAAGCCAGAACTCAGGCGCGATCCGTCGGGAAGCACCATCAATCCAGCCGAAAATTCGCCCGGCGAATGAAAGGGTTGAACGGATAACCGATCATTATTTTGGCGTGCCGACGGCTGAAGTGAACCCATACAAACGCCCTGCGCCGACACGAGGAGAACGAAGATGCATCCAAGAGTTTTGGAAGTCACCGAACGCATCGTCCACCGTAGCCGCGAGCATCGCCGCAAATATCTGCAGCACATGGAGCAGGCCCTGTCGGAAGGGCCGTTCCGGCACCGGCTTCCCGCCAGCAATCTGGCCCATGCCATAGCGGTCTGCCGCGGGCGGGAAGCGGAGCGACTGCGCGATGAGACATCGCCCCATATCGCCATCATCACCTCATACAACGATGTGCTTTCCGCCCATCACACCTACGAGACCTATCCCGCGATCCTCAAGAAGGCGGTGGCCGCGGCCGGCGGCGTGGCCCAGGTCGCAGCCGGCGTGCCGGCCATGTGCGATGGGGTGACCCAGGGCGAGCCGGGCATGGACCTGAGTCTGATCAGCCGTGACGTGATCGCCATGGCGACGGTGATCGGCCTTTCCCACAATGTTTTCGACGGCGCCTTGCTGCTGGGCATCTGCGACAAGATCCTGCCCGGGCTGCTCATGGGGGCGCTGCAGTTCGGACACCTGCCCATGATCCTGGTGCCGGGCGGGCCCATGCCCACGGGGCTGGGCAACAAGGAGAAGGCCCGAGCCCGGGAACTCTTTGCCGAGGGCAAGATCAGTCCGGCGGAGATGCTGGCGGTCGAGTGCCAGTCATACCACTGCGCCGGGACCTGCACCTTTTACGGCACTGCCAACAGCAACCAACTCATCGCGGAGCTCCTCGGACTGCACCTGCCGGGGGCCTCCTTCGTCAACCCGGACGACCCGCTGCGGGAGGCCTTCACCATCGCCGCCGGCACCCGGGTCGTCGGCATGACCCATCTGACCGACGGAGCCTTTACGCCCATCAGTCGCGTCGTCAGCGAAAAATCCGTGGTGAATGCCATGGTCGGGCTGTTGGCCACGGGCGGCTCTACCAACCAGACCCTGCATCTGGTGGCGGTGGCCCGGGCCGCCGGCATCCGCATCAACTGGGACGATTTTTCCGACCTCTCCCAGGTGGTGCCCCTGCTGGTGCTGATTTATCCCAACGGTCCCGGGGACATCAACTCCTTTCAGGCCGCCGGCGGCATGGCCGCTCTCATCACGGAGCTGATGGGGGGCGGTTTTTTGCACGGCGATGTGCAGACCGTGGCGGGGCAGGGCCTGGCAGCCTATACCCGCAAGCCGATGCTGAACGGAGAGAATTTGACGTGGCCGGCGGAGCCGGAGCGTTCGGCCGACATCTCGGTGATTGCCTCCGTGCGTAAGCCCTTCGCCGCTTCCGGAGGGCTCAAGGTTCTTTCCGGCAACCTGGGCCGCGCCGTGATCAAGGTGTCCGCCCTGCCCGATGGCGCCGATACGGTCATCGAGGCGCCGGCCGTGGTCTTTCACACCCAGGATGAGCTCATCACGGCCTTTCGCCAGGGCCGGCTGAACCGCAGCTTCATCGCCGTGGTGCGGTTTCAGGGGCCCCAGGCCAATGGGATGCCGGAACTGCACAAGCTGATCACCCCGCTGGCCGTGCTGATGAACCAGGGCCACCAGGTGGCCATGGTGACCGATGGGCGGCTGTCCGGCGCTTCGGGCAAGGTTCCGGCCGCCATTCATGTGACGCCGGAAGGCATCTGCGGCGGAATGCTCGCCAAAGTAAGGGACGGCGACCGGATCCGCCTCGACGTCGGAGCCGGCCGGCTCGACCTGCTCCTGGACGCAGAGGCGTTAGAGACCAGGGATTACGCCGAGCCCGGGGTAGGCGAAGTCCGCTACGGCATGGGGCGCCAGATCTTCGCCCCCTTGAGGAGCAGTCTGCTGAGCGCGGAGGAAGGTGCCAGTTCGCTGTTTACCTATGTTTATGAAAAATGCCAGGTCCGATTCCCCTTTCAGGAGGACTAATGAGGGTGCAAAGGCGTTGGAAGTTAGAGCCCGACGAAGTTATGCGTCAGGGGCCGGTGATACCGGTCATGGTCATTCACAAACTCGAGCAGGCCGCGCCTCTGGCACGGGCCCTGATGGCCGGCGGCCTCCGCGTGCTGGAGATCACCCTGCGAACGCCGGTGGCCATGGAGGCCATCCGGGCCATCCGCCGCGAGGTCACCAGCGCCATCGTCGGCGCCGGCACGGTGACGCGCGGGGAAGAATTGGCCGCGGTGGCCGATGCCGGGGCGGTTTTCGCCATCAGTCCGGGACTGACCGCCGAGCTGCTCGAAGCGGCCAATCAGGGGCCCATACCGCTTATCCCCGGCATCGCTACCGTCTCGGAGCTGATGACCGGCATGGCCTTGGGGTACGATCACTTCAAATTTTTTCCGGCCGAAGCCGCCGGGGGCGTGAAAATGCTGCAGGCCATTGCCGGACCCTTTCCCCAGGTCACCTTCTGCCCTACCGGCGGCATCACCTCGGCCAACTACCGCGAGTATCTTGCGCTGAAAAATGTCACCTGCATCGGAGGATCGTGGGTCGCACCGCAAGAGGCCATAGGCCGGGGGGACTGGGAGCGGATTGTCGAGCTCACGCGGGAAGCGGTCGAGAATTCGGGGCGTTAGAGAGTTTCCGTCCACAAATGGCCCTTTTCCGCAATTTCGGCGTCAATCGGCGCAATCGCTTGTGCGGCGTACAGAAGTACGCCTCCGCGCAATGCCGCCGATTTCCTTGAACTTGCGGAAAATTGCGCATTTCTGGATCGGAAACTCATCAGTTCCCTTAATGAAACCGTGGATGGGCGTTAGAGAGTTCCGGCACGGAGTTCGCATTTATCCGCGAGGCATGATCATGAAAAAGAAAAATGAGGCGAATTTGAAAGAATCAACCGAAAACAGAGTCGATGCGCGCAGAGGAGAGAGCGTCGAGGCGATCAAGGAATCGATACTTGACCACATTAATTTTTCGCAGGCTAGACTCCCGCCCATGGCCACCCGCAACGACTGGTATGTGGCGCTGGCCTATGCCGTCCGGGACCGCATGTTCGACCACTGGATCAATGTCGTCCGGGAGATCGAGAATCCGGCCAGCAAGGTGGTCAGCTATCTGTCGGCCGAATTTTTGATGGGGCCCCATTTGGGCAATGCGCTCATCAATCTGGGCATTTACGACCATACCCGGGAGGCGGTCGCGCAGCTCGGATTGGACCTGGACGACCTCCTGGACCAGGAGGAGGAGCCCGGTCTGGGAAACGGCGGCCTGGGAAGGCTGGCCGCCTGTTACATGGATTCCCTCGCCGCTCTGCGCGTACCGGCTATCGGCTACGGCATCCGATATGAGTTCGGCATCTTTGACCAGGAGATCCACAATGGATGGCAGGTCGAAAAAACCGACAAATGGCTCAGCCTGGGAAACCCTTGGGAAATTCACCGTCCCGAGCTGTCCTGCCACGTGAACTTCGGTGGGCGGACCGAATCGTCCTATGATGAGAAAGGTCGTTTACGGGTTCAATGGATCCCGAACCGCGTCATCAAAGGCGTGCCATACGACACCCCGATTCCTTCCTTTCGCAAAGATTTCATTGACATTCTGCGCCTGTGGAGATCCGAGGCGGTGGAATCCTTTGATTTTCAGGCCTTCAACATCGGAGACTATTACAGGGCGGTCGATGAAAAGGTGGTGTCGGAGACCATCAGCAAGGTCCTGTACCCCAACGACGAGCCGGAAATCGGTAAGACGCTGCGTCTCGCCCAGCAGTATTTCTTCGTCTCCTGCTCCCTTCAGGACATGGTTCGAATTCATCTGCTCAGGGGCAAGGGGCTGGAGACGTTTGCCGAGAGCTTCGCCATCCAGCTCAACGACACCCATCCCTCGATTGCGGTTGCCGAACTCATGCGGCTGCTCGTGGACGAACATGACATGGACTGGAGTCAGGCATGGAGCATCACCCTAAACGCCCTTTCCTATACGAATCACACGCTTCTTTCCGAGGCGCTCGAAAAATGGCCGCTTCCGTTCTTTAAAAACCTGCTCCCGCGGCACATGGAAATCATTTATGAGATCAACCACCGGTTTCTCGAGGAGGTCCGGCATCGCTCTTCAGGGACGGATTGGGTCGGAATCCTATTTGAAGGGGATCCTGGAATACACGGATGAAGAGATCGTATCCACCGACCTGGTTCATTCGAAAAGTTCCTCCATCTACGACTCCCTCACGACCCTGCGGAACAATTTCAAGGG
>JBAVJU010000330.1:0-3439 GCA_049687935.1 Desulfobacterales bacterium | reverse complement strand
GTCCCGCGGGCCAGGGCCGGTTTGAGCATATTGGAGGCGTCGACCGCGCCTTCGGCCGCACCGGCACCCACCAGCGTGTGAAGTTCATCGATGAAGAGAATGATCTCACCTTCCGATTTTTCCACTTCCTTGATGACGGCCTTGAGTCGATCTTCGAACTCCCCCCGGTACTTGGCTCCGGCGATCAGTGCGCCCATATCGAGGGCTACCAGCCGTCGGTTTTTTAGGCTCTCGGGTATATCGCCGGATATGATGCGCTGGGCCAGGCCTTCGACGATGGCGGTTTTACCCACCCCGGGCTCGCCGATGAGCACAGGGTTGTTTTTTGTACGGCGCGAAAGCACCTGGACGATCCGGCGTATTTCCTCGTCTCGCCCGATGACCGGGTCGAGTTTGCCCAGACGCGCCAGATCGGTCAAGTTGCGGCTGAACTTATCGAGAGCCTGATACTTTTCCTCTGGATTGGGATCGGTAATGCGCTGGGACCCCCGGATGTCGATCAGGACCTTAAGAATGGCATCGCGGTTGATGCCGTGGCGGTTCAGAATCCGGGGTGTCTCGCCATTCTTTTCATCGCACAGGGCCAGTAGAATATGTTCGATACTGACATACTGATCCTTCATTTTGGCGGCTTCGGCAAACGCAGCGTCCAGTACTTTTTGGGTTTGCGACGACACATAGACTTGATCTGACTGGCTGACTTTGGGCAAACGGTCGATGGCGCGGTTTATTTCACTAGCCACCTGGCCGGGGGCAACCCCCATTTTCTGAAGGATGGCGCCGGCAATTCCCTCGCTTTCCATCAGCATGGCACTCAGTAGATTTTCAGGCTCGAGCTGAGGATTCTTCTGACGAGATGCCAGACCCTGGGCGTTTTGAATCAATTCCTGAGATTTAATGGTAAACTTGTCATAGCGCATTGGGGATCACCTTATCGGTTAATATTAACGAACGGCCCGAAAATTGCATGATGAATATAAACACAAAGCAAACATTGTCAATGACAATTGATAATAGTTGGTAACAAGTAATGAAATGGTAAAAAAGGACGTAAAGACTTGAAATTGAACGCAAGGCGGACAGATGGCCCTCAGGTGTCCACCTTGCGCTGCGGTTCAGAGGGCTTGGCTCAGCGGAACACAGTGGCGGCGGGGCTCGGGGAAACTGCAAAACCGAGGCTTGATAAGGGTGCAATACAGTATCAGCTGTTTGATGCCATCGCGCTTTTCGGGAGTCAAATGGCCGAACGCCACGCATCGGCGCCTGACGGGAATCGAGCTGAAAGAAAACTCCTGAGGTAGTGCAAAGTCGGCGACGGTGCGATAGGGTATGCGGTCCAGATACAAACGCGGCGTCGACATCAGAATCGTCAGTTCATCCGAAGGGCGCTCGTCAATGGCCGAATCGATGTACTGAAAGGACAACCCGCCCAGGCCGACATCGATCATTTGCCCCAGAATTTCAGCCCGAGGCCGCACGGCTACAATGGCCCCCTCGACTCCAGGATACCTTTTGTGAGTGCGTTTTTCCTTCTTTAGATTCAGTCTGATCATTCTTTCTGCACCTCTTGATTTTGTTATAAACCCAATAATCCGTTGTCAGAGGATAGATATTGATATTTTTTGTCATACAATCGCTATATATTGTATACGAATGATTATTGTATGTCAACAATTTCGTGACACAACATGTAGTGTTTTTTAGGGAACTGACCTGAAGAAATCGGTCGTCTTTTTGATTGACTAATACCACCGGGGATGATCTAAAGTTAATTTACCTTCGTGAATGGCTCTTTTCCGTAGTTAGAATTAGATTCGAGAGAAAGATTGGTGTGATGCGTCGAAAAAATTTCCATTTGATCTTGATGCTGTTGCTGTTGCTGGCGTTTCCCTGCAGGGTATCCGCCGCCAACCCGCCGCCGCCGGAAGGCGGGGTCTTGCCGAACTTCCAACTGCCGGTTCCCGAGGCACCTCGTTACCGACAGTACCTCGGACTGGATCAAAAATCCGTTTTCTCGATCCCGGACATCAAGGCCGAGGTGGTCATCATCGAGATTTTCAGCATGTACTGACCGCACTGTCAGCGGGAGGCTCCCACTGTCAACAAGATGTTTCGCAAGTTGGAAGAAGATCCCAAGTTCAAGGGAAAAGTCAAGCTGATCGGCATCGGCGTCGGCAATTCGGATTTCGAGGTCGATTATTTCAGGAAAACCTACGACATCCCCTTTCCCCTGTTTTCAGACGGCAATTTCGCCATCCACCAGCTTTTGGGCGAGGTTAGAACACCATATTTCATCGGTATCCGGATCATGCCGGACGGCTCGCACCGGGTTTTTTATTCGAAGCTCGGCGGCCCCGCGGATGCCGGTAAGATGCTGAAGGAACTTTTGGCCCAATCAGGGCTTTAGCCTGGTCCCCCGGCGGCGGTGCCTGAATAAAAAATATTCGACCCGTGGAAAATGTGAGGGTATATATGAAAAATGTCGTCAGCGTTGCAAGCCTCCTTTGCCTCATTTTGATCTTCGTCTACGGCCAGGCTCTCGGGTTGTCGGAGGCCTATAAGGAGAACATCTACGACACCGGAAAATTGAAACCAATCGACAGCCAGCTCAAAGTCAAGGTTGGCGACCCGGCGCCGGATTTCAGCCTGGCGTCGGTTGCAGGTGAAACGGTTACGCTCAGTCAGTACCGCGGCAAGAAAAACGTGGTGATTTCCTTTGTTCCGGCGGCCTGGACCCCGATCTGCTCGGACCAGTGGCCGGGTTACAACATCGTCAAGGACCTTTTCGAACAAAACGACGCCATCCTGCTCGGCATCACGGTCGACAACATCCCCACCCTCTACGCCTGGACCAAGCAGATGGGGTCGCCCCTCTGGTTTCCGGTGCTGTCGGATTTCTGGCCCCACGGTGCGGTGGCCGATTCTTACGGTGTTCTGAGGACGGACGGTGTTTCGGAGCGGGCGCTGTTCGTCATTGACAAGCAGGGGATCATCCGATCGATCAACGTATCGGATATCAACGTCCGACCAGATCTGGTGTATTGTGCCGTTGAGCTGAAAAAACTGAACCCATGATCATCCGGAAACGATCCGTGGCCTTGCGGATGTGGCTGCTCCTTGTTCCGCTGCTGTTTTTACCGGGAACCATCCATTCAGAACAGCGCAACCCGGTGCAGAAACTCGACCTTGTCCGGTTCAAAGAAATGGTTGCCGCCGATGGACACTTTTTACTGGTTTTCATGGCGGCCTGGTGCGCACCCTGCATCAAAGAGCTTCCGGACTTGAACGCCCTTTATGCCAAATACCGTTCAGGCGGACTGAAAATGGTGGGGGTCAGTGTAGACTTCGATGGACCGTCGGCAATTCAGCCGATCGTGGACCGTTTGAAGGTGGATTTTCCGATATTCTGGCTGGGAGAAGAAGCCCTCGAAGCCTACGA
>JBAVJU010000329.1:0-5191 GCA_049687935.1 Desulfobacterales bacterium | reverse complement strand
CGTTTCAGGTTCTCGTCGAAGCGGCCGGAAATACCTGAACGGCGCGAATGCCCGCGGGCCTGATGCGCGAGGCCGCCATGCCGCAGCCATCGAGAGCCGATGCCGCCGCGTTTTTTTCGTAAAAGGTTATCGGCTCATATTTCCAGCCGGCAGCCAGGCGCTTTTCTTCATTTATCAGTTTGACATAATCGAGCCGTCCGAGCAACGGCGCCGACAGACACGTTTTCCAGCCAAACTCCCGGCACATGTCTTTGAACAGCCGGTCCATCTTTACGTACATCGACACATCCTTGCGGTAATAGCGACGCATGGCCCAGACGGCGGCGGCATAGGAACACCTAAGGGGCTGGGCCTCACGCGCGAAGCGGGCCCTGATTCGCCCATCCGGATGATGCTTGTACTGCTGCCAGCCGGTCAGCAGGGTTCTTATCAGCCGCGCCAGGCTGGGGCCGTTGACCTCAAAATCCCGCCGAAAGGCATCCAGCAGAAACCTCTCCTCCCGGCCGTTTCGAATATAGCGGTGACGGTAATTGAACCGGTATTGCCCGTGGGCGTCCGCCGGGGAAAACGCCGCTTCGCTCAACAGCGAGCCGGCTTTTTTGTGCTGTTCATACAAGGCTGTCCCGGGATTCGGCATATAGAGCATGAACTGGTGAAAATCCGTCTCGTGGGAGACGGCATGGTCGATCACTCTGTCGATCGTATCGGGACGATGATGTTCGAAGCCGATGATAGAGGAGCCGAGGACGCGAATGCCGTGGGCCTGAAGCCGTTTCACCAGTTCACGGGTGTCGACGTCTTCAAGTTTTCTGTAACCGCTGCCCTCCCCTTCGATTCCCATCCAAACCCAGCCGATGCCGAGTCCCACGAGCTGCTCTATGGAGTAGGAGCAGATAACCCGCGCCGAACTGAAGACGCACAACGACCAGCTTGTGTTATGAGCCTGCATCAACTCCAGCAGCCTGAGTGCCCGCTTGCGGTGGAGCAGGAAGTTTTCGTCGAGCACGAAAAACGATTGAATCCGAAGTTCATGCGCCAGTTGGCACATGACGGCAAACAGTTCATCACCCGTTTCGTAGAAATTGACGAATTTGCCTTTGCCGCCGAACAGTGCCGAGGTCGAGCAAAAATTGCACCCCACCGGACACCCGACCGAGGGTATTAATATGGCAGCCGTATCGCCGGGTTTGTCCCGCATCGAGATTCCCATTGCGCAGGCACCGAAGGCCGAATAGACCGCCGGGTGCCGAACCGGTGCATCGGTGGGCTGGCCGAGAAACTGTCTGAACCATTTGATGCCGTCCCCTTTGACAATGTGATCGGCGTCTATCGTCTCGTCTATCCGCTCCTTGTTGGATACATGTCCCCCAACGACAATCGCGGCGTTCGGCTGGCGGCGGCGTATCAGTTCACACATTTTCCTGACCTTGCCGACATTGGGAATAATGGCGCTTATTCCGATGATGTCATATGCCGTCTCTTCGATTTCCTGAATGAAGCGATCCAAGGAGGCAAAATCGAGGACCGTGCACGGTGCGTCGATGTTCGCCTGGAGCAACAAAAGGGCGAAAGACCGATGAAACATGCGCAGGGAAAAAGCCCCCTGTACACGGGTGACCTGATTGTGGTAGAGCTCCATCGGGTTGATGGTGCGGCTGCCGTATTCATCATCCTGTGCGAACGGACCGAACACGCCGCACAACAGAATTCTGGCACGTGATGCTTTTGGATCAAGTGGAACGAGACGGCTGTCCATATTTACCCTCGGCATGGTGTTAAAAAGTCCTGGTCGCATTTGAGCCAGTTTAGAAAATACTGGCCGACATCGAAAGGGTATCTTTTTATTTTACAAAAGTATTACAATTCTGGGACTTGTATTTGACATTTTCCGCGATACGCTTAAGGTAGGCGTTATGGATTCAAAATTGGCGGCGGACGAGTGAAGGTCTAACAGCGAATTCGGCAATACCTAAAATGAAAGTTCTACATAACATCGAGCAGACTATATGACACCGAAACCAGGGACCATGATACGATCAAAACATAAAACCCGGTTGCTTATCGTGATTTTGGCAGCATCTATGATCGCAATATTCGGGTCTTCAAGTACTCAGGCATCGGAAGAGCAGACCATAAATTCGTCGCACCAGCCCTCACTGGACGCCGAGGTCGAGAACGGACTGAGCTACCTAATCGATCTGGCCCAACAGCCGAAATCCGTATTCGATCCGAACCGCGTGCACTCCCTGCTCGAATTTATCGTTGCCGATAATACGAGGGCCCGGCCAGCCGACCCGGCCAAGCGCGCGAGCGGCTTCGGCGTGTGCCTGCGCAGCGACATCCAGGCCCCGATCGAGCGCATTTTGCGCTACGGCTTCAATCCAAGAATACCGAGCTACGTGATATTACCCAAACTGCTGCGGTTGAGCGGTCGATATCCGGAAAGCGACCTTGTCGCACGAGACATCAAGATCTGGAACTCCGTTCCAACGATTAATAAGCCACTGGTGCTCCGGGGAAGGGAGTATGAGGTCACCACTCCGGACACCTCGACAGGCGGCTACTACCGCTACGACCTTGATCGCTTGACCATCCTCCTTCAACACCGCGGCAGCCCCCTGCTGATTTCCGTCTCCAAGATGACCCGTCCCTCCGAAGTGGGCAAACGGGCAGTCATCGTCGACGACCCCAACTGGACCTATTTTTATTCCGGTGAGAAGGGGCTTTCACCCGCCATTCTCAAATGGATGGACACGTTTATTTATGATACGTGCTCCGTCATGATTTTTCACCCGGCCGGCGACAACCGTCGCGTTACGAATGTGACGTTGTTCAAATGGATCAACGCAGGTTGGTTGGGCATGAACATGGTCAAGCCGGCTCACATTCGCGCCGGCAGCGAGCGCTTCATCGAAAATTTCAAATACGTCATGGAATCTCAAGACACGCCCGATGACGCGACACTGGCCCAAAAATACAACCAAATGCAAAACCTGCCCGATGAAAACCTGGAGACCCTCATCAAAAACTATGCCCGCAACTTCGAACAATACGCCACGAAACATAATGAACTTTCCGAAGACCGGTTCAGCCGGCTCATTCGCAACGGAGGCTATGCCCAGATTCTCAACCGGGAGGAACGGGTCGGCGTATTGATGTTGGAATTCTTGAAAAGTCAATTCGGTAAGCAACCATTAATCGATTTCAATCTGGCCGGTTCTGATGACCAGGATTTCGTATCGAAGGGTGTCGCGAAAAACGCGATCCCCAGGTCGAACATGCCCTAAACCCCTCACATCAGACTCTACCCATTTTACAATTGACCCCTGCGGGACCACTATGATATTTTTATTCACAAAGTGCGGCTATTGACAATGACACGATTCATTCAGGGAGGAGAGGATGGCCAAGTCCAGGGACACCAAGAAAGACACGAAAAAGAAGCCCAGCAAAACCGCTAAGGAGAAGAAGAAGGAAAAGAAGGAAAAGAAGAAAGAAAAGTAACGATTCGTCTTTTTCCTCCGACCGAATGCGGCCTACCGTTCAAGAGTGAAACCCGCCGCCTTTCCCGCTTCTTCGACGCGCTCGAGACGGGCCGAGGCCAGGCCAGAAGCGCTCACCGTCGTGCAGTATTCGCCTGCGAACGGAATGCGCTTTCGTCAGTTCACAAAAGCTTCCGTAAACTTGCCGATGTTTTCATGCCAAGCCGCAGGGTTCACGAAAAAATAAGTTCGCAATTTTGAACAAGTTGCCTTATACAATCTGTCCGAAAGGCCCCTATTGGTCATAGGTTGGACGCGAGCCTTGGGGAACGCATGACGCCGCAACACATTCTGCAAAGATTTTTTGGCTACGAAACGTTTCGCCACCATCAGCTCGACGTTATCGAAGAAGCCCTGGCCGGCAGGGATGTTTTCGTTCTGATGCCGACCGGCAGCGGCAAATCGATCTGTTTTCAAGTCCCTTCACTAATCCGCCAGGGAGTGGGGCTTGTCATTTCGCCGCTGATCGCCCTCATGCAGGACCAGGTTACCGGCCTGCGCCAGAACGGCATCCGTGCCGAATATCTGAATTCGAGCCTGCCTCCCGATGCCGCCCGACAGGTGGAAAAGCGCGTTTTGTCGGGTGAGACCGATCTGCTTTACATTGCGCCGGAACGCCTGCTGTCCGACACCTTCCAACGCTTTCTTTCACAGTTTCGGGTTGCTCTGTTTGCCATTGACGAGGCCCACTGCGTATCACAGTGGGGGCACGATTTTCGGCCGGAGTACCTTCAAATCGCTTCCGTGACCCGTCGATTTCCGGGCGTTCCCCGCATGGCACTGACGGCCACGGCCGATGCGGCAACCCGCAGGGAGATTCTCGAAAAACTGGATTTAAGCCAGGCAACTCAGTTCGTGTCGAGCTTTGACCGGCCAAACATCTGCTACCGGGTGCGGCTGAAAGAAAACGGCAAACGCCAGTTGCACGATTTCATTGCAAAGAGGCACCCGGGTGAAACCGGCATCGTTTACTGCCGCAGCCGCAAGCGGGTGGACGACATCGCGGCGTGGCTTTCGCAGAGGGGCGTCAATGCCGTTGCCTACCATGCCGGACTGTCTTCCGAAGAACGGAACCACCGGCAGCAGCGCTTTGCCCGGGAAGAGGCCCTGGTTGTCGTGGCCACCATTGCCTTCGGTCTCGGTATCGATCGGCCGGATGTGAGATTCGTGGTCCACTTCGATGTCCCCATGAGCATGGAAGCTTACTACCAGGAAACAGGACGTGCGGGACGAGACGGTGAGCCGGCGGAGGCCTGCATGCTCTACTCATTGTCAGATGTGGTCGCGGCGCGCCAGTTGCTCAACCGGTCGGAAGGCGACGAGCGGTTCAAGCGTGTTCAGCAGCAAAAGCTCGATGCCCTGCTGGGATACTGCGAAACCATCGAATGCCGCCGCCAGGTGCTGTTGAGGTATTTTGGTGAATCGCTGGCTGTCCCTTGCGGAAATTGTGGAACGTGCCAGGAAGGCGTGGCATCCTGGGACGGCACGCAAGCGGCCCAAAAGGCGCTTTCCGGGGTTTATCGAACCGGTCAGCGATTCGGGGCCCAATACCTCACCGAGGTTCTGCTCGGGAACGCCAGCGAACGCATTAAACGGTTCAGACACGACAGGATCAAGACCTTCGGGGTCGGCAAGGACTTATCGAGCAG
>JBAVJU010000328.1:0-15764 GCA_049687935.1 Desulfobacterales bacterium | reverse complement strand
TTTTGACCCCGCCTTTCGTTTTTCGGCATCAATTCCTAATGAAGCCTTAAAGTAAGTCTCCTCGAAAAATTCAGCCGAACATGTAAAAACCCAGCGCCCTGTCAGACGGGTCGGAGGGATGCGAGGAAGTGAACGCCACTCCCAGTTCCGTTCCAAATACCTTCTTGATTTCAACCTCTTTTTTGATCAGAGAATGGTTGGCATCATCCAGATGAAATTCGATGCGAAGTTTATCCCCGTGACCAAATCCAGCCTTTTCATTCATCTTGAGTTTCAATCCGGTGCGGGACAGATCAACCACCCGCATAAAGCCTTTGCCCAACGGTTTTCCGTTGACGAAGTGGGTATAGGTCCCCGAAAAATCCACCGGCTTGCGATACTGGCGCCGTCTCTCGATCAAGACCGGGTACTTGTGGCCGCAATGCCTGCAGGTAACGCGCAGTTTGTCGGCCTTTTCCAATTCTTTGTGATCGGCTACCCTGACCACTCGGGGCTGCTGACACGCCGGACAGGTGAAGGTGATCGTCTGGTCACTGGTGACAAATACTTTTTGAGACATGCGAACTCCGGCAAATTTGAGAAAATGGCGCTAATTTGTATCGATAACAAGGGATTATAGGATAAATTTCGACAAAAAGCAACTTCGCGGAAAACGGCTTTTTTTATCTGCCGATTCGATTCGGGCAAATAACCGGGACGACCCTTCTCTCTTGCCATCATTTCCCCGCATCGAGCGGCAAGGAAACAATCATCGAATGGGCATCCGGTGCTGCTTTACCGTCGGTTCTCTTTCGCTCAATTTGCTTTTCAGCAGGGTAAATGGTAGAATATATCCATAAAATCGAGCTTCGGTTGACGCCTGACCTTTTTTTAGTTTCCTCGGGGAATGCGCCGTTCCGATCTGAAGAATATTGAATGCGGATCGTTCGGCGTTCAGATGTTGGTGCGACTGGACGCATGGCAGACGACACGAGGGAAGGTAGAAATGGAAAACCGCGAATCGGGACTCAAGAGAGTGTTTCCGGACATACAACACCGGCAACTCGACTGGTAAACCGCATCAAAAGGGGACATCATGGATCTTTTCAACACGGCTTTGGTCAATACGGCGCTGGGCGCATTGGCACTTCTCATCGGAACCATCATGCTGATTCTGGTTCTGGTCAAATCGTTCAAGGAAGGTGGCGTTTTGCACGGACTTCTCGGCGTGCTCACCGGCGGCATCTATACTTTTGGGTGGGGCTGGCTCAGGTCGCGGCGATTGCAATTGACCAAGACAATGCTTCTGTGGACGGTCTGCCTCATCTTGGGCGGCGCGCTGGTCTATGTTACCGGCCCGGTACAAATGCTCCAGTCGATTCCATGGGCGGGCGATTTAGGCCTTGTGGCCGCGGGTCCCGCGAAAAAACCAGATGCCAAGGTTTTCAAGAAACATCTGGCCCAAAAACCGCAGAAAACCGCCGTTGGCCGCAAGAAATCGGTCACCGACCCGCTCAAGGATGCCGATTGGAACACACGGGCGACCGCCCTGTGGAAAGACGCTCAATACGTGGATACGCAAAAAGCGGTCGCGTATCTTGAGAAAGCCATTCAGGAAAAGCCGGATTTTGCCGAAGCATACAACAACCGCGGTAACGCCTACCGGGAAATGAAGCAGTATGCCCTTGCGATGCAGGACTACAACAAAGCGATCAGTCTGAAGCCGAACCTCGATAAGACTTTCAATAATCGAGGCAACATCTACTTCGACCAGCGCAACTTTCAGATGGCGATCGAAGACTACAACAAGGCGCTCTCGCTCAATGCGTCCTACAACCTGGCCTATTTGAATCGTGGTTTGGCTTACCACGAGCTGAACAAAGACGACCTGGCCTGTCTCGACTTCAAAAAAGCCTGTGAACTCGGCGACTGCGACGGCATCAATTGGGCCGAGAAGACCGGAATCTGCAAATAGACGCAAGGGGTCGAGAATAACAGGATTCGAGGGTTCAAGGATAAAAGGGCAAGGATTCAAGTAACAGACACGTGAACCCTTGAATCCTTGAACCCTCGAATTCTTCTTCCGCTTAACCACACTTGTTGTACCCGCAGAAGTGACAAATCATACACCCTTCCTCGAAACTGATTGTTTGACCACACTCGGGGCAGGTCTCCCCCAGCAGAGCGTTTTTTCGGTTGGCCCGGCCGCCGCCGGTCGTCTCGGCCAGATAGCGTTTTTCCAAGACCCTGGCGATGGCATCCGGAATAGAGAGCACCAGCCCTCCCTGCTGAAAAACAGGGTGCTCCCCGCCGATTCCTTTCAACTGGTCCACGATCGCACTCACCTTGACACCGGCTCTTAGCGCCAGTGAAACCAGACGGCCAATGGCTTCGGTCTTGGCGGTCGTCGACCGGCCAGATTTGCCGATGGTGGCAAACACTTCGAATGGCTGAGCTTCGAACTCCGTCACCGTAACGTAGAGCTGACCGAGGCCGGTCTTGATCTTGGTGGTGAAACCCTCGAGCGTTTCGGGTCGATCTTTGACGGCCGTCATAAAACCGCTGCTCCCTTTTTTGTCTTTCTCTGAAAAAGAAAGCACCTGATTTTCCTTGCTGCCGTCGCGGTAAATCGTGATGCCCTTGCACTCGAGTTCATACGCCAGGTTGTAAACCTTCAAAACATCTTCGGGGGTCGCGTCGCGCGGCAGGTTGACGGTTTTCGAAACCGCATTGTCGGTGTATTTCTGAAAGGCGGCTTGCATCCGCACGTGCCATTCCGGAGCAACGTCGTGGGCGGTCACGAATACGCGGCGCACGTCTTCGGGAATATCCTCCAGTGGGGCAATGCTTCCTCTTCCGGCAATCCGGTTCATGAGTTCAGAGCTGAAAAATCCGTTTTCCTTGGCAACCTGCTCGAAATAAGGGTTGACTTCGATCAATTCGTCGTTGTCCATGACGCGCCGGACAAAGCTCAGCGCAAAGAGCGGTTCGATGCCGCTGGAGCACCCGGCGATGATGCTCAGCGTGCCGGTGGGAGCGATGGTGGTGATCGTCGCGTTTCGGTAGCGGCAATCTTTTTTGTTCTTGAAGACGCTGTTGCCGAAATTCTTGAAGGTCCCTCTCTTCTTGGCGAGTTCCCTTGAGGCCTCCCGTGATTGATGCTGGACGAAGGCCATGACATCCTCCGCCAACTGCAGCGCTTCCTCGGAATTATAGGGTACGCCCATCTGGTACAGCATGTCGGCAAACCCCATCACCCCCAGTCCGATTTTGCGGTTGCCCTCCACCATCGCGGAGATTTCCGGCAGCGGGTAGCGTGACATGTCGATCGTGTCGTCCAGAAAACGGACCGCCAGCCAGACGATTTCCTTGAGCCCCTCGTAGTCGACGGCCGGATTTCCATCCGCAGACGTGACGAATTTCGCCAGATTGATGGAGCCGAGGTTGCAGGCCTCAAAGGGCAGCAGGGGTTGCTCACCACAGGGGTTGGTGCTCTCGATTTCACCCAAAGCCGGGGTGGGATTGTCGCGGTTGATGCGATCGAGAAAGACAATGCCGGGATCCCCGTTTTCCCAAGCCTGCTCCACCAGGTGCAGATAGACTTCAGCCGCATTCAGCTCGCCGACTTTTTGCTTTTCCTTGGGATCGATCAAGTCATAGGCGGTCAGCATCTTGACGGATTCCATGAAAGCGTCGGTGATCCCCACCGATATGTTGAAATTGTTCAGATCATGATGGTATTTCTTGCAGGTGATGAAATCGAGAATGTCCGGGTGGTCGACCCTCAAAATCGCCATGTTGGCCCCGCGCCGGGTGCCGCCCTGCTTTACCTGTTCGGTGGCGGTATTGAAGATTTTCATAAAAGATACCGGTCCCGACGCCACACCGCCGGTGCTGCCAACCCGGCTATCCTTGGGACGAAGGCGCGAAAAGGAAAAACCGGTTCCACCCCCGGATTTGTGGATCATGGCCGCATTTTTCAAAGCCGAGAAAATACCGTCCAGACTGTCATCGACGGGCAGCACGAAACAGGCCGCCAATTGGCCGAGGCGCCTTCCGGCGTTCATCAAGGTGGGCGAGTTCGGCAGGAAATAGAATTCCGTCATCATCCGGTAGAACAGCGCCTCCATCTTATCTGCCTCTTGGGCGTCGCCGTAATTTTCCTCGGCCCGCGCGATGTGGTGGGCCACCCTGCGGAACATGTCCTCGGGGCTCTCGATGACCTTTCCATCGCTGTCTTTTCTCAAATAGCGTCGCTGCAGCACGGTCCGGGCATTATCGCTCAAAACCAGTTCGTTTTTAACAAAAATCGATTTGTCGAGTTGTACGGAGGAGGTCGATCGCAATCCATATTCGTTCATTTTAGCACCAATGAGCTTCTCGATAACAGCTGAGTTGATGGTGTCCTGGTCCATCCGGGCGATCTCCTCGCGCAGAAATCGACTGATGGTCATGGCCTGTTCGCTGTTGAGGACGTTCTGGCGAACCAGAAGATCAGCGAACCGATCGTCGTCCCAGCGGTATTCGTTCAAATCAAAACGACCGTCTGTTGTTATTAAAACCTTTCCCTGCTGACGCATGGATTCTCTCCCGATCATCCGGCAACAACGGTTACCGTTGATATGATAGTCCTTAGGGTTGGAAAATGGACGGCAAACAGCTGCTGAAAAGCGCTGCCCACCGTTAGTGAACGGAAAGTCCCGGTCGTAGCGGTGGTTATTTATAGAAGTTATTGTATCGATATCACACTACATGTAGTGTGTCAATGATAATTGATATCAATATCTGGACGGCATCGTAACATCCGGCGAAGCGGCGATATGGATCCTTACGGTTCACATTCCCCTATTCGTCAACTAACGGACTATCTTATTCGCCGATGATCACACCTTTGAGCTCATTGGTGTCATCGGTTATGATGGGAAAGTGGGCCGCCAGAATGTGACCGATTTTGCCGATCCCCTCACAGATGGCCTCGGCTTGGCGGTGTTTCTTTATGCCGGTAAGGATCGACGCGACCACCTTTTCCCACACATCCGGTGTCAGCCTTTCGTTAATGCCTGTGTCGGCCAGCACGCAGACCCTCCGCTCAAACACGGATATAAGGACAAGAACGCCGGTGGCGTCGCGTGTCCGGTAGAGTCCTTCTCTGAAGAAAGCGGTGAGGGCAGCCTCATTGACTTCGGCTTCGATTTCCTTGGCGGAGATGAAACGGCGTTTGAGCCACAGGGTGCGTTTGACAACTTCACGCGCGAGTGGAAAAAGGATGAAAAAAAGGCCCAGGAATACCCAGACATTCCGCCTCCAGGGTTTCCTTTTCGTGAGAAGCGTAGCCCTTGACGGTCGCGACCAGGTTTGGAATCAGGTCCGCTCTGCGCTGCAATGTGGACTCGACATCGCTCCAGGCCCGGAAGACCTTTTCCTCCTGCTGCTGCAGCTGGTTGTATCCGCAACCCGAAAGAAAACCGGCCGCCACAACAATCACCAGAAACCCGCAGACCGCTCGCCGCATGTTTACCTCCGAATATTTGTTTGGTGTCTATCGAACCCCCGGTCAGGCGCTCGAAAGAACAAGATGTCGTCGTCTCAGTGCGGATGCCGGTCAGCCGCGTCATTTCAGGGCAAACTCTTCAACCCGTTTTTAAGGGCCAATGCCCCGACCGGACAGGTGTCGATGCAGGCCCGGCAGGCTGCACAATCATGCCGGACTGAATCCGTTCGACCGAAAAAACTGACGACCGTGTCGAAGCCGCGCTTGGCAAAGGTCAACTCCGGCCGGTCGCTCGCCGTCTGACAGACCGCAACACACCGGCCGCACAGGACGCAGCGGTTGGGGTAATAATCGAGGCAGGGGTGGCAATGGTCGATCGGCGGCTCTTTCAGGCGATGCTGCAACCCCTTGGGTTTTAAACCGACCTTGAGGAATCGGGCCAGATGTTGCAGGGCGCATTTGCGGTTGGCGTGACAGTTTTTGCAGTCGACGTCGTGCACCGAGAGGAGCAGCTTCAGTGCGGTTCTCTGCAGACGCCGGACAGCCGGCGTATCGGTTCTGACCACCATCGCTTCCTGAACCGGCACACTGCAGGAGGCAACCGGGCGGTCGACGCCGTCGATCTCCACAAAGCACAGTCGGCAGGAAGCCGGTGCCGGATCGAGCTCTTCCAGGTAACACAGGTTGGGAATGGTGATCCCGTTATCCAGGCAGGCCTTGAGCACCGATGTGCCTTCCTGCACTTCGATCGTTTTTTGGTCGACCAGAATCGACACCATGACAGCGATTTCCCCGGGCCTGCCGAATGCGAGCCCCTAAGTGTTGTCTTCGGGCGGCTCCGGCGGCCGCTCGATGATCGGCGCCAGATGCGGCGGTGACACTTTTATGACGGCCTGGTACTCCGGCGGGCAGGCCACCCTGCACTCGCCGCATTTGACGCACAGGGACTGGTCGATCCCCTTTTTGCGGTTGCCGGTGGTAAACACCGCATCCACCGGACAGCATCCCTCGCAGACATCGCATCCCCGCGCGCATCGCTCCAGGTCGATATAAAACGCGATCAGCGGCCGGCACATCATGGCCGGGCACCGCTTTTGGTCCACGTGGGCCGTATAATCGTCCGCAAAATATTTGAGCGATGTGAGCACGGGGTTCGGGGCCGTCTTGCCGAGACCGCAGAGGGACCCCTGTTTAATGTCCTCACTCAACTGCTGCAGCTGCTGCAGATCGGACGGCTGTCCCTCCCCTTCGGTCAGGCGTTTTAACATCTCCAAGAGGTGGTAGGTGCCGATACGACAGAAGGTGCACTTGCCGCAGGACTCTTTCTGGGTGAAGTCGAGGAAGTAGCGAGCGACATCCACCAGGCAAGTGTCTTCGTCCATGACCACCATGCCGCCCGAGCCCATCATGGCCCCGGCCGCGGTCAGCGAGTCGAAGTCGATCGGTGTATCCAGAAAGTCCTCGGGCAGGCATCCGCCGGAGGGTCCACCGATCTGAACCGCCTTGAACTTCTTCTTGTTCGGTATCCCGCCGCAGATATCGAAAATCAGGGTCCGCAGCGTCACCCCCATCGGGATTTCCACCAGGCCCGGATGGGTCACGTTGCCGACAACCGAAAAAATCGCGGTTCCGGGGCTGCCGGCGCTGCCGATGCCCCGGAACCATTCGGCACCGTTTTCAATGATGGGCGGCACCGAGGCCAGGGTCTTGACGTTATTGATGACCGTCGGCTTGTCGTTCAGTCCGACCTCGATCGGATAGGGCGGCCGATGAAGCGGCATCCCCCGTCGGCCTTCGATCGATTGTATCAGCGCGGTTTCTTCACCGCACACAAAGGCGCCGGACCCCTCGAAAACACCGATATCGAAATCGAAGGCACTGCCGAGGATGCCCTGTCCCAAGAGCCCCTGCTCGTTGGCCTGCGCGATGGCCTTGCGAATGATCTTGACGGCGAGAGGGTATTCGGCCCTCACGTAAACGAGCCCGTGCCGAGCGCCGACGGCGTAAGCACAGATGATCATGCCCTCTATGACCTGGTGGGGATTGCTTTCCAGTATCGTGCGGTCCATGTAGGCACCGGGATCCCCCTCGTCGGCATTGCAGATGACGGTCTTGTCATCGCCAGCGGCCCGGCGGGCCAACTCCCACTTGGTCCCGGTGGGAAAACCGGCGCCGCCGCGACCCCTCAAGCCGGAGTGCTTGATCTCCTCGATGATTGCCTGCGGGGATCGCTCGAGAGCCGCCGCCAGGGCGGCGTAGCCGTTTTCGGCAAGATAGTCGTAAATGTCCTCGGGATCGATGCGGCCGCATTTTTCCATGACGACCCGTTTTTCCTGATTGAAGCGGGGAAATTCCATGACGGACGGAATCAGGTCGTTGGCAACAGTGGCGCCGAGGATATGCTCCAGACGCGGATCACCGCCTTCGAGAAAGAGCTTGGTCAGCATCGTGGCTTTGCCGGGGTTGACCTCGGGATATAAAATAGGCGGAAATCCCGAAGCCGGGTGGTCGATCACCACCACCGGCTCGGCGTAACAGTGACCGACACAGCCGACAAGGTGGATGCGGGCGTCGATGCCCCGTTCGGCCAGGGCCTGTTCGAAGGCCGCCCGGGTTTCAAGGGCACCGGCGGCTATGCCGCAGGTGGCCATGCCGATGTGGATCTTCGGTATCGGCGCCGCGTCAAAAGCTGCCTTCCGTTGCCGAGCCTCGTCCTGCATCGCCCGAAAGCGTTTGTTGGATGTGTCACGCTTGGTTGGGTTCATTTTTTTGTTCGGCGCGTGCCTTGATCCCTTTTTCGATTTCGACCCTCATGATGAGCCCTTCGACCTTACTCGGTGCCATGTGACCCTGGACCGTCTCGCCGACCAAGGCCACCGGTGCCAGGGCGCAACAACCGACACAGGCCACCCGCTCGATGCTGAACTCGCGGTCCGCTGTGGTCTCCCCCTCCTTGATCTCGAGCTTGCGTTCGAAATTCTCGAGGATGATATCGGCGCCCTTGACGTGGCAGGCAGTGCCCAGACAGACCTTGATCGGATTTTTCCCGGGCGGGTTGAACCGGAACTGGTTGTAAAAAGTAGCAACGCCGTAAACTTCGGAAGGAGAAACACCCAGATAATCAGCCACCAGTTCGATGGTCTCCGGTGGCAGATAGGCGAGCCTTGCCTGGAACATCTGGAGAATGGGGATCAGTTCGCCGCGTTCCTTTTTGAATCGAATCAACTGGCCTTTAAGATCGTCGAGAGTTCGCGCTTCTTCGGCGCTGAGCTCAAGATCCATAGAAACTCCTAGACGATGATCGCGTCCTTGTATCACAATTGCCGGCGGAACCGAATCCAGGCAATCATCTTACCGGAACCGGCCTGTGAAATCAATGGCGCGTTAAATCTTGTCCAATGCACCATAAGCGGCCTGAATACGGTCCCGCAACAAAAAACAAAGCCGTTCCAGGATGTTGAAGCCCAAGGCGCTGTTGCTGGTCATCAACTCCCGCAATCGGGTCCCCTGCATGACGAGTACGGTTGTCGGCCGCTGGCAGACAGCCGTCGACATCACGATGTGAGGCTCGTTGAGCAGTGTCGACCAGCAACCCAGCACCCGGCTCTTGCCGAGTGTTTCGATGACGACATTTCCCTTGCGGTGCCCGATCGACATCGAGCGTTCCAGGTGCACCAGACCATCGGATATGATAAACAGATGTTCGCCGAAATCGCCCTGCTGAAAAAGAAGGCTGCCGGCTTCGCAGGCCCTGACCTCGCAAATCGCCGCTATTTTCTCGATGTCGGCTTTGCCGAAACCCTTGAAGAATTCACATGCCCCCAGGACGTCTTCGATGTTTTGCGGATTCATACTGCAGCCCCTTCGGTTGAGGGTGACGCTGCCGGAAGGGTTTCCGTTTCGCGCCCATAGAGTTGAATCAAGCGACTGCCCAGTGCTGCGGCCAGCTGTTTGAAAAAAAGCAATCCGCTGAAGAGATCCTTTTCCAAAATCGATTGAAACTGTTGCCGGTCGATCTTCAGCAGCGTGGCCGTTTCAATGCACTCGGCCGAGGCCGAGTAATTCTGCCGACCGATGAGACTCGACCATCCGAAGATCTCGCCGACCCGGCAACTGGTGAAGACCTCGCGACCGGCGTGACCGAGACGCAACCTCACACACCCCTGGATCAGGATATAGAAATGGGTGGCCGGTTCGTCGGACCTAAAAATGACATCGCCTTTGACGCAGGGCGTTCTCGAGGCAATGGCCATGAGGTCCTTGATGAAGTTGTGGTTCAGGCCGTAAAAAAGGTCCGCCTGCTTGATGATCATGCCGCACCTCCCATGGAAACGGTTTTTCGCTCTCCCGCCAAAGATCTATAAAGTTTCATCTCCGCCGGGAGCGCCGCCTCACTGCGACGAAAGACATCGGCGGCGGTGTGATCGGGAAGCAATCGACAAAAATCCGCTCTTCTTGCGGGCGTCAGCCGGATGCCCCCAAAAAATCGATCATTTATTCTATAATATTTTCAGCTTCGCAATGTCAACTTCGTTAGCGGCCCGCGGAAATATCTTCACCTGAATATTACAGCGGTAACAGGCAGACCCGAATCCGGCAAAACCTGGGAGGCTTTTTAATCATCGCTCCTCTGGACCAGCTCCGCAGCCCTGTGCCCAGGGTTCGGCCCCGACGAGTGGGGTATCGCACCCCCCCATTTTTCCTTCCAGTGGTGTTGACAGGTCTAGTTGCCAAGCTTTCCAGACGACACTCTGTGGCATATGCAGACGTGGTCGCAATGAACGGGTCTTTCATGTGTCCCGAGTTGAGCCATTGGATCAGATAAATGCCGTGTTCGACTAACATAACCGGGGAAGAGCGGAAAAGGCGTTTTTGTCTCAATCATGGCATGCCGAGATGATTTACGACTGTGAGCGCTATCTGGCGTTTTGAGAGCCGGCCCGGTTCGATGCGAGGTCACCGCGGCTTGCCGATAACAGACTTTTGGGTGTCGGGGGTCTTTACCTATGGAAAATATCAAACACTGCGCCGTCGTTGTGCGCAGACCGGAGGATGTCTGGGAAGGAACGCGAACGACGCTGGGCCAGGCAGCGCACAACTTCTGGGCCTACCTGTTTGTCTTGGATGTCAGCATCGAAATGACCGCGGCGCTCAAGGAAAACCTGGAGTGGCTCGAAGAGATGGAATGTCCGTGCATCTCCAATCACGAGGTCAACCGCCCATACGGTTTCGACGTCATGCCGCTGGAGAAACTGGCCAGGGAGCTCAAGAAAATGGATTTGGTAATTCCCTTCGGAAATCGACGGTAACCCGGCGCTTGCGAAAGAAGGTCATATGCCGAAAAGAAAAAAAATGCTGCACATCCTGAAATCGGACCCCGACGATCTCCAGCGCACGCTCATGTACACTCTTTCGCTGGGATACAACTGCCTGCAGTTTCCTCTCTTCGAATTCGACGGGGAAGCCCCGGACTATGAAGACTTGATCGATCTAATCTTCGAGTTCGACGAGGTGATCTCCTGGTGGTAAGGTTCTGCTGAAAAACACCCCCCGCGACAGCCGGTGTCGCTTACCGCCGCAGCCGCCTGAGGTGGGGCGCGATACATGTTGACGCCGCCAGCCTTGAGCCCTGTTTCTCAGACCGCCCCAAAAACACGTTCCGGCGTCGACCGGCATGCCCCATTGATCCGATTCACCACGCCCGGCCGGCGGCTCAAACCCCCCAAGCCGCTGCAAGCACCGACATTTTGGACCGAGAGGATTTGTTCTAACTCTGGGACACTGTCAAGGCGTGCCACAGTTCCTGAAGGGTAAAGGGTTTGTCGAGCAGGTCGACGGCATAGCTCTTTTTTTCGGCCTCGATTTCTTTGTTGAAAAATTCTAGGGCGCCGCTCATGTAGATGGCCTTGATTTTGGGATTATGGGACCGGACGTCGTGCATCAACGCGAATCCATTTTTCAGCGGCATTTCGATGTCTGTGATAATCAGGTCCGGTTCGAACTGGAGGTACTTGACGTAACCGTCCTCCCCGTTTGCGGCGGTCTGGACCCGATGAGAGCTGTGTTGCAGAATACATTTCAGGGATTCTGCCACGAATTTGTTGTCATCGACTACCAATATTTTCATTTTTTTCACCTTTATTTTCTTGAATGGTTGATGTCGCTATTAACAGCAAGCGCCGTGCCAGATTTATAACATTTTGTATTTTTTATTAATATAAAAAATTTTGGCGTCAATTTGGCTCTCTGAATGACTGGAATCCCCTGCATCTCAGCCGACCCCTTCATGCCCCAGGGGCCGTAACGGTTCTGTTGATATCCGAACAAGTACAGGACAACCCGCCATAGTGTATACACAATATTTACAAATAATATCAATGAGATAAGATGTCGTTTAGCGGAAGTCGGCCCTGGCGTGCCGGCTTTGATACGCCTTAAGATCGATGGAGAGGAGAACCAGCGGATCCGTGTAGGACTTTCCCTGCATCCTCAAATGATGATGTAAAAAAAGACGCTTGCAGGACATCATTGACATTTTTTGCCGTTCGCAGTATGGGTTCACCGTATTGTGCCGGAGTGATCCGGTTCGACGAAAATCAAAAGAATGAACCAACATCGCATGAACTCAACCGGCCTCAAGGACAGAAGAACTGGCATCGACCGGCGGCGAATGGATCCGCCCTCGTATTTTGGGCCGGAAAGACGAAAAATCATCGAACGCCGCACCGGCAAGTCGCATCAGGCCGATGTGCTGAAGCCGAATCGGATCATGCAGAAGGCTCAGCTTTTCAATCGGGCGATTCAGACCTTTCTTGGAAGACAGGGTCTCAAGGGCGACCAATCCAATAAGGCGCTCCGCCCGAAATTGTCACAAAAAACGATGCAGCTCACCGACCGGTCTCAAGATCGGGTCACGATCGAGTCACCGGTCATGGTGCAGGAAGGCGACTCACACGCCATGTTTCCCGGCACCCTTTTGAACTACAGCAGCTCCGGAATGTATATCGAATCTGAAACGACCCCGCGACTTCGATCGGGAATCATCATTCATATGCAGAATTATGCCTCGGATGCCGCGACACCGGAGGATATCCGCAAATATTACGGCCAGGTGAGGTGGTGCCGGAAACTGACCGGCATGGTTGTCTTCGTGCGTTACGGCATCGGCATAAAACTCATCGATGATATAAATGAATTTGTAAAACTGTTCAGTCTTTAGGGTTTGCACCTCAATCCGCAAGAAACCGCAGTCGCCACGACCGAATCGACCTCGACACCGCCCTTCCCTCATTTAAGAATTTGCCGCTCAGGGCTCGAGAAAAAATAAGTAGGTGATTTTGGGGGTTGAGGCGCCCTGCCGGCAAGGCGAAAACCGCAGAAATATCTGGATATTCCTGCGGTTTTGCAACGCAGCTGGACGGGATGCATCGGCGTCCAAAATGCTAAGTTTTTTGAGCGAGCCCTTAAGTGGCGCGGCTATCCTCGAAACCCCCTGTTGTCTCAAAAAAACCCTGCGCTGTTTTACCCAAAGCGGCTGCGGACTATAACCCATTCTACAGGTGATATCCGTTCGTATCATAATTGAGAATATATTTTTAACTAATTGTAATTTTATCCTATTTTACGATTATAACTTGCTCCTGGCGACTTGGCATATTTCCTGCTTTTATGAAAATGACCATCGGGTCTCGGATAGCTGAAGAATTTGGACTTCGAAACCGGAAACGCAAAACAGAGGGCAGAATTTATGATGAAAGGGCAGCCGCAGTTTGATGTGTCGAAAAGGGAGATGACCGCCTTTATCAGCGACCGGAACAAGAGAAAAAACGACCGCATCGACTATACGGCCGGTGCGGTAATAGAATCTCTCGATCCAAGCCCTTCGGTGAACGCCTGTATCGCAAACTACAGCAGCGGCGGTCTGTACTTCGAATCGGACTCGCTGATTACACCCGGCACCAACATTTACCTGGGCATATTCGGATCGCCCTACAGCGAATCTGCGGCCGAATACGAATGCCATCGCGTAAAGATAAAGTGGTGTAAAGATCTCTACAATTCGGATTTCAAGTATGGATACGGCGCCCAACACCTAGACCCTATCGGGGCGTATTCCCGAGATGCGGAACAGCACTTTTACGATATACCGCGATATCTCAAACTCATGATGGAAAATGGGCGGGAATCGCGAAAATATCCGCGCAAGCCGGCCGATAAATCAATCATTTTCACATCGGCCGATCAATTCTGTAAAGGCACCATCACCAATGTCAGCAAGGGTGGTCTGTTCATTGAGACCGAAACCGGTTTAGACGTCGGCGACAGGATTCAAATTGCCGTCCCCGGAACCAAGTTCGACAAGGGGCTCATGCTCAGGGCGGAAGTTGTCCGTGCCACCTCATCCGGAATCGGTGTCAAGCTAATAGGAATCATCAAGAAATAGCGTTCGAAGATCGTTTGCGTCCCTGAAGACCCCTCTCCATCCTCTCGGCAAAGACCCCGCCGCGTGGCCTGTACGAAGAACCGGTGCAGGCCTCGACGCATCGCACTGGCCGGCTTCGGCACAGCGCCAATTTTGTCTATTGCCCATATCGCCGATTACCTCAATTGCGGCCAACCCGCTCTGTCCAATCGACCAGACGGTCGCGAGAGTCATCCGCAAACCGGTCGGCCTTCAGCCTCCATAATCTATTGCCTTCGGCGCCGGCCGGTTTGTTCATGCGGACGTCGGCGTCCAATCCCGGAATGTCCTGCAACAAAATGATCACGCCAGATGACTCGCAAACACGCCTGATGACAAATTAACCCATTTCAGCAGTGGAACAAGCCGGCCGTATGTCCCTCGCTAAGGCGGAAGGTTATTATGAGCTTGTGTGTTGACGCCCGTTGTCCCGGATGCTATCGACGACTTATCATTTCAAGGATGCCGAAATAGTGGGGTAGCAGGCATCTTCCAATCGATCAACCCCACAGCAGGCTCTTGCGCATTTTTGGCCGAGTCCTAACGTCCGGGAAGAGAAGAAGGCGAGGAAACGAATGAATCTTTTAGCGGCCATATGGTTTGTGTTTGTCCTTATATTTTCTGGATTGGGAGTCTACCACTTCGGCGCTGCTTCGGCGTCCATCAGCCTGTTCAAAATCGAGGAAATGCAGTACAGAAAAGAAAGTGTCGAGTTGGAGAAGCCCTCAACCGGCGTTGACGTCGACAAGCGGTTACACAAATTTTATGTGGATCTCAATAAGTACATAACCGGTTGCAATAAATCGATGCGGCAGCAGAATGTGATTGCCGGCATTGGATATGTTGTTGCCGCCGTGACGGCGATCTTCGCAATGGTCATCGAGCTCAGAGATTTCTTTACATGACTCATGTTGGCAGTGAAAAGACTTTCAAGCAAAGCGGACTTAACCAAAAAGCTATAAAACGGGGAAAGAAGATTACCGCCAGGCCTTTGCCGGCGAAAATTTATTATGGTGGCAAGCCGTTCATGTGTCAACCTTTTCGATTAACGGTTGCCATGGATTGTTTTATTGGCTATCAGACAGCCTTTTCCGCATCTGGCCGTCTTTGCATTTGATCGAGCTCAAGGAAGATAAAATTGCTTGGTACTATCGTCAATGCGTTGACCATTGTTGCAGGAAGCCTGATCGGTTTACTTTTCAGAGGTGGTATACCTGAAAAATACAATCAGACCATGATGCATGCCATTGGTCTTGCCGTCATTCTGATTGGCATCAAGACAGCTCTGAAAACCGATGCGCTTCTGATGGTTATCCTCAGCCTCGCCATCGGGGGTTTTATAGGAGAGTTGCTTCGAATCGAGGATAGGCTGGAACAATTGGGAAACTGGATTGGGCGCCGGTTGTCCAAAGACAGCAAAGGAATTGCAAAGGGATTTGTAAGCGCCAGCTTGCTTTTTTGTGTCGGGGCGATGGCAATCGTGGGGTCGATGGAAAGCGGCCTCTCGGGAGACCACCAGACGCTGTTCGCGAAATCGATCCTCGACGGGATAAGCTCCGTCTTGTTCGCATCGACACTCGGAATAGGCGTCATTTTTTCCGCAGTTTCGGTTTTTTTGTATCAGGGCCTCATTACTCTGACCGCATCTTCCTTAAGACAATTTTTGGTGCCCGATGTTGTTTCTCAAATGTCCGCTATCGGGGGTCTGCTCATTTTGGCCATCGGAATCGGTCTGTTGGAAATCAAGAAAATAAAAGTTGGCAATATTCTACCGGCGATATTCATCCCGTTGATTTACCAGGTGCTGAAGCATTTTTCTGGTGTGATATAATG
>JBAVJU010000327.1:0-7768 GCA_049687935.1 Desulfobacterales bacterium | reverse complement strand
GCGGGTTGCTGTAAAGGGAAAAGCACAATGGAAGGGGTGAATTCACATCTCAAAATACAACATGTGGGGGGGGTGATTCGGGTGAGACCGTTTTGCCCGTTGAGCCGGTTTAGCCCGTTGAGTCTCTTATTACTAGTATTGTATGTGTTTTGCGCGCAATAATTTTTGGAATCTCAGGAAACAGTTACTATTCGCGGCTCTACAGAGATTAAAAACAAATCCAACTTTTCAAAATATTTGGTTCCGGCTTGCCCGGATCGGGTTAGTTGAAGGATATAATCGATTTTATCAACTGAACCGGCTAATGGTCTATGCGAGCCAAACCGGCTCAACCGGCCAACGGACCCAACCGGCAAAACGGGCTCAACGGGCTCAACCTCCGTTCACAATATCTGACTCAAAAACGATTTCGTCCGTTCGTGGGTGGGGTTTTTAAAGAAATGCTCGGGCGTGCCGACTTCGACGATACGGCCCGCATCCATGAAAATCACCCGTCCCGCCACCTCCCTGGCAAACCCCATCTCATGGGTGACGCACACCATCGTCATCCCTTCCGTGGCGAGCGTCTTCATGACATCCAGAACCTCGCCGATCATCTCCGGGTCCAGGGCGGAGGTCGGTTCGTCAAACAGCATCACCTTCGGATTCATGGCCAAAGCTCGTGCGATGGCCACACGCTGCTGCTGGCCGCCGGAGAGTTGATCCGGGTAGACGGCGGCTTTGTCCTGAATGCCGACCTTTGTCAGCAGGGCCATGGCCCTTTCGGCGGCTTCTTTTTTAGAGCGCTTGCGCACCACCCGTTGGGCCAGGGTGACGTTTTCCTCAACTGTCTTGTGGGGGAAAAGATTGAAGGATTGAAACACCATTCCCACCTCGGCCCGCACCTTGTTGATGTCGGTTTTGGGATTGAGGATGTCGACACCGTCGATGATGATGTGTCCGCTGGTGGCGGTTTCCAGGTGATTCAGGCACCGGAGAAAGGTGCTTTTGCCGGATCCCGACGGTCCGATGACCACGACCACCTCACCGGCCGCAATCTTGGTCGAGACGTCGACCAGGGCTTCGACCTTATGGGGGACATAATAGGTTTTGAAAACGTTGCGGGCTTCGATCATGCCGTTTGGGTCCTCCTCTCCAGATACTGAACGAACATGGACAGGGTAAAGGTCATCACCAGGTAAAGCGCCGCACAGACGAAGAACATCTCGAAGGGATTGAGCTGGGTCGTGATGACTTCCCGGGTGGCCTTGGTCAGCTCTCGCACGGCGATGATGCCCAGCAGGGACGAATCTTTGATCAGGCTGATGAACTGGCCTGCCAGAGGCGGCAGGATGCGGCGCAGGGCCTGGGGCATGACGATGTAGCGCATAGACTGGGCGTAGCTCATTCCAAGGGAACGGGCGGCTTCGATCTGGCCGCGGCTGATCGACTGGATACCGGCCCGGACGATTTCGGTCACGTAAGCGCCGGTAAAACAGGCCAAGGAGGCCACGCCGTACCAGAGGCCTGGAATTTCGTGAAGACCGTAGGCGAGCAGCAGCTGGTTGACCATGGTGCCCACGACGAAATACCAGATGAAGATCTGCACCAGGAGTGGGGACCCCCGAATCAATTCGACATAGGTGATCGCCAGCCACTTGGCGGCCGGGTTGTCCGATATCCTGGACAGACCACCGATGATGCCGATAATGATGCCGAAGATAATCGAAAACAGACTGACCTTCAGCGTAATCCAGACCCCCTGCAGCATGATCCCGCTCTGCCATTTGCCATAGCTGGCCAGGACATCACCGGGATAGACAAAGTCGTTTACCGACACGCGAAGGTCCTTGGTCGGAACGGTAAAGGTCTCTTCCTCACCGGTGCCCTTTACCTTTATGAGGGATTGATCCTTCTCCGGTGTAATGCTCGCGACCGTTCCCTGAATCTCGGCCTTGACCTCCACCTGCTTGTGATACAGGAAAGCCGACGGGATCTTGTGCCAGGCCCAGACGTAGTCGATCCGCATGGTGGCGAAGTAAATCAAGAAGATGATCGAAAAAATGACGAATAAAAAGACCCCGACCCAGAAATAGTATCTGCTTTTCGGCATTGCGCGCCGGACTTTTGCTTCTCTTCCCATCGGTTTCTCTTCTTCCCAATTCATGCCCCTGCCGGATCAGCGGCCGGTTTCGGCATGGAAGCGACCCTAATGGTTCAGGCCTCCGAGCGACCGGAGGCCTGAACGCTGTCATGGAGCGTGCGCCTTCAGCGCTTTACTTGATGAGTTTGATCCACTCGGTGCTCTTGATCCATTTGTTGTAAATCTGATCGTAGCGCCCGTCGTTTTTCATCTGCCGCAGAAAGTTGTTCAGCCAGTTCAGAAAGTCGGGGTCACCCTTGCGGACGGCCCAGGCCAGCGGCTCGTAGGTGAACGGTTCGTCCAGGAAGATCAGCTTGCCTTCCCCTTGCTGGGCCATGAAGGTCGCGCAGAAGGGCAGATCGTAGATGGTGGCATCGGCCTTGCCGGTCAACACCTCCAACGCCGCCTCGGACTCCACTTCGAATGACTTGTAGGTGGCCTTGGGGATCAGGCGTTTGATCGCCTGCTCGCCGGTGGTCCCCAGCTTTGAGGTCACGGTGTATTTGGGGTCGTTGAGATCTTTGTAAGATTTGACCACTCCTTCGTGCTTTTTGTTCAGGAGGATGGTCTGTCCGACGATGATGTAGGGATCCGCGAAGTTGATCTTCAAGTTGCGTTCCTGGGTGATGGTCATGCCGCTGATCAGAATGTCGAATTTTTTGGTGACCAGGGCCGGAATGATGCCGTCCCAGGCGGTGTTGACCGGCACGAACTTGACCCCCATGGCCTTGGCCATCTCCTTGGAGACGTCGATGTCGAAACCGATGAAATTGCCCTGTTTGTCGGCCATTTCGAATGGCAGGTAACCGGCTTCGAAGCCGACGCGCAGCTCCCCGCGCTCGACGATTTCATTCAATGTCGATTTTCTCGCGAGATCGATGTCATCGGCGAATGCAGCGGTCGAAGAAATGAGCGCCAGTGCCAGCAGTGCAGCCAATCCAGTCAATAAACCTCTTTTCATGCTTCCCCTCCTTTTAGTTGTGTTTTGACAGACCCTTCCGGCGATCGCCTTCCGGTGTCCCTCTCATGAAGACTTCCCCTCCTTCAGCCGTTCCCGCAATACCGTGCGGGTATCGCAGTGGTGACGGCGGGGGATCTGCTCATTCTGGATATCGATAATCTGCGTGCATCTGCAATTCGGGCAGATGGTGTCAAAACATTCCGGTTTGGTTCTTTAGGTGCCGGCATAATCGGCTCCGCTCGATGTCAACACGTCGAAGCGCGCATCGGTGAAAACCATCGGTTTGTCTATAACATAAAAGTCGAAGATGTAAAGCGTTCTTTGTGCGCCGGCGTATCGAAGCCGGCGGGCCGGAGAAAAGGCCCACCGGTTCGGAAGGATTTCTGGCAGATGAAGATTTCTTGTCCTTCAAGGTAAATCTTGACACCGCGGCACTCGGGCGGCTATGGATATCTGTCACGTCGATGGACACCAAACTGGAAACCACTTGAGGGGGTCATTAGATGTCCGGTAAAAATGGCATCACTGCAGAAGAGTTGTTGAAGATTCCGGAAGTCCAGGAGGTCACCGGTTCCGTCTCTCGAGAATTGGTCGAAAGACGGCGCAGCCAGCCGGCCGTGTGCGATGTCTTCAACCACCCGTTCACGGCCTTGAAAACCGACAACCGCTACCGTTTCGAGATCGACCGGGAAGCCCGCAAGCAGTTGCCGGATATCATCGACAATGCCGTTCAGACCCTGGTGGGTCTTGATGCCGCTGATGAGGCCTTTGTCGAAACCTATCGCCGGCGGCGCAACATCGGGATCGTCTTTTCGGGAGGTCCCGCACCGGGTGGGCACAACGTGATTGCCGGGCTGTGGGACGCCGCTAAAAAAGCCAATCCGGATACGAAAATATTCGGTTTTATTCTCGGCCCCGACGGCATTATCGAAAACGAAGCCGTCGAGCTGACGGCGGCGCATGTCGACGCCTACCGCAACCTGGGCGGATTCACCATGATCAAAACCGGTCGCACCAAAATCGACACCGCCCAGAAAATGGCCCTGTCGCGCGAAACGTGCAAGGCTCTGGCACTGGATGCGTTGGTGATTGTCGGCGGCGACGATTCCAATACCAATGCCGCATTTCTCGCCCAGGAACTCCTCAAGGACGGGGTCCAGGTAATGGGTGTCCCCAAAACCATCGACGGGGACATTCAGGTCCGGGATGCGGACGGCCACGTGCTGTGTGCCATGTCTTTCGGATTCCACTCCGCCGCCAGGGCCTTTGCCAGTGCCGTCAGCAACCTGTCCAACGACGCCAGTTCGGACGTCAAGTACTGGCACATCTGCAAGGTCATGGGGCGGGTTGCCAGTCATCTGGCGCTTGAAGTCGCTCTTCAGACCCATGCCAACATCACCCTGATCGGCGAGGACCTGGCCGATTTCGTCGACCAAAGCCGCATCGAGAAGGCGGCCAAAAACAACACCATCGACTACACGGCATACGGAATGACACTGCGGCACCTCTCCCGGGTCATCTGCAACGCGATCGTCCGTCGGGCCGCTGTGGGTAAAAACTACGGCATCATCGTCATTCCGGAGGGCGTGCTGGAGTTCATCAACGAGATTCAGGTGTTCATTATCAAACTCAACACCATCATTGCCGAGTACAACGCCACCCACGACACCAAATTTCATGCGGATTTTCCGCTGCACGAGGACAAGCTGGAATATCTGCGCCGGTTGGCCAAGCGCTCCCGGGAGGACAGCTCGTTCACGGTCTGGAACACCCGCGACGATGACCTGTTCAACGACATTCCCGAGTTTTTCAGAGACGGCCTGCTGATCGAAAGGGATGCCCACGGGAACTTTCAATTCTCTCAGGTCGAAACCGACAAGGTGATCATGGGGCTGGTGAAAGACTACCTTAACTTTTTGAAGGAAGAGGGGATCTACCGGCTCGGGATCAAACGGGAATACTATCAAAAAACATTGAAAAGGGGCGGTCTCGATCCGAACACATACGGCCCGCTGCTGTTCGAGAATTACACAGATGGGACCTTCTTGCTGCGAAAATCATCGATCATCTCTCTCAAGACACTGGAGCAGGCCCTGTCGCGCGAAAACGCGCTGACCCCAAAGGGGGTCATCCCGCCGCCGGTCGAGAAGATCTTCCGGAAATCGGTCCCTGATTTCAAGACCCAAACCCATTTTTACGGCTACGACGGCCGGGGCACCGACCCCACCCGATTCGACTGCAACTACACCTACAATTTGGGCCTGACCGTCTTTAGCTTGATTGGAAACGGGGCGACGGGCCAAATGGCGGCCATAAAAAATCTGGAACACGATTTCCCACAATGGAAACCGCTCGGCATACCCATTGCGCCATTGATGCACCTCGAGGAACGACAGGGCAAACTGGCGCTGGTGATTGAAAAGACTGTTGTCGACTTGGAGTCGAATGCCTTCAAAGTGGTCGAGGCTCTCCGGGAAAACTGGCTTGCCGCCGCCCCCGGTGACGACGATTATCGCCGGCCGGGTCCCATCCGCTTCGCCGGACAAATCGAGGAGGATCGGCCGATCACGATGAAGCTCAATGCAATCAATAAGATTCCCGATTGACCGACGGTCTTTCGGATGATCAGTTTGTGGCGTAGGTGACCGTGAAGCCATTGGCCTCAAGGGATTTTTTGATGGTGTCGGTCTTGCAGGCCGTCAGGCGAAAGTAGTAAATGCGGTTGCCGGTCTGATGGGCGGTGATGCCCACGTTGATGATGTCGCCGCCGCCGTCGTTGATGATCTGAAGGGCTTCTTTCAATGCTCCCGGCTCGTTCTTCATGACCACGTCAATGCGTGAACTGCCGGTCAGAATGCCCATCATGTCGATGAACGTCCGCAGGATGTCCGATTCGGTGATGATCCCGACCAGTTTCTTGCCTTCAACCACCGGCATGCCGCCGATCTTGTGTTTGTAGATCAACTGGGCGGCTATTTCGATGTCTTCCTCCGGACCGACCACGATCGGATCGCTGATCATCAGGTCGGACAGGGAAACATCGCCCACCATGGACGGTATCAGCCCCTGCTTCAGGTCGGCCAGCGTCACGAAACCGCGCAGAACGTTGCCGCCGGAAACCACCGGCAGGTGACGGATCGAGTTCAGTTTCATCAACTCCAAGGCATCGGTAATGGATGCATTCGCGGTAATCGTGATGGGATCCGGAATCATCAGGTCGCTGATCTTCATAACCCCTCCCTCTGTAAAATCGGAAAAAGGTCAGCCGCCAGGTAGCGGCAGTCGGTCGAAAAAAGGATGCCGGGGTGGGATTCGCCAATTCGGTCAGCACCGCGCCGGCTGGTAGCTGCACAAGGGCTCCTCAGCCATAATATCCCCGGTGGCCTCGAAAGCCCGCGCTCTGCAGCCGCCACAGAATTTCTTGTACTCGCAGAGACCGCACTTGCCCTTCAGGTCGTCGTAGCGGCGCAGGGACTGAAACGTTTCTGAATGATTCCAGATATCGGCGAAGGATGTTCGGGTGACGTCGCCGGCCGCGACATTTAAAAAACCGCAGGGTTGAACGATTCCCCGGTGTGAAATGAAGCAGAACCCGACTCCTCCCAGGCAGCCGCGCGTCATCGCGTCCAGTCCATGGGTTTTGGGTGTCACGGTTTTGCCTTCGGACCGGGCCCGCTGCCGCAGGATCCGGTAATAGTGCGGCGCACAGGTCGCCTTGAGCTGCAGCGGGGTTTTGTCCCGCTGATCGTAAAACCAGTTGAGGGTTTGTTCATACTCCTCGGCCGTGATTTCCTGATCGACGATGTATTTACCCCGCCCGGTGGGGACCAAAAGGAAAATATGGTGGGCCACGGCACCGAGATCCACCGCCAACTTCTGGATGCGGGGAATTTCCGCCAGGTTCGCGCGGGTGATGGTGGTGTTGATCTGGAACTCGAGCCCGGCTTTTTGGGCCATCTCGATTCCCCGCAGCGCGCTGTCGAAGGCGCCTTCGACGCCCCTGAAGCGGTCGTGTTTTTCCCGGCTGGCACCGTCCAGGCTGATGCTGATGCGCTTGATGCCGGATTCGACCATCCGGCGGGCGGTCGATTCGGTGATCAGGGTGCCGTTGGGCGCCATGACCATCCGCAGCCCGAGATCGTTCCCATAGCGGGCGATATCGAATATATCCGACCGCAACAGGGGTTCTCCGCCGGTCAGAATGACGATCGGCCGGCCGACTGCGGCAATCTGATCCAACAGCCGCAGTGCGGCCGGCGTATCCAGCTCGCCGCTGTAAGGCCCGCGAGTGGCTGCCGCGCGGCAGTGCACGCAGTTCAGGTTGCAGTTGCGGGTGGTTTCCCAGGCCACGAGCCGCAGTTCCGGGCTTTTGCCTTCTTCCGGCCGGGACCCGGATTGGGTTTTGATACTGTGAGGATGCATGGGGCTCCGCTATTCGGTTAGGCCCGTTGAGCCCGTTAATCGGTTGAGTCGATAAAATCGATTATATCCATCAACCGGCCTAACCGGCTCAACGGGCTAAACCGGCTAAACCGTTCTAATCTCCCGGGCGGCTTCCAGGGCAAAGTAGGTCAATATGAGATCCGCACCGGCACGCTTGATGGCGGTGAGCGTTTCCATCATTACCTTGCGACCGTCCAACCAGCCCATTTGCGCCGCGGCCTTGATCATGGCGTATTCACCGC
>JBAVJU010000326.1:0-2014 GCA_049687935.1 Desulfobacterales bacterium | reverse complement strand
GGCTTCGACTGGCGCGGCCAGGGGCTTTCAAGCCGCATGCTGCCGGACCGGCTGAAAGGCTTTGTGCGGCATTACGATGACTACGTGCAGGACCTTGAGGACTTCTTCCAGAGGGTCGTCCAGCCGGAGGCCGTGCGACCGATCTATGTGCTGGCGCATTCGATGGGTGGGCATGTGGCTCTCCGTTACCTGCATCGGCAGCCGACAGGCATCGACAAGGCGATCCTGGTGGCCCCCATGCTCGACATCAATACGAAACCGTTTCCACCATGGCTGGTGAGAGGGTTGGCCCGGCTGGGCCGACATTTCGGCCTTGAAGAAGCCCTCGTGCCGGGCAGCGATAAGCGCACCCATTTCGATCGGCCGTTTGAGGGAAATGTGCTCACCGCGGACCCGAGGCGCTTTGCCATGGAAAAAAACGCCGTGGTCCAAAATCCGGACCTGGCCCTCGGCGGCGTGACCTTCGCATGGCTGACGGCCACTTTCGCATCGATTGCGCACATCCAGCGACCGGGTTTTCTCGAGGGAGTTCAAACCCCGGTGCTGATGGTTGCGGCCGAGGCCGACCGGGTTGTGTCGGTTGCGGCCCAGAAGTCGGCCTGCCGGAGATTGCCGAACTGCCGCCTTCTGATCATTGCAGATGCGCGTCACGAAATCCTGATGGAGATCGATGCCATTCGGTCGCGATTCTGGGAGGCGTTTGACGCCTTCATCGCGAACGAGACGGCCCATCCGTGATGTCAGGAACACTGAGCTTCGAGGTCAACGCCTTTACGGCGGTCAGGTATTGTGACAGACCGCGCGCGAAGATGTCGTTGTGATTGGCTCCGGCAATGGTGAGCAGCGACTTCTCGGCGGCCGGACACGCCTCGTAGAGGGCCTTGCCCTCGGAATGGGGAATGATATGGTCGAACTCGGCATGAATGATCAGGGTCGGTTTTTCAACCTGCTTGATTTTGTCGATGTTGCGAAAGCCTTCCTCTTCCCGGAATCCGATCGCCGCCGGTGAAACCCCCAGCAGCTGGAGGAGAGGTGCGGCGTATGCAAAGCCGCTTTCGATGATCAGACCGTCAATATTTGCCGCGCGGCCGCCGGCCAGTTCGAGGGCCGAGGCGCTGCCGAGCGATCGGCCCATGACGACCAGCGGACCGGTGCAGCTGCTTTTGTGTAACCATTCGACGGTCCAATCGAATATTTTGTGGCAGTCCGACATCATGGCCGCCACCGACGGCCGTCCGCCGGAGCGGCCGTAGCCTCTGTAATCGACCGCCATGAAGTTGATGCCCATCTGGTTGTAAAGCGGCCCCAAGTCGTTGTAGTCCTCCACGATTTCGCCGTTGCCGTGGAAAAAAAGAATGTTGGGTCCGGCCGGATTTCCGGCGTGAAAGCAGGCACCGACAGCGACCTTGTCAGCGACCGGGACCATCAACTCACGGGAAGGCGGACTGAGTTTGGCGCCGCCGTAAGAAGGCCGCGGGTGAAACAGGGCTGCCAGGATTTCCGGCCGATCTAGGATACTGTAGTCGATTGACTTGGGGAAGGTCATAACCGGCTGCCTTATTGCGTGCGAGGTTGTGAGGGTTCCGTAGTCGCTGCGGCTTGAAAACGCTGACGGATTTCTTCGATCCTTCTGCGGTTGGCGCCGAAATCGGTGTAGCCGACCCGCGAGGCGGACCGCAGATCGATGCGACGGTCTGTTGCATCGAAGCGGAAGTCAACGTCGTCCACGAATCCGAAGACGGTCGAAGTGAACTCGGCGTGGATAGTGGTGCCGGTTCGGGAAAGGATTTTGGCCCCTTTCATCTTTTCCAGAACGGACAGCAGACGCGCGGCCGCCTCCGCCATCGAGCCTTCATATGTGAGCGGTGCGATGAAATGCTCTTTGTCGTCACTGAGCGAGGAAACGCAGTTCGGTCGATCCGGGCAGGTGGCGAGTTCGCCATTCTTGCCGTCCGCTTCCGCCGGCCGGTTGGCGCTACAGTTCGATAGCATCAACACGAACGCTACAAATATC
>JBAVJU010000325.1:0-11096 GCA_049687935.1 Desulfobacterales bacterium | reverse complement strand
ATCGACTATAGCTATTGTTACAGACCACAGATATGGCGCGTTTCGCGGGGGGGCTCCTGGTTGTCCTGCATCTCCCGGCGGATCTCGTTGAACTCTTTTTCGTGATCGAGAAATGCATCGACCACGTCGGGATCGAAATGACATCCCTTTTCACGAACGATGATCGCCGCCGCTTCTTCGTGGGTATACGCTTTCTTGTAACTGCGCCGGGAGGTGAGTGCATCGTAGACGTCGGCCAGGGCGACAATACGGGTGGACAGTGGAATCGTTTCACCAGACAGCCCGGACGGATAGCCGGAGCCGTCCCATTTTTCATGGTGGTGGTATGCGATTTGCTTGCCGATCGTGAGAAATGACTCGCCTCGCACCTGTGATTCGGCAGCCTCGAGAACGTTGCCACCCAGGATGCAATGGCTTTTGACCACCTCGAACTCGGCGTTGGTGAGCCGGTCCGGTTTGAGCAAAATCGCATCCGGGACGCCGACCTTGCCGATATCGTGCAGAATGGCCGACAGACTGATGTCGTCAAGATATTGCGGGGTGATATAGCCGCGATAGGCCGGCTTGTGGGCCAGCTCCTTTGCGAGGATGCGGGTATATCGACAGATCCGCTCCAAGTGTCGACCGGTGCCCTTGTCCCGGAACTCCGCCAGTTTGGCGAGTCCCATAATGGTGGCGGTTCGCGCCTGCCGCAGGTTTTCAAATGAGGACCGCAACTCGCTTTCGAGTTTTTTACGCTTGCTGATGTCCCGTATGACCATCTGCATACCCACCGTGCGCTCTTTGTCGCCGATAGGCCGGGCATTGCACTCCACATCGAGCACCTCGCCCTCTCGGGCTTTTACCCGGAACTGAAGACTTTTGAGATCCTTTCCTGCCGCGAGGCAGGTCTGCAGCTGGTTTTCGACCCGCTGCGCATCATCCGGGTGTAAAATGTCCCGGAAGGCGACGGTGCGGACACTGTCGCCATTTTCAGCGCCAAGCGTTTCATAAAAACGCGGGTTGGCTTTCAAGATTCGGCCCCGGCGATCGACGAGCAAGACCAAGTCGATGATGTTTTCGTAAAGTTCCCGGTAGCGCAGTTCGGACTCTTCCAACTCCTTGGCCCGCTTGTCGACTTCGTGTTCGAGGTTCTGCGCGTGGTAGGCCAACTTGTCATTGAGATTGGATAGTTCGGTGCGCAAGGCAAATTCTGTTTTCCGGGCATTGGTTTCGGCGCTGCACTGCAACACGGATATCACGTACAGGAAGATGAAAAAAAAGTTGTAGCTGAAAAAGGTGTCCAGTCCGGCGGTCGTGGGCTGGCTAAAAAGGAAAATGGGAGCCACGTATATGACATAGAGCATTGCACCGGAAAGGATTGCCTGGAGAACGGTCAGCGGCAGCATGGCATTGTAGGTCACCAGCACCATCAGAATGCCGACGTAGTAGCTCGAGTCGTAGCCCCCCAATTTGACGATCATCATGGAAATGATGCAGCCGCCGGTGACATAGGCGATGATGCTGATCGGAAAAACATGCCGGCGTCCGACGGGGAGGCTCAACAAATAAAGCAACAGCAGGCAGAACAGGGCGAACACAACCCGATAGGCGACAAACAACTCGAGGTGTTGCCTGGCCACCACGAAATCCAGGATGGTAAACATCGGATAAAGGACGATGGCTACCCAGAGGGTGGCGCGGGCCCGATGATAGAACAATTTCTGCGTTTCCAGACGAAAACCGGCGCTGCAACGCTCAGACGCCGCCGCGCAGCTGCTGGTTGCCATTGCAGCCGGCGGCGGAATGGGAGAATCCGTTTGGCGCCCGTTCTGCTGGATTTTACGGCTCATTAAGTTTTAACGGCTTTGACGAACAGGTTGACACCTTCCGATTCGGCCAGGACCTCGACATTATTTCCAAAGGGGCTGCCGGCCACCCGCGCGACGATGGCATCCTTGTCCCGGTAGTTGAGTTTCCACTGCATAATGTGGTCCATGAACATCCGTTCCGGATTGTGGGGGGCAAAATTACCGATCAGCATCACCCCGCCTGGTTTCAGATGTTCATGACAGCGCCGGACAAGGGCTTCAAAAAGACGGTCATCGAAATAGTCGGTCAGCCCCGCCGAATAGATAATGTCCTGGGTTTCAATGGCCTGTCGGTTGCGACCCAGGGCCCACTTGACGATGTTTTCATTCATCAGCCGGATGGAGGCGCGGTGGTTTCCGGGATCGACCTGGTTCCGGGTGTAGGCCAGGGCTTCGGTGTCGATATCGAGGCACAGGGCTTCGACCAGATCGCTGGCATCGCAGCCTTCGATAAAATCGAACAGTTCGCGACTGGGGCCGCAAGCCAGATTCATGATTCGTACGGGCCGGCTCTGTGTCAAAAAAGGCCAACACAGGGCGGTCAGCTCCCGGCTGAGCAGCTTGCGCCTTCCACGGACCGATTTGGATGCGGTGGTGTTCAAACAGTATCCGTCCACCAATCGACCGAGTTTGCCGTCACCATTGGGTCTGCCGCGATAAATCATTTCCATCAGAAGATAATCTCCGGCGTAACCGCGCGGTTTGAAATAGGCCCTCTCGACGAACCGGCTGCGCATGAAATAGGGAAATATCTCCTTGAACACGTAGCCCCACATCAGGTCTTCGGTTTCCGGATCGCTTGGGATGTTCTGAAATTCCTGCAGGTGTTCGTTGAACTGTCCCAGAACGCGATGACCGTGTGCCTGCATTTCCTCGGTCAGCTCCGGCGAGGCGTCCTGCTGCAAGGTGTACGACAAGTGGTAGAACTGGGACTTGAATTCTTCGATGATCCGATTGACCGTTCGCCATTCATCGGTCTGAAAGAATTGTTCCGGCAGTGCCTTGGGCATGCTGAAGCTGCGACGCCCCGCGGCAAGTGAGGCGCCGTAGGCGGTCAGAGGGGCCTGCTCCTCGAGCATGCCACGGAATTTTGTGCATACTTTCCGGATGATAACCGTTAAAAAGCGTCCGTAGAGTGACGGTCTCTCCTTTTCGATTCGGGACAGGGTCTCCGGGTCAAAGCGCAGGATCACTGCCTCTTCGGGGGCGCGAATGTCCCGAACTCGTGAGGTCTCGTCGAAGAAGCCGATTTCGCCGAAAAAATTTCCCGCCCCGATCAGGGACACCAGAATTTTCGTTCCCTGTTCGGAGTAGGAGACCTCAACCGTACCTCGCTCGACATAATAAAAACAACGCGACTCACTGCCATGACTCAGCACGTTCTCATTGGCCCGGCAAAAGAACGGCTCGGCAAACGGTAAAACGGCTCTAATTGTTGCTATGTCCGAAGGACTATCGTTAGAATTCGCATGAATTTCGGCGTCGGGGGCACGCAATAGAGATTCGGTAGTGGTTTCGATTTGTTGCACAGCTTCACCTAATGTGTCGGAGGAGTCGTGGCGGGATGTATAGACAGCGGGCGTAAATGCGAATTGTCGGATAGGGAAAATCTACTGTACGTTCATTAATGAATTCCCCTGAAACGCCGACACTGGGAAACCGCTGTCATGGCCGACGCCCTTAGGGCCCGCTCAAAAATCGCCAACTTATTTTTTTCGCGAGTCCTTAAAGCCATGGTTTGCACCATCACCGTTCGGTGATTTTGCCCTTTCGTAATTTATGAAACACAGCGGATATATTTTAGTCGAATTTGACAATTTGTCAACCGTAAAAGTTTGGTATTTTTAGAAATTATGAAAATTGGCGATGTGCAGGCGAGTGCATCCACCATCTGGGGCGTCCGAAAACAGAGACTCACGATCCCGCAATATATTCTCCAACGGACAAAGTTAACGGTGCCACGAGAAATTAAAACCAAAAATATTTTGATATTCGGATCTTATACATACTTGCCAGATTTCCAGAAAAATGTATATGAAATGCCAGGCTCAGGATGACCGATCCGGTAACTGGTTCCAAAACACTGCGCCTGTTATTTAAGACTTGCCAAGCCGGAGCTTGTGACTTATCATCCATCTCATGACTTAAATAGAAATTTAGCCCCCTCCTCGCACAAAGCGGTATTCACCGCCCGGCATTTTTCCCTTTATTCTTTCATTGATTCGTCATTCCTGATACTGGCGGACGGATTGTGGAAATGCAGCGGTCCGGGAAGCGGTCTTCGGAAGATTCGATGATCGGTAACAACCGGATGTGTTGATCAAGGGGAACGACCGTTTAGACGAACAATACCATAAACAGGAAAAGAATTGATGGACGAAGCCAAGAAAAGAATGATCGAAGCCAAATTATGTGAACTATTTGCTCAGGCCGAACGGGTCGGTCTGGAAAATTCATCCGCCAAAAGCATATCATGCGGAACCAGGGTCATCCGTCGCCGCAAAGGCAAACCGGATGTGCACATTGCCGGTGAACAATCGGATTGGGGAGGCGGTGTGACGGACATGCTCGACTAAGGGCTCGCCAAAAAATGAAGAAAGAAGTATGAACCAGCAGTATCAAAGCGAAATTAATCGGAGACGGACTTTCGGCATTATCAGTCATCCTGATGCCGGAAAGACGACCTTGACGGAAAAGCTGCTCCTATTCGGCGGTGCGATCCAGCAGGCCGGGGCGGTCAAGGCCAAGCATGCCGCCAGACACGCGACCAGCGACTGGATGTCGATCGAGAAGGAGCGGGGTATTTCCGTCACCACTTCGGTCATGAAGTTCAATTACAAAGGGTTTGAGATCAATCTCCTCGACACACCGGGACATCAGGACTTTTCAGAGGATACGTACCGGGTGTTGACCGCTGTCGACAGCGCCCTGATGGTGATCGATAATGCCAAGGGAGTGGAACCGCAGACCGAAAAGCTCATGGAAGTCTGCCGGATGCGCAATACCCCGATCACGACATTCATCAACAAACTCGATCGTGAGGGCATGGCACCGCTCGATATCCTCGACGACATCGAAAATAAGCTGCAGATCGAATGCACGCCGCTTTCCTGGCCTATCGGTATGGGCAAGAGTTTCAGAGGTGTCTACGACCTCTTTCACAGACAACTGCACCTTTTCAAACCCGGCAACGAAACCCGTTTGCAGGAAGGGGTCATCATCACCGATCTGTCTGATCCGGCCCTCGACAGACTTCTGGGTGGACAGGCCGAAGACCTGCGCAGAGACATCGAGTTGATCGAGGGCGCCGTCGATCCCTTCGAAATCGATCAATTCCTGAGAGGAAGCCAGACACCGGTCTTTTTCGGCAGTGCCATCAACAATTTCGGCGTTAAAGAGATGCTCGATGGATTCGTGGAAATGGCGCCCCATCCCGGTCTGCGGTCCGCTTCCTCCCGCGACGTCTCGCCCTACGAGGAATCTTTTTCAGGCTTTGCCTTCAAAATCCAAGCCAACATGAACCCCGCCCACCGCGACAGGATCGCCTTTGTCAGGATCTGCTCGGGCAAATTCACCAGAGGGATGAGGGTCGTTCACCACCGGATCGGCAAAGAAATGGCCCTTGCCAATGCCACTATTTTCATGGCGCAGGAAAGGGAGAATGTTCAAGAGGCCTTCCCCGGGGACATCATCGGGATTCACAATCATGGAACCATAAAAATCGGCGACACGTTCACCGAGAAAGAGCCGTTAAAATTCAACGGTATCCCGAACTTCGCCCCCGAGCATTTCAGGCGGGTCCGCCTGAGAAACGCTTTGAAGATCAAGCATCTTCAGAAGGGATTGAGGCAGCTTGCGGAAGAAGGCGCCGTCCAGGTTTTCAGGCCTGTTAGAGGAAATGACTATATTCTGGGGGCTGTCGGTCTCCTGCAGTTCGAGGTGACCATGGCCCGGCTCAAGGCGGAATATGGCGTGGAAGCCGTTTACGAGCCGGTCGAGTTTGCCGTGGCCCGCTGGGTCGACTGCGGAGATCGAAAAAAAATGGCTGAATTCGAGAGAGCGAACCCGGCCAACCTGGCCAGAGATGCCGAGGGGTGCTTGTCGTTTCTGACAACCAGTGAGTGGCAGCTCGGCTACTACATGGAAAAATGGCCGGACATAAAATTTCAAAAGACACGGGAAATCAACTAAAAAAACGAAAACCTCTTTTTTTTCTTTTCGGGGCCTGGATACATCGACAATTCCAATACGCAACCCAAGCGCTGGTTTTTCCGCGTGCCGCCGGTAATTTTGACTACTTTTGCCGCCGTGACGATGTTGTCCTGAGTCAACCGCCGGATGACTTCTTCGGCGACCTTATCACTCAAGCGGCCGAAGCAGTCGGGCATCGCAAGCTCCTTGGCCTTGCCTTTGCGCACCAGGTAAACGGTATTTTTGGCTCCCGGACCGGTAGCCCCCCAGATCAACCGCACCTTTTCGCCGGCCTTCAGTTGACTCAGGCTATCCTGACGCTCACTGCCATCGGTGTTGCTGTATTCGCACCCGACGGCGGCGGTTCGAACCCGCTTGACAAAACCATCGTCTTTGCGTTTGCAAAAAATCTCTTTTAAATCAACGTGTTCTTCTTCTCCCTTTCTTAGGGTGCCGAATATCGCTTCAAACCTGTCAATTAGTGCCATTTAGAGGCTTCCTCCCTCGATCGGGTCGCATTCATTTCGATTCTTAAACTCCTTCAGACCAAAAAGACCCTTCTAAGTCAAGAAGTTTCATACGGATGGACGGAAACTGATATGGGTGCCCCTCTGCGGTTTCATTAAAAACACGGATCAATTTCCGGTCCAGAAATGTGCCATTTTCTGCAAGTTCAAGGAAATCGGCGGAATTGCGCGGAGGCGTACTCGTGTACGCCGCACAAGTGATTCCGTCGCTTGACGCCGAAATTGCGGAAAAGGGCCATTTCTGGACGGAAACTGATTGACCGCGAGACATACCAAATGGTATCGAGATGAGCACATCACGCGTAATTCGCAACTCTGCACCGGGCGCCGCCCCTTCAGCGACGGCTCTCTGTGCGATCGGTATTGAGCAATTTGGAAACGTTTCCGGATAGAGAGCCGGCGCTTGCTTTCCGGGTGAATCCGGGAATGGGTGTCCGCAAGAAAAGTGTGGTTTGATCCAAACCAGCAACCTGGAAAGGAGATTGTGAGAAATGGTCGACCTGTCAACAGAATACCTCGGCTTGAAACTGAAGAATCCGTTGATCGCCGGCAGCTCCGGATTGACTGCCACGGCAAAAGGCGTGCGCGAGTTCGAAGAAAACGGCGCGGCCGCCGTGGTCTTGAAATCTATTTTCGAAGAAGAAATCATGTACGAGTACGATGATATATTGCGGGAAGCCAGCCAGGAAGGCGTCAACTTGGACCAGTTCGATTATTACGATTTTGAACTGAAAAGCGGCAAAATCAAAAAGTACACCGGCCTGATCGAAGAGTGTAAAAAAAGCGTTTCCATCCCTGTGATTGCCAGCATCAACTGCGTCTATTCTCACGAATGGACATCCTTCGCCAAGCAACTGGAAGAGGCCGGGGCGGATGCACTGGAGTTGAACATGTTCTTCCTGCCGTCTGAGTTTGATCGCACCACCGAAGAAAAAGAAAAGGCGTATTTTCAAATCATCGAAAAAGTTCAAAAAGAAGTGAAAATTCCAATTGCCTTGAAAATCAGCTATTATTTTTCCAACTTGGGACCGATGATCCAAAACCTCTCGAATACCGGCATAGCCGGCCTGGTGCTGTTCAACCGCTTTTACAGCCCTGATTTCGACCTCGAGAAACTCGAGGTGGTGTCTTCCAATGTTTTCAGCAACCCTTCCGACGTGACGATCTCCCTGCGCTGGATCGGCATCATGGCCGAACGCGTGAATTGCGATCTGGCGGCCTCCACCGGCGTGCACGACGGCAGCGCACTGATCAAACAAATCCTGGCCGGGGCCAATGCCGTTCAGGTGGTCTCGGCTTTATACAAACATGGAAAAGGGCACATTGCGACGATGCTCAACACCCTGGAGGAGTGGATGGAAAAGAAAGGCTTCAAGAGTCTACCCGAATTCAGGGGCAAGCTGAGCCAGGCCAAGAGCAGCAATCCGGCGGTATACGAAAGAGTGCAGTTCATGAAATACTTCGGCGGCGCCAGCTGATCTCCGGCCTTGCCCTCAGCATGTCAAATCCCAATAAGGGTGTGCCGGTCAATCCGGCGCACCACTGTCGGGGTCAACCTCGGACGCGCCTGCCTGATGGATTCCCGGCGAATATAAACCGTTGTTCGGAAATATCGATATGGCCGATCAGGGCAAAGCGCGAGCACAGGTACCGCTCGATGCAACCGTAGCCGGACCGCTTTTCATGCTGTCGGCCGCGCTGCTCTTCACACTGCTCAACATCATCATCAAACTCCTGGGGCCGCAGTACAGGGTCTGGGATATCGGCTTTTACCGCTTCTGCGGAGGGGTCCTGCTGCTGGTGGCGGTTTTCGGGCGCCGGCGGAATCCTTACCGGGGCCACAACATTCGCCTGCTCGTCATAAGAGGGTGCACCGGATCCGCCGCATTCGTCTGTTTGGTGACGGCGATTCGGCTGCTGCCCGTGTCTACCGCGTTGGTCATTTTTTATTCCTTCCCTGTTTTTTCCGCTCTTTTTTCGTTCCTCATTTACGGGGAGCGGATCGGGCGCTACGAGATCGCCTGCACGCTCGGGGTGCTGCTCGGTGTCGGGATTCTTTTTGACTTTCAGCTTGCGGGCGGGCTTCTCGGTCAAGCCGTGGCGCTTTTGGGCGGCATTTTCGCGGGGCTCACCGTAACGCTGATCCGAACTCTCCGCGTGAACAACGGCCCGGTTGTCATCTATCTCTATTTCTGCACCATGGGAATTTTGGTGACGCTGCCGAAGTTCGCCCTGCACCCGGTTTGGCCGGCGACCCCCCTTGAATCGGTCATGATCCTCGGGATTATCTTTTCCTCGGCGACGGCCCAGCTTCTGATGAACCAGGGGTTTTTTTATTGCCGCGGCTGGGAAGGCGGGGTCTTCATGTCCAGCGAGGTCGTCTTTACCGCCGTCGTCGGCATCGTTTTTCTGGGTGATCCCGCCACTTGGCGTTTCTGGGCCGGGGGTCTCATGATCCTGACAAGCGGGATCGCCATGAACCGGTTGAGGACCAGCAGGAGTCCTGCCGTTGAAGGTGTTTCATAGGTATTTTTGTGTCTTCCGGCAACTCACTGATGGTTACGGGTGAGCGTCGCCGTTTGGAATGGATATTGCATTTTCAATCCGGCGACACGTCGCGGAGGACACTATGGTGAGTAAAAATGGAATGACGATCCGAGACTACCTGGCTCGTCACACCCTTTCTAAAGATCTCTTGAAACGGTGGAGTGCGGCGCTCAAGGGACCGCGCGACGGCACCGATCCCTTTGCCCGTCTTCTCCAATCCAACCTGTCCCATAGCGCCCGGAAGGTGAACCGAGCGGACGCCGGGTTAACGGCCGCGGACTATTTGGCGAATCCGATTCCCGCGCGCGTTTACGCCGGGCAGGTGCCGCGGGATGACCCCCGGCCCTCTATTTCCTGTGACTCGGCCCACCTGACCAACAATTCTCCCTCGACGCGGAGCCCGCTCTCCCCATCACCGATTTCAAGATTCCCTGCAAGTAGAGATGATCAAATGTCACCAACGTCTGATCGACCAGGCAAGAACAACGGTATTCATGCTGACCCGGGTGAGAAAGAGACCATCGACAAATGCATTCAGGAAGCCGCCCAAAAATACGGGCTGGCCCCGCAATTGATCGAAGCCGTTATAAGAGCCGAATCCGGTTTCAGAGTCGATGCCGTTTCGGTGGCCGGAGCCCAGGGCCTGATGCAATTGATGCCGGCCACCGCCAAAGACCTTGGGGTGACCAATCCTTTCGACATACGCCAGAACATTGACGGTGGGGCCCGCTACCTCCGTCAAATGTTCGATCTTTTCGACGGCGATGCCCGTCTGGCGTTGTCGGCCTATAACGCGGGTCCCGGCAACGTACAAAAGTACGGCGGTGACGTTCCCTTCCCCGAAACCCGGCGCTACGTGGCGAGAGTGCTTGCATCGGTCAGGGATTTTACGTGACGATTTCCCAATAAAAAAAATTCCGCATATCTCTTTTTACCGGTTGACACCGGCACACCTTTTTGGCAGATATACGCATTGAAAAAATACTACAACGTATATCGCCATGGACAGACCACCCCACATCTTAAAACCGCTGCACACAATTCTGCTTGAAACCGCTTCTGGGGAAAAGGTCGGCCCTTACCTGGAGGATTTCTTCCGCGAGTCGGCAGAGCGCCGACTTCGGCCGTTATCGAGTGATTTCAGAGAACTCAAAATCCTCGATTTTGTGGCCGCGCTGATGAGCATTTTCTACCGTCCCGCACAATGAGGAGAAGTCTACCTCATGGGGGAGCCTGGGGCTGAGCCTTGTAAGCCACTAGAATTACTTCCAATTTTACTAAATTTAACGAAAAGAATATTTTTTGAAAACAACCCTTGATGCGATTAGATTTCTTGCAAAAATACGTGAGATCGCTTAAAGGTAACGTTTCTTCGAGTCTCTGCTGAGCGGAACCCAACGATGCTGTGCCGGCCTCATCCACCTCAGAAGTACGCTGCGCGTCAGCCGGCACACTGATGGCCCGTCGAAAATAAAGCCTGCCTCGAAGAGAACCGAAAATCGGTTTTAACGTTGTCCTGATTCACATCTCCAATGTCCGATATCAGAAAGGAACGAATATACGATGCAAACCTCCATCAGGCCCCGATCGTGGACTAACTTGGCTGCGCATACGGTTATGTTGGTATTCGTCGGCTTTCTTCTCATGGCTTGCGGTGGCGGTGGTGGCAGCGACAGTAGCAATGTCGCCGGCAGTGGCACAGATACGGGTACATTTACCGTGAGCGGAGAAATAACGTTTGCCGCCAATACCGCCATCGACAGCGATGTCAACGATCCGGCGGCCCCTTATGCATCTAACGATCTGTACAACGACCCGTTACACCCGGAAAATGGAATAAATGTCGATGATTTGGTTCAACGGGTTTCCAGGTTGGTCACCGTCGGCGGCTACGTGAATCAGCCGAGAAATGGGCCGGACGGGCGTTCATACGAAACAGGTGATGTCAGCGACTTTTTCGTTGCGGACCTGACGGCGGGCC
>JBAVJU010000324.1:0-8051 GCA_049687935.1 Desulfobacterales bacterium | reverse complement strand
AGCCATAGGGTGAATTTATTCGGTGGTGGCCGTATGCGCGGCAGCACTGCCCGCCTGCATGATCATCTCTTCCAACTGGCGCACGCTCTCCTCGAAGGTCGCCCGTGCGGCCACCCCCTGGATCAGGTACTGATTGATGCGGTTGATCATGCGGATGGCGCGGTCGATCCGGCTGTTGCTTCCAGCGACATAGGCTCCGATATTGATCAGGTCTTCGGACTTTTTGTAGGTGGCCAAAATCGACTTGAAGGTCCGGGCCCATTCCCGTTGCCCGGGACCGACGACATCGTCCATAACCCGGCTGATGCTGCTCAGGACGTCGATGGCCGGGTAGTGATTCTGCATGGCCAGTTCGCGGGACAAACAGATGTGGCCGTCCAGAGTCGCCCTCAGGGCGTCGGCAATCGGCTCGTTGGTGTCGTCGCCTTCCACAAGAACGGTGTACAGCCCGGTGATGGTGCCCCTTCCGGCCGAGGTGCCGGCCCGTTCCAGCAGGCGTGGCAGCAGCGTGAAAACCGACGGGGTATAGCCTTTGGTCGTCGGCGGTTCGCCGAGGGCCAGGCCGATTTCGCGCTGGGCCATGGCAAAGCGGGTGACCGAATCCATCATCAGCAGGACGTTCTGACCGAGGTCCCTGAAGTACTCGGCGATGGCCGTGGCGATATAGGCGCCGCGCAGACGAATCAGGGGCAGGTGGTCCGAGGTCGCTACGACGATGACCGAGCGCTTCAAGCCTTCCTCACCCAGTTCTTTTTCGATGAACTCGTTGACTTCCCTGCCCCGCTCCCCGATCAATGCGATCACATTGACGTCGGCGGCCGTGTGGCGGGCCATCATTCCCAGCAGAATGCTCTTGCCAACGCCGGAACCGGCAAAAATGCCCACCCGTTGTCCGCAGCCGATGGTGAGCAGACCGTTGACGGCCCGCACGCCGATATCGAGAGGAGTGCGGATGCGCGATCGTTTCAAGGGGTTCAAAGGCTCGGCGTAGATCGGATATTCGGCGTCGGAGACGATGGGACCCTTGCCGTCGATCGGCAGTCCGAGACCGTCGACGACCCGGCCCAGAAGACCCCTGCCGACCGGAATGGCGGCGCGGTCCTGCTGCGCCGTCACCAGGCAGCCGGGACCGATGCCGCGCATCTCTTCGAGCGGCATCAGCAAGACGCGGTCGTCACGAAAGCCGAGGACCTCGGCCGTGACGGCCCGTGCCTCGCCACCGGGCTGGATCTCACACACGGTCCCCAACCGGCAGACCGGACCGACGGCCTCGACCATCAGGCCGATGACGTTGGTCACCCGTCCCCGGGCACAGACCAGATTGCACCCGTCCAGGCAGGAGCGGTACTTTTGCAAATCGAGAGCATTCTGCATCACGCTTTCGCCCTGTCGCGTGACGCTTCGGTTTCCTGTTCCGGTAAGCCTTGACCTAGTTTTTTCCGGAAAGCCTCCCCGACGATCCGCAGCCTGCTTTCGATCCGGGCATCGATGTCGCCGCCATCGGTTTCGATCAGGCAGCCGCCGATGCCGACATTCTCATCGGCTTCGATCCGCAAGCCATCCGGATTTCGTGAAAGGCTTGAGAGAGGCAACCGCAGCCGGTCCAGGAAATCGACATCGGCCGGATTCATTTTGATCACGACCGTATCCTGATTTTCGACCTTCTGCAGTGCCTCCCGCACCACCGCAACGATGGCTTCGCGGTCGGTTTGGACCTCGTGGCCGACAATCCGGCCGGCGACGGCCAGGACCAGTTCGACGATTTCTTTCTCGGAGTCGCGTTGAATCCTTTTCCGGGTGTGCCGAAGCGCCTCAACGGCCTCGTCCAGCAGGCGTCTCAGAGACTCGATCTTATCCGCGGCGGATTCGAAGCCGACCTTCTCGCCCTTGTTGAATCCGCGAATGTAGGCCTGGGTTTCGATTTCGTCGAGCGATTTGCGGGAAAGAGCGGACGGCAGCGCGTCATCCTTGGAGAGATTCGACCAGGCGCCGCCGCCATCCCGCACAAAACCGTAACCGTGAAGGTGTGTAAGGTCCTTTTGGATTGTCCGGCTGGAATCGGTTCGCTCGAGCGGTATTTCCGGAAAGTAATGGAGTTGAAAGGCGTTTTCCTGATTCAATTTATATCTCTCTCCTTATTTAGCGCCCATCCTCGGTCATCTTCAACACCCATAGCCCTATTTTAGAAGACGCGTCTGGTCCGGGCTTAGAACCCGCTGGCGGCGAGTTTCAGCCGTCTTTCGAAACCGCTCATCCGGGCGGATGTGCCCAGCTTTTCCGGTTGCGTCAGTTCAGTCGGTTGAGTCAGTTTTGTCAGTTAAAGGATATCATCGATTTTAAGGTCTAAACGCTTATGACTCTAAGCCCAACACCGGTTCCGGGTTCTAAGTTTCAAGTGTCAAGTGTCAAGTTTCTATTTGCCGGTCTGATTCTATTTCATGTTAGGCTTGATCAGATCAGGTAACGAACTCCTCCCCCCTCCGGCCGCCGACGAGCAGTTCTCCTTTGGATTCCATCTCCTGAATGATCGCAGTGATTTTCTGCTGCGCATCGGAAACGTCTTTCATTCGCACCGGACCCATGTTGGAGATCTCTTCTGTCAACATTTCACCGGCGCGGGCCGACATGTTGCGGAAGACCTTGTCTTTTACTTCCTGGGAAGCCGCCTTCAGAGCCATCGCCAATTCAGCCGTTTCGACCCTGCGCAGCACCTTCTGGAACCCGCGGTCGTCGACCAGAACGAGGTCTTCGAAAACAAACATCATCTGTTTGATCTGCGCCGCAAGGTCGGGGTCACTTTCTTCGATTTGACTCAAGACCAACTGGCTGGAGTGTTCATCGCTCTGGTTCAGAATTTCCGCCAGGCGCTCGACGCCGCCGGTCAGCCGGGTGACAGAGGTATCCTTGTTCTTCAGAATCTCTTCGAACACGCAGTTGATCTCCGTCACCATCCCGGCACTGACCTTGTCCAGCCCGGCGATCCTCACGGCCACTTCCGCCTTGAGGTTATCGGGCATCTTCGACAGGATGTCGCTGGCCACGGCGGTTTCAAGGTGAACCAGAACGATGGCGATTGTTTGCGGATGCTCGTCCTTAATCAACTCGAAGAGCTGGTCGGGCGCCAGGGAGAGCACCGCCTTGAGGTTCGATCCGTCGGCCGGACATTTCGGACCGTCGATCTGTTTGCCCGCCGCTTTATTCTGTCCGCCATTGCCTATCCGACGGTTGCGGGCCTGCTGTATTTTCTGGGCAAATTCCCGGGCGACTTTCTCGATCAGGACCGGCGCCACCGGTCCCATCTGGTTCAGGTGGCCGTGAATGAGCTTCCGTTCCTTGTCGTTCAGGCCCCCGATGATCCTTTGTGCAGCCCCTTGGTCCAGAGACTGGATCAGAATGGCGACCTTCAGTGGGCCCGGTAGATTTCTCGCATCCATACGGCTAACTTTCTTTCATCCAGTCGCGCATCACGTCCGCGGATATATCCCCCTCGGCCGTCAGCAGGCGGTTGATTTCGTCCCGGTAGGGCATGCCGGCCGCGGCCCCGCCGAATTCGCGTTCGATCTCACCGACGGTCTTCGGCAGCTGCTGCAGGAGTTCGACGTCGCCGGTGCTGCCGGAGGTCAGCCATTTGGTAATCGGCCGCACCACGAACATAAAGGAAAACAACAAAAAGATCCCGAGGAGCGTGTACTTGAGTGTTCCGGCGTACGGCTGCAACCGTTCGGCCCAGCCGGGCGGCGCATTGTCTTCCGGCAGGTCGGCCACTTTTTCGGTCTTGAAAGGAATGTTGACCACCTCGACGCTGTCGCCGCGGTCGGCATCGAAATTAATGGCGCCTTTCACGATTTTCTCCAACTGGGCCATTTCTTCGGCAGTCCGGGGAATGTACGTCGCCTCGCGTCCGGCGGCCGGCTTGTCCGGCTGTTGATAGGTTCCGTCGACGATCACGGCCACTGACACTCGTTTGAGGCGCGCCACGGGTTCGATCGTGTGACTGGTGAGTTTGCCGATCTCGTAGTTGACCGTGCGGTCGTTCTTCTCGAATTCGGAATTTCCGCTGCCGGTGCCCGAAGGATTCTTGGCAATATTTGACCTCACCCCCGGAATACCGGCCGGAATCGCCGCCGGCTCCCCCGACTTTTCCTGCAGCATCTGCTCGCTGCGGATCACCCGGTTATCGGGATAAAACCGCTCTTCGGTCATTTCCTGGCGTTTGAAATCGAGGGCGGCGGAGAGTCTGACGATGGCCGTGTCCCGGCCGAGTGCTTTTTCGAGCATCGATTTGATCCGCCCCTCCAGGCTGCGTTCCAGGTTTTCCTGGTAATCGAGCTGGTCGGAACTGAGCCGGGTGGCCTCCGAACGGTCCGAAAAACCGGCCAGCAACTTACCCGAGGTGTCCACCACGGTGACGTTTTCAGGCTTGAGCCGTGACACGCTCGAGGAAACCAGGTGCACGACGCTCTGAACCTGATCGGCTGTCAACCACTTGCCCCGCCGCAGTTTCAACACCACCGATGCGGTTGCCGGCTCTTCCTGTTCGATGAACAGCGACTTGGCCGACATGACGATGTGAACCCGGGAACTCTCCACTTCCGCAATGCGGTTGATGGTGCGCGAGAGTTCACCCTGCAAGGCCCGCTGGTAATTGACGTTCTGAACGAACTCGGTCATGCCGAGCTTGGTGTTGTCGAAAACCTCGAACCCGACCCCACCGCCCTGGGGCAGCCCCTTCGAGGCCAGCGACATGCGGCATTCGTGGACGCGGTCTTCGGGGACCTCGATGCCGGCGCCGTTTTCGGTGACCCGATACGGAATATTCTGCTCCTTCAGGTAATTCAGGATTTCGCCGGCATCCTCCGGCGCCAGGTTGGCATACAGGTTGCGGAAATCCGGCTTTCCGGTCCAGGACATCAACAGGGCAAAGCCGGCAATGGTGCCGATGATCATGACGGCCAGGGAAATTTTCTTGGCCGGACTCAGGCTTGACAGCAGGTTCCTGATTTGAAGACCCGCGTTGTTCACTGCCATCTACTGCTCTCCTTCTCGGCCACCGGTTAAATCTGCATCCGCATGATTTCCTGGTAGGCGGCAACGATCTTGTTGCGAATCTGCATCAGCAATTGAAACGACACGTCGGCTTCTTCCATGGCGATCATGGTTTTGTGAAGATCGCCGTTCTTACCGACGGCAAGGGCCTGGATTTCGTTGTCGGCCTGCCCCTGGAGCCGGTTGGTGGATTCGAACACCTCCCGCATGGCCTCTCCGAAAGACGGCGCGGAAGGTGCAGTGCCGGGCGGTTGAACCGCGGCAGACATCGACCGAGTGAAGGGAACGGATTCAACGGAATTAATTTTCATTTTTAGCGACCTATCTCGAGCGCTTTCAGCGCCATGCTTTTGGTGGCCTTAATGGCGGTCACATTGGCCTCGTAGCTACGGGTGGCCGTAATCATGTTGACCATTTCTTCCATCAAGTTGATTTTGGGAATCAGCACATAGCCCATCTTATCGGCGTCCGGGTGGCGCGGGTCATATTTCTTTTGAAAGGGGTCCGGGTCTTCCACCACCCCGGCGATCTCGACCTCGGCGCGTTCGCCCCCCCGGGCATCGTCCAGTGCCCTTTTAAATGATCGGTGCGTCTGGACCGCTGCAAAGACGGCGTCCTTGCGCCGGTAGGGTCCGCCCTCGGCCGTGCGCGTGGTGTTGATGTTGGCCAGGTTACTGGAGATGAGGTTCATCCGCAGACGCTGCGCGGCGAGCCCCGTTGAACTGGTGTGAAGCGAGCCGAAAAAGTCCATAATTACTTCCCTCCGTTGCCGCCGAGGATGGCGGACTTGAGTGCTTGAAACTTCTGCTGGATGATCTGGGCGGCCGCGTTGTACAAGAGGTTGTTCTCCGCCAGGTCGGCCATCGACCGGTCGATGTCGACCGTGTTGCCGTCCCCTCTCAAGCTGAACTGCGGGGTGCCGCTGGCCCGCGCAGTGGCGCGAACTTCTGAAACGGCCGCAACGGGCATGTGAGACGGCTGGGTGCGCCTCATCTGCAGACGGCCAGGGTCGGCGTCAAATTTTTCCATCTCCTTCTCGACCTCGACGTGAAACGCCTTGTAGTTCGGCGTGTCGGCGTTGGCGATGTTCGACACGATGACATTGTGGTTCGACGACCGCACATCAAGGGCGCGGCTCAACAGTTCGATCGAACCGCCACACAGTTTAAAGGTTTCCATGGATATCCTCCTCGATTCAGACTGACCGCTAAAAAGCAAAATTCGTACCAGCGATTCCCGGCCGGCCCGTCAACCGGCCCGGCGGCAGCCTTCGGCGTTCGCCTCCCGGTATTCCTTGAGCTTGTTGCGCAGGGTGCGGATACTGATTCCCAGCATCTCGGCGGCCTGGGACCGGCTCTCGTTGACCGCCTGCAGCGTGGCGGTGATCAGCTTCCGTTCCATGTCCCTGACCGTCACGCCCGCCTGGATGTGTGCGCTCCCGGCGCAGCCCGCCGTCGCATCGTCGCCGTCGAGGATCAGGTCTTGGGGGGCGATTTCGGTGCCATCGCCCATCAGAACCGCGCGCTCGATGGTATTTTCCAGTTCGCGAACGTTCCCCGGCCAGCTGTGTCTCAGCAAAAGGTCCATCGCCGTCTCGGAGACCACCGCTTCCCTGCCGTTCATCCGGCCGTATGTTTCGCAAAAGTGACGCGCCAACAGCTGGATGTCTCCTCTTCGCTCCCTCAAGGGCGGAATCTTCAACGGCACGACGTTGACGCGGTAAAAGAGGTCCTTGCGAAACTTGCCCGCCGCCACGGCATCCTTGAGATCGATGTTGCTGACGGCGATCACCCGGGCCTCCATCGACACCGGCCGGTTGCTGCCGATGCGGTCGACCTGCCGCTCCTGCAGAACGCGCAGCAGCTTGGCCTGCAGGGGCGGCGACATTTCGCTGATTTCATCCAGAACGATCGTCCCGCGCCCGGCAGCCTCGAACTTGCCGATCTTCCTGGTGACGGCACCGGTGAAAGCCCCTTTTTCGTGCCCGAAGAGTTCACTCTCCGCAAGCGTGTCCGGCAGCGCAGCGCAGTTGACCGCCACGTATGGTTCGTCTCTGCAGCCGCCGCGTTCGTGAATGAAGCGCGCCAGAAGTTCTTTGCCGGTCCCGCTCTCGCCCTGAACGAGCACGGTGGCGGAACTGGCGGCGATGTTCTCGGCCACCTTCAAAAGACTCAGAAACTGCGGGTCCCGGGTGACGATGCGCCTCTCGGCCGCAAGCGTTCCACGATCCGGCCGCACCGAGGACCTTTCCGGCGATACGATCCCGGCCCGGCTGATGGCGGCCTGGAGGGCCTCGTTCGAAAATGGCTTGAGAAGGTAGTCGCTGGCACCGCCCTGCATGGCCTCGACCGCATTCTGCACCGAACCGTAACCGGTGATGACGATGACCGGGACATGCGGCTCGGCCTGCTTGATCTCACCCAGCAGCTGCAACCCGTTCATCCGTGGAAGCCGGACGTCGGTGATGACCAGGTTGAAGCGGTTGTCCCTGAACTTGTCGAGCGCCTCCGATCCATCGGCCGCGCTGTGGACAGCATAACCGCCGCAGCCGAGTGTCCGCGTCAGCATGGCCCGTACATCGGGATCATCCTCGACAATCAAAATAGAGTGCGTCTGCATGCGGTTAAACCATTTGGCACATCATAGGCACGACTCTCTTTTCAAACCGAACGCCGCTGCAAAAACACTTCGGGAGATGGCGGTATCTCTCTCAGGCAGTCGACAACGGCCAGTAACATGTTCAAGTTTCGTGCCATCCGGTTTGATGCGTAATCCCGGCTTCAGGGCGATCCAAAAAGGTCGGTACACTTTCCCCCCCATGCCGCCCGTCCTTGCCACCCACGGCACTGGAAGCCGGATAGTGCAGCGTCTCGGAAATTTTTTGTGCACATCACCCCTCCGGATAGCCCATATGGCGGCCGATGCGTCGTCAAATATCGCCGCTGTTCACGTCAGGTCTTTGACGCCCGTAGGACTGCTGTGGCCAACGGAGAACAGGATTGACG
>JBAVJU010000323.1:0-4577 GCA_049687935.1 Desulfobacterales bacterium | reverse complement strand
ACGCGGTTCTCGGCACCGTGAAAGTGGACCTTGAGGTTCTCGACCGATAAAAGAATTTCTTTGTTCATAGGTCCGTTGAGCCGGTTTAGCCGGTTTAGCCCGTTTAGCCCGTTGAGTCGGTTGAGTCGGTTGAGTCGGTTGAGTCAGTTAAATCGGTTGGTCGCCGCATGTTACTCCATTAATTAGAACGGTTTTAACGATTCGGGATCGCATTGAATTTGATTCCATTCGATCGACAGTATTCCATCACCCACCACATTTCGTAGAGGTTTAACAGGCCAAACGGGCTCAACCGGCTCAACGGGCACAACGGGCTAAACCGGCTCAACGGGCATAACCGGCCCAACCGACCTCACCGCTCCCGCAGCCGCGGGTTCAGCGCGTCGCGCAGGCCTTCCCCGAAGAGGTTGAACGCCAGTACGACCACGAGGATGGAGATGCCCGGTATAAACGTGAGCCAGGGGGCGTCGAAAATAAAGTTCTGACCATCCGACAGGATGTTGCCCCAGGTGGCATTCGGCGGCGGAACGCCGAAGCCGAGAAAACTCAAACCGGCTTCGGTCAGGATGGCCGACGCAATGCCGAGGGTGGCCGACACCAGGACCGGAGCGACGGCATTGGGCATCATGTGACGGAAAATGATCCTCAGATTGCCGACGCCCAAGGCCCGAACGGCGGCAACGAAATCCTGTTCGCGCAGGGCCAGAAATTCGGCGCGCACGAAACGGGTGGTTCCCATCCAGCTGGTCAGGCCGATGACGATCATGATGTTGTAGATGCTGGCCGGCAAAAGGGCCACGACCGTGAGAATCAGGAAAAATGTCGGAAAGCAGAGCATGATGTCCACCAGCCGCATGATCAGCGTGTCGATGGTCAGGGTCTTCGCGCGCAGAAACCGCGAAAGGACGGTCGGCTGGCGCCCCGGCGGCGTGTGCCCCGCGCCGGAAAGCAGCCCGTAGGCGGCAATTGCGCCAAAAAGAAGCAGAACCGCGCCCCAGGCAGGGCTTACGGCCAGCAGGACGAAGCCGGCCGACAGCAACACCGCCACCAGGACATGATCCAGCCGCACTGCGTTTTGCCCGTAATAGCCGGCAATGCCGCCGAGAAAGATTCCGATCACAATCGAGATCCCCACGGCGACGAAGCCGACGGTCAGCGACACCCAGGCCCCCTGCAGCATGCGGGCGAACACGTCCCGCCCCAGTTCATCCGTGCCGAGCAAGTAGATGCCCAGGGCCGGGACTTCGCTGGGCCGCAGCGTTGCCAGATTCGGCACGGCGAAGGGGGGGCGCAGTTTTTCCTGCAGCCGGATGACAGTTGGATTCAGCACGGGCTGATTGCCGGAGGTCAGCAGCAGGCCCGCAACGGCGGTCGTGAAGAAAAGCAGAAAACAGACCAAGCCGATCACGGCCAGGCGGTTTTGCCTGAAAACCGTCCAGAACTGCTGCCAGAGTGTGCGCCGGGGAGCCAGCGGGCGCTCGAGAACGTTTTCCGGCGCCGGCGGCGCCGGATTTCGACCTTGCATCACAACCGGATCCTCGGATCGACCACCATGTACAGCAGGTCGGATATGAAGGTCCCGATCAGCACCAGGACCGCGGATATGAAATTGACGGTCAAAATGACCGGGTAATCTCTGGCCAGGATGGCCTCATAGGCCATCCGGCCCATGCCCGGCCAGGAGAAAATCGACTCGATGATGACCGAACCGCCGATCAGTCCCGGCAGGATCAAGCCGAACATCGTTACGAACGGCAGCAGCGCATTGCGCAGGGCGTGGCGGTAATGGACGTCGTCGGGCGGCAGGCCCTTGGCCCTGGCCGTGCGGATGTAGTCCTGGCCCTCGACTTCCAGCATTTGACTGCGGACGTAGCGTGACAGTATGGCAATTCCCCCGGTGGCCCCCAAAATCGAGGGCAGCAGCAGGTGCCAGATCCGGTTCATCACCAGGTGCACCGGCGATGCATCCCCCATACCGAAGGTTTGCATGCCGATCACGGGCACCTGAAAATTCGTCACCACCAGGATGATGAGAAGGTAGGCGAAGAAAAAACCGGGTATCGAGATCAGAAAATAGGCCACGAACGTCGCGCCCCGGTCGAACAGACTGCCGCGGCGGATGGCCGAGTGGATGCCGACCGGAAAGGAGAGGGTCCAGGTCAGAATGGTGCCGACCACGAACAGGGGCAGGCTGTTCAGGAAACGGTCCCAGATTTTTTTGAGGACCGCCTGATTGTCTTTCCACGAAACGGTCCGGCCCGTAATAAGGTCTTTATAAAAGAGCAGGTACTGCGCGTAGAGCGGTTTGTCCAGGTGGAACTGACGGCGAAACCGCTCCACCATCTCGGGCGTGAACTTGGGATTCATCGGGTCGACCTGGCTGGGCTCGCCGGGCGCCAGGTGGATAATCAAAAACGATACCACCGACACGAAAAACAGGGTGATGACTTTCTGAACGACGCTGCGCCCGATGAATGAGATCATTCAGCCACATTATCCTTCGGCGTTGAATACCGGAGCGTCCGGCAATTTCACCCATTTATTAAAGTAAAACATAAAGTTTCCGGTCTTGGTCGGGGTGATTTTTTCAAAAACGGTCTGACCGCCGGCATCAACGGTTTCGATGACGATGCGCTTGTCGAGAACTGCCGTCCACTTGCCGACGTAAAGAAATGTGTAGGGCTGCTCCGCGGCGATGATGGCATGCAGCCGATGGCAATAAGCCATTAGTTTTTGATGGTTGTATTCCTGCCGGATCCTGATGATCAAATCGTCTGCCGCCTGGTTCTTGAAGGCCACGAAGTTGAGCTGATTCGGGTTGGTCTGACTGGAATGCCAGATCTGGTAGAGGTCCGGATCGATCCCCATCGACCAGCCCAGCACAATCGCGTCGAAATCGAGTTTGTTGACCCGCTCCTGGATAAAGACCGACCACTCCAGCAGATCGGTGCTGACATCGATGCCGATCTGTTTCCAGGCGTCCTGGGCAATGGCCAGAATGGACTTGCGGATGTCGTTGCCGCTGTTGGTGATCAGGGTGAAGGACAGGCGTTTTCCATTTTTTTCCAGCCACCCCTGGGCGTTGCGCTGCCAGCCCGCCTCCCGCAGCAGTCGCAGTGCCCCCTGCGGGTCGTAGGGAACCGGCGCGATGGCGTTGTCGTAAAAATCGGTCTGCTTGGGAAAGGGACCGGTAATGCGCTCTCCCTGGCCGTGAAGCACATACCGGATGAGCTTCTCGACGTCAATGGCCATGCCGAGGGCCAGACGCACCCGCTGGTCGTTGAAGGGTTCCCGGCGCATGTTGTAGCCAATATATGTGTAGCCGAAGGAAAGCCCCGAAAAGTTTTGAAAGCGGGGGTCGGTGCTCAGGCGCGCCACCTGAAAGGGCTGAACCGCATAGCTGTCGACGGTGCCGGCGTAAAATTCCATCTCCTGGGTCAGAACGTTGGGGATGATGCGATAGGCAAAGGTTTTGTAATTGGGTGCGCCCTCCCAGTATTCCGGAAAACGGTCCAGAATGATGAATTGATCCGACTGCCATTCGATGAATCTGAAGGGGCCGCATCCGATCGGATGGCGATTGAAGCGGCTGTCCCGCAGGCTGAAATTTTGCGGGTCCAGACCACGCGCAAGGGCCTCTTTTCGCAAGGCCTCGCCGTTGAGGAGGTGCTCGGGCAGAATGCCCATCTGCCATGTGCCGAAGGCCGGTGAATACAACCTCTTGTAAATGATGCGGACGGTCTGCGGATCGATGACCTCCACGGTTTTCACCGGTTCGTAATCGCTGGTGCGGGGCGACAGGTTACGCGGGTCCATGATGGCTTCGTAGGTGAACCGCACATCGTCGGCTTCCAGCAGGTGGCCGTCGTGAAAGCGGACGCCCGGCCGGAGGTGAAAAACGATGACCGGATTCTGTTCTGTTGACGGCAGGAGATCGCGGGCAAATGCCGCCAGCCGTTCGGCCGACAGTGGCCGGTCGGCCTGCAGGAAGCGCGCACTGTCAAAGGCATCGAAATAAGTGTCGCCGAGCAGAAGCTGCAGGTGGCCGAAGAGGTTCTGGTCGACCTCGCTCAGACGGAGCTTGATGCGGGCCGGTGCACTGACCGTGAGCTCGATTGCCGGAGCGCCCGAGGTTGCCCCTTCATCCACGGCTTTGCGGATCGCGGTAAACCGGCGGGGCGGCAATACGGTTATGGCGGTGATGCGGTCAAGTGTGGTCCTTAGTTCCGGATCCATCGGCGCCTTCGAAGCTATGGCGCCGCGGATCAGGTCGGCGACCGTCTGCGGGTCGGCCGGGTCGGCTCCGGCGAGCGGACGGGCGGGGTTGACGTAGAAGTAGGCTTCTTCGTAAAGCTCCCAACCCTGCGCCACCCGACCGCGAAATTGCAGGTTCTCGTCACGATCGATCAGCCCCTCGAACACCTGCGCCTCGACCTGGCTGCTGGCCGAATCGGCCGAAAGAATGGGGTTGAGAAGGCTGGCATCTCCGGTTGAAGCGGTAACATAGGTGCTGAGCCGGTTGGGATTGCCGCGTGTTTGCTGCTCGTAGGTGGGGACCCAGAAATAAGACTGGAGTA
>JBAVJU010000322.1:0-2089 GCA_049687935.1 Desulfobacterales bacterium | reverse complement strand
CCGTATAACCTCGAAAAATACAGCAGACGTAATGCCTGTCAAGCGCCGGGCCCCATATTTGCATAAACAACCTCGACCTTGTTTAGGGAAAAATCTGGATTACGCCGTCACCGCCGCACGCTTGTTGGGTTTGACCTTCAAACGGGCCATCGGGCCGATTCTGGTGATCGTAGAGGATCATTGCGGTGTTGCTGATGATCTGCTGCTGTTGGTTTTTCGGGATCACACCGCTCCAGACTTCCACCTGCTGGTCGCCGAAGCTGTCCACGGAAAAATCACGGACATACACATCCTGATCCGGCGCCTGAAGGAAACAGCTGTATTGATCCGCAAAAACGATATTCAAAGCCGGTCCGGCGAGGCCGAATAAAACGAGGGTCAGCAGTAATCGATTTATCAAAAATCGCATGGCGTTGTTCCATTATCTGAGATTTCTTAACCCCAGCGTTGTAAAAAACTTTTGAATTTTACTTCAGCTCGATCACGCTACATTCTGCAACAAATCGATGAAATGAAGCAGATCTTCACGGACAGCCTGATTGGCACTCATAGTGAGAGTGAGTTCACCCTGCGGCCGCGTAAGACGACCGGCTCTCTGGATGATGCGATGTCTCAGCGTATCCAATCTTTCAAAGCACCAAGCGGCTGTTCGCTTCGGAAGAGCCCGGGGAGCAGGTGGGGCGGCGATCATCTGCAATTCGCGTGACAGGTTGTGAGCCATCATCGCACAGAGGGTAAATATTTGATTGCCAGCCAGCCTTTTTGTGGCGATCGTATCCAGAGCAGCATCATTTTTCGCATCGCCAAAGATAGCTTCCTGGCTGCCACGACCGTTATGAAACAGGACCACACTTTTGGCCGATTCGCCCTTGTTGGTCACAATGACCTTGTAGTCGTAATTAAAATCTCGTGGCTCAAACAGGTCTAACTGTAAAGGGCCTTTATGCTGTTTTTTGGTTTTTTTGCGAGTGAATATGAACCGAAAGGCATCATCCCAGCATTTGGGTTTCCATTGAGTTTCAAAAAAGGACCATTTTTCATCGATCTTGTGCCAGCGTTTGCGTTGCTCGATCATCTCTTTTAGTTGCGGGAATCTTTCAAAGGGCACCGAGGCCGTAAATTTAACGTGGCTTTTGTTAAAAACAGGAAAGACATCCTGGTTGAAAAAGGCGGCATCGACCCGTGATTCTAAGCTGGCCGTGTTCAGCGCCGCTTTGGCATTCTCGAAACACTCGAGCATGAAGTGCGCGGCACCGTTTGAATCATGGACATTGCCGGGGCGGTGGTAGAGGTCGAAAAATTGTCCGGTCTGCGCCACAGTGCAAAACAGCGGGTAGTAGCTTCGCGCGCCTTTCTTGGTTTTGTTGAAGCCGACGGCCGTGCCTTCGGCGTGGCCTTTGGTGGATTGAACTGAGCCGTCAAAATCAAATGTCAACCGCGGCAGGCTCTCGCGCCGCAGCGCCTCGATAACAATGCCGCGGGACAGACACCGGACGTTTTCAACGCCCTTTGTTTCCATTTGCGAAAGGGCTCTTGAGATAGTGGAAACATCCGGCAGTTTGCGCAGCCCCATTAAGCGCAGCACCATTGGATCATCCCGGTAATAGTCGACATCGCGCAGGCGTCTGAAACCAATGATCAGATGGATGACGAGCAACAGCACAACCAAATGGCGGCCAAATATCGGTGATACCTTCAAATGCGCAAAGCACTGTTTGAGTCGCTGTTTTAGATCGAGGCGCTTGAAGAGCAGTTGAAAAATGAGCAGTCCGGAAAAGGATGTCAGTTTCTGATCTTCAAAACGCATTACGGGAATCTTGTGGAATTTTGCCTGAATTTGTGCTTTACTGGATTTCACTTGCGGTGGCCTCCTGGATTGGGTTGATTGTTTGCTAGACAATCTCTTTATAACCACAATCCACGGGCCTCCGCAAGTTTTTTTACTTCCTTTTTTTACTTTTTTTTATGCAACTGCAGGGGTAACGCTTCATACTGCAACAGAGTGCTGTCTTCCGGGCGAATCGCGCTATGGGGAATTGTCGCTATCATGGGCTCTTTTTTTTTCTCCGCGCCATGGCACGCTCAATAC
>JBAVJU010000321.1:0-2247 GCA_049687935.1 Desulfobacterales bacterium | reverse complement strand
GCACCATGATTGGCACAAGGGGCATCAAGCGAGGGTCTGTGCGTCGTCCCTAAATGAACTTGTCTATCTTGGCTTTCTTACGCAGGTCTTCCAGGTAGCCTTCGATCTTTTCACGCGTTTTTTGCTGCTTTAAAAACTGCTCAATTTTGTCTTTCTCATCGCTGAAGGCAAGGGTCGTTTCAGGCTTTTTTTCGTCGACCTTGATGATGTGATAACCGAATCGGGTCTCCACCACGTCACTGACCTTGCCAGGCTCGAGCGCGAAAGCCGTTTCTTCAAAAGTTGGGTCCATTTGGCCGCGCTGAAAAAACCCCAAGTCGCCGCCTTTGCTCTTGCTCGGTCCCTCGGAGGACTCCTGGGCCACCGCCGCAAAATCTTCGCCCTTCTTCAATTTCTCCTGCACGGCCGCGATTTTTTTCTTGGCTTCGACTTTATTTTCGTCACTGGCATCCGGTGCAACCTGGATCAGGATATGGCTGGCCTTGACCTGCTCGGCCTGCTTGAACTGGTCGGTGTGCTCGTCATAATACTTTTTGGCTTCCGCTTCTGTCACCTGGATGTCTTTGACGACTTTGGATTTCAGCAGTTCGTCGATGGCCAGGCCTTTCTCCAGCTGTGACCGGATCTCTGCTTCCGTAACCTCCATCTTGGCAATGGCATCCTTGAATTCCTGCTCGGTTTTGAACCGCTTCTTGATTTCGTCATATTTTTCGTCGACAGTCTTATTGTCTACCTGAACGTGTTGCTTCTGGCTGTCCTGGTAGAGCAGTTCCTGGTCGATCAAACTGTCCAGAATCTCATTTTTGAGAACCGGCACCTGGAGGTCCGGCACTTGCCGCCCCTGACGTACCATGCGATCGGTAAACAGCCTTACCTCGCGATCGAGCGTCTGTCTGGGAATGACGGTTCCATTGACGGTCGCCGCTTTATCCGGCGACGTCTTTTCAGTCGAGGCTTTCTGCGCACCTGCCGAACCGACGGCAAGGAGCACGATCATCACAAGCAAGGTCGTCGCGGCATAAAATCGGTCTTTGCACTTCATGATAATTTCCTTTCAATTAAAAGGCCCGTTTCCGGGGCCAGTAAATTATTCAGCGTCGGTTCTACAGAACAGGGCGCCGATCCCGATTTCAATCCCAAAATTGTTGTAAAGGGATAATTTGTGGTATACCATAAACTCAAAATAATTGTTTTACAATAATACATCGAACAGAGTTGTGAAGTGCCCATACAGGGCTTCATAAAGAGCACTGCTCAGTTTTCGATACAGAAATGTACAAGGAGTTAATATCATGTGGGTCTTCACCCGAGAAGGATTTTTCTCGGTGGTCTGGGATAAAACCTGCCGCGCGGACGAACTGGCGGTGAGGTCTCAGTCCAGGGAGGATATCTGCCGCCTGGTCAAGCGGTTGAACGGTTATTGCGATGAGGGGCAAATCACGGAAAACTTCGGCACCGCCTACCGCTGCAGCGTCAAAATCGCCAAACACGCATGGTCGGCTTATCTGGCGGACTGCGCCCTTCAGATAGATTATCCGTCGGTAAAAGAAGCCATCGTGCCCGTGGAAGACCGCTTGCGGCAGGATGCCTATTACCAGATCTGGGAAGCGCTTTACCGGTGGCGGTCGAAAACAGATGCAGTGGAAAGGGAAAAAAGACGCCATGAGCCCTCGGGGGTCGATGTTCCCGGTCTACCCGTTCGTTGGAAACCCTGATCCGTAATAAAATGTAACCCTCTGAATTCGATCATCTCATAAAGCGTAAACTATAAAACCCATCTGAAAGTGAGGGAATGTTTAATGCCGATTTATGAATACCAGTGCAAAAGCTGCTGCCACTGTTTCGAATACCTGGCCTTGACGGCCAATGATACCGCACCGGCCTGCCCCCAGTGCGCGTGTCCGGATGTCGAAAAATTGATGTCGGCCGGTTGCTTCCGGGCCAGCGGCATCCCCAAGGGTTCGGGCGGCTTCGATTCGAAACCGGCCTGCCGGCCTTCCGGCTGATCGATTTAAACAAGCGCCTCAGTTTGAGGCGCCTATGGCGCGATTCATCGCGATGGCTCCGGCGCGTCTGTCACATTACCACCGGCTGACCTCCCTGGATATCCGCCGGTTTGCGAGGATATCCTCATGCTTCGCGCGTTGCTGCTTCAGCTTCCGATTCCACAACTGAACTACGGAAAACGGACCGGAAACATTCCGTTGGCCGCTGCTTGTCTCAAACAGGCGGCGGCCGACATCCCCG
>JBAVJU010000320.1:0-3733 GCA_049687935.1 Desulfobacterales bacterium | reverse complement strand
GCAATTTGCCCAGCAGCAGGCTGGTCAGCGGATGGCCTTCTTCATCCTGAATAACGGCGTGGATCTCCTTGATGAGATGGGGCAGATCGATGCCGGCGGCGCAGACGGCCTTGCAGGCGCCGCAGTTGATGCAATTTTGAACCAGGTTCTTGGCCTTGTCCCGCCCGTGAAAGAAATAGGTCACGATGAGCCCGATGGCGCCGATATAGATGTGGCCATAGCGGTGGCCGCCCACCATGCGATACACCGGGCAGACGTTGGCGCAGGCGCCGCAGCGCACGCAGCGAAGCACCTGAGAAAATACCGGGTCTTTGGCCAGTGCCCGCCGGCCGTTGTCGAGAAACACGATGTGCATCACTTTTTTGTTGTCCGGTGCGGCGCCGCAGGCGTTGCGGCCAGTGATCCAGGTGACATAGGAAGTGATGCCTTGCCCGGTGGCGTTGCGCGGCAGCACGCGATTGATCAGCAGGGCGTCGTGAAGCGTCGGCAGCAGCTTGTCCAGGCCGATCAAGGCCACATGCACCCGCGGCAAGGTGGTCACCAGGCGGGCATTGCCCTCATTTGTGGTCAGGCCGATCGTACCGGTGTCGGCCAAGGCAAAATTGGCGCCCGATATCCCCATGTCCGCCTCGACATACTTTTGGCGCAGTTCCCGGCGGGCCACTTTTACCAGGCGTTCGATCTCGGATTCCTGCTTGTGACCGGTTACCTCCGTGAAAAGGTCCGCCACCTGGTAGCGCGACAGGTGAATGGCCGGCATCACCATGTGAGACGGGCCCTCACCGCGCAATTGAATGATCCACTCGCCCAGATCGGTTTCGGTGACCTCGAAACCCTCGGCTTCGAGATCGTGGTTCAAGAGGGTTTCCTCGGCGGTCATCGACTTGGACTTGACGATCTTTTTCACGTCGTTGTCGCGGGCGATGCGGGCAATGATCGCATTGGCTTCGCCGGCTGTTTTGGCCAGATGGACGTGCACGCCCGCTTTTGAGGCATTTTCTTTGAATTCCTCGAAAAGCGCATCCATCCGCGCCAATGCGTCATCCTTGGCAGCGGCTATCTCTGCTACCAGGCCCTCCACGTCCATGCCGGCAAAGGCGTTGGCCCGGCCGGAACGGTAGGCGACCGCGAACTTGTCCATGGCACTGCGCAGGAACGAGTTCTGAAGAGCGTCATCGACTTCTTTCTTGTATTCTTTTAGATTACGGGCTTCCTGCATCAGTCGTCCTCCAGAAGCAGAATGTGAAGTTCCAGGGGGCCGTGAACCCCCAGTGCCAGGACCCTTTCGATGTCGGCCGTGCGACTGGCCCCGGTGATAAAGGCCAGGTAACTGGGAGCCGTTTGCATGGTTTCCCGTAGTTCTTTTTCCAGATCGTAGGCACTCGGCCGAATTTTCGACTTGGGTAGAATACCGATGTGAATCTCGCTGACCATTGTCGATAGCCGGACGTCTTCACTGCTCGAGTCGATCACCAGGGTGCCGGTTTCAGCGATGCCGTAGTCGATGAACGTCAGGCCGATGTCGATTCCGGACAAATGCTGTCGCAACCCGTCGGTCACCAGCCGGATGCCCCTGGCCGCGCACAACTCGTTGAGCACCTCGGCTTGTTCCGGCGGCAAAGCGGGGGCGGCGATGATTTTCTCCTGTTTGAGATCGCAAAGCGCTTCGGCTTCCGAAGAGAGGGAATCATCGCAACCGGAAATCAACAATTGGCAGGCTTGCTTGCGCTCACACAGATCAACGCAGTATTCGAGAGCTTCCCGGATGGTCTCCACATCGGATACGATGGCCGATACCAATTCGGCTTTTTGCTTGAAGCGGGTGTGAAGGTCTACCGCTGAAAGCGTTGTTGATGGCATTGGATGCATCCTCCTGAAGGCGAAAATTTCGAAAGTTAGGTTGCGGCGGGGCTCCGATATGATTGGTTATACCACTATTACATTTTGGGTTTTATATCTGTCAAGGGTAAAAGCTAAATTTTCTTGATTCTTACTTAACCATTTGATAGGAAATAATTAATTCTTTTCAATCGTCATACCGAAAGAGCCGGTGAGGCGTCCGTAAATGGTCATACCATTAGATTGAGCCTCCCCCTTCACCTGTCATCGGAGTCCCTGGCGTCTCCGAGCCGGCGAATGATGGTCAAGGTACCCAAATGATGAATACACCGCTTAAGCCGATCAAGCCGAAGCGCATCTCCGACCAGGTATTAGAGCAGTTGCGTGAGCTGATTTTCCGCGGCGAATTCAAGCCGGGACAGCAGATTCCACCCGAACGGGACCTGGCCGAGGCCCTTAAGGTCAGCCGCACCTCGGTTCGCGATGCGATCGGCAAGCTGGTGGCCATGGGCCTACTGGAGCAGCATCAGGGGCAGGGAACATTCGTGCGCGTGCCGGAACCAACCGACAAACACCCTTTGGCGGTTGCCATGGAAACTCAAAACGCGAGCCTGGAAGACCTTCTGGAGGTGCGAATGGGTCTCGAATGCAATGCCGCTTCGCTGGCGGCCATGCGGGCTGAGGAGAGCGACCTGCAGTTTCTGGAAAAAAGTCTTGACGAAATGCGCAAGGAGGTCCAAGCCGGGCGGCTGGGGACCGAGGCCGACGTCGCCTTTCACATGGCGGTCACCTATGCCAGCAAAAACCCTCTCCAAGTCTATTTGATGCGTTCCTTCTACGATTATCTCTTCGTTGGCATCAAGGAAAATCTGGCCTATCTCTACGAAGAACCGGCCAACATCGAAAAAATCATCGCCCAACACACTTCCGTTTTTCAGGCGATTCGGGATCACGACCCCGAGCGCGCTTTCGACACCATGCGATCCCACATCGATTTTGTTCTCAATTTTTTCATCAAGCGCCGGATTAAGGGTTTGCGCTGAAGTGACGGTCTTTTTCAGATATCTTCTCGGCGGCTCATCGACCACATACCCCCTTGCCGGTTACTTGGCTAAAATCGGAAACCGTTTAGCGGCATTAATTAAACCGTGGACGGACACGAGCTAATACCCTTTAGCTCCCGTTGTTATTTCTTTGAGGATGCCGTTTTCAAATCTCAGATAGCGGGTAAACTGGGTTGGCCCCAGGTTGTAGGTCCACAACTCGATCTTTACCTGAACCTTGACGAGAAAGGGCTGTCGAGACTCCCCGTATCTTCCGGTTCTGGGATCATAGTCTGGAACAGCGCCGAAATCCCTTTGAACCAGCTCCTCTTCCCATGAATCGACAAAGGTGGGTTCACCGCACTTCTGGATGACCTCAGCTCGCGTGTCCCCTTCGCCCACCAACTGAGTGCCGCATCGAAATGCAGAAACCGCGCCGACACTTGCGAGGACGCAAACGATCGCGACAATGACGATGGCATATTTCCCGCAGGCCTTCATCTCTTTGCCCCCCTCGCCAACCGCCTTCTTTATCAAGGCGACTCAAATACACTTTAGATTAAAATAAATTACCTTTATAACACCAACATAATCATTTCAACAAAAGGGGTCACCTTGAAATAACATTTGTGCAGAAAGCGATTAATGGTGAACTACCAAATCTTGACATAATTATTCAAATTATTTAATGAGTTATTTGCCGAGTGGCCGTTCTCGCGAAAATTCAACCGGGTCGACAACACCAGAACATTGCCCAATTCCCGGAGCCCATTTTGACCCGCGAGCAGTATCTTATCAGATCCAATGCTTCATTTTGAATGCCGGATGTAAACTCAAAGACCGTGTAGGTG
>JBAVJU010000319.1:0-5939 GCA_049687935.1 Desulfobacterales bacterium | reverse complement strand
TTTTATATGTTAGCGGCATCGAGACTATTTTGACGATGGACCGGCAGGGTTTCTCTTTACCGGGGTTGACATATTTGGAAAGAATCTGATAGGTTAAATACTTTAATATAAATCAATAGCCACGAAGTATAAACTCAAAATAATACGGTGTCAACTCACTTTTAAAATAATCCAATCGCCTCAGTACCTTGTACTGACGCCGGTTAAAAATCTAACTTTTTCTTCACGTAAACGTCCTTCCGGCAGTTTCACCCGCTACAGGATTCCTGCCGCCCGACCCGGCACACATTATCGCGGCGGCGGGGCGATGCAGCCGCAGACGGTCAAACAATGATCAATATCAGAAATTTCAGTATTATTGCCCATATCGACCACGGCAAGTCAACTCTCTGCGATCGCCTGATCCAGGCCACCCACATCATTTCGGAACGGGACTTTCACGACCAGATTCTCGATTCGATGGATATCGAGCGCGAGCGCGGGATCACCATCAAGAGCCAGTCCGTCTGCCTCCCCTACCACGCCGCCGACGGCCGGGACTATCATCTCAACCTCATCGACACACCCGGCCACGTCGACTTCAGCTACGAGGTGTCCCGCGCGCTGGCGTCCTGCGAAGGCGCATTGCTTCTGATCGACGCCAGCCAGGGGGTCGAGGCCCAGACCCTGGCCAATCTCTACCTGGCCATGGAGCATGACCTCGAGATCATTCCGGTCATCAACAAAATCGATCTGCCGTCCGCCGATATCGAGCGTGTCAAAAAACAGATCAACGAGGATCTTGGGCTCGATCCCGACGAGGCCCTTCTCGTCTCAGCCAAGGAAGGAACCGGCGTCACGGAGGTCTTGGAGACGATTGTCCGTAAGCTGCCGCCGCCCAAGGGGGACCCGGAAGCCCCATTGAAGGCCCTTATTTTCGATTCACACTATGATTCCTACCGCGGGACGGTGGTCCACTTTCGCGTTTTTCAGGGACGGATCGCCCCCGGCGACGTCATCCGCTTCATGTCCAACAATGCCGCCCACCGGGTGGAAGAGGTGGGGATTTTCCAGATCGAAATGGTGCCCCAGAAATTTCTTTCCGCCGGTCAGGTCGGTTACGTCATCGCCGGCATCAAGACCGTCAGCGACACCCGCAGCGGCGACACGATCACGCTGCGGGACCGGCCGTGCGACAAACCGATGCCCGGCTTCAAAGAGGCCAAGCCGGTGGTGTTCTCGTCCATCTACCCGGTGGCGTCGGACGGGTACGAGGACCTCGCCGTCGCCATCGAGAAACTCAAGCTCAACGATGCTTCCCTCGTTTACGAAAAAGACACGTCGGTGGCCCTCGGTTTCGGTTTTCGGTGCGGATTTTTAGGTCTGCTGCACCTGGAGGTGGTTCAGGAAAGACTGGAGCGCGAATACGACCTGTCGCTGATCCTGACGGCGCCGTCGGTCCGCTACAAACTCACCATGAACGACGGCACCGAACTGGTGATCGACAACCCCGCGCACTATCCGGACCCGACCAGCATCAGCGTCACCAGGGAACCGTTCATACGGGCCACCATCATGATCCCGGACCGGTACATGGGGGCGGTCATGAAGCTGTGTCTCGACCGGCGCGGCACCAGTGTCAATTACCAGTATCTGACGAGCAACCGGCTGGAAATGATATTCGAACTGCCCCTGGCGGAGGTGATCTACGACTTTTACGACAAACTCAAGTCCATCACCCAGGGGTACGGGTCCTTTGACTACGAACTGCTCGATCACCGCCAGACCGACCTCGTCAAACTGGACATCCTGATCAACGGCGACCGGGTGGACGCCCTCTCCCAGCTGATTCACCGGGATCGGGCCGTCGAACGGGCCCGGCTGGCCTGCGAAAAGCTGCAGCAGGAAATCCCGCGGCAGATGTTCAAAATCGCCATCCAGGGCGCCATCGGCGGCAACATCATCTCCCGCAAGACGCTGTCTCCACTCAGGAAAGACGTGACCGCCAAGTGCTACGGCGGCGACATTACCCGCAAGCGAAAATTGCTGGAAAAGCAAAAGCGCGGCAAAAAACGGATGAAAATGGTCGGTCAGGTGATGATACCGCAGTCGGCGTTTCTGTCCGTCCTGCGAACCGACACCGATTGAGCCGGTTGGGTCGGTTGGGTCGGTTGAGCCCGTTTAGCCCGTTTGCCCGTTAGACCCGTTTAGCCCGTTTAGCCGGTTTAGCCGGTTTAGTCCCGCCACCGGCGGGATTGAAGGGTATCATCGATTTTATCGATTAAACGCTTATGATTTTTGACATGGCCTGCATGTTAAATCTATATTCGTTTAAAATCTCATGGTTAACTCATAAATTTTAAGGCCAGACATGGGAAAAACAATCGCCGAAAAAATCTTCGCCGCTCACCTCGTCGACAATCCGGCGGCCGACATTCACGTCCTGCGTCTGGATCGCGTGTTCTGTCATGAGATCACGACGCCGATCGCCATCAACGACCTGGTGCGCCGCGGCCGGGACCAGGTCTTCGATCCGGCCAAGATTAAGGCGGTCATCGACCACGTGACGCCGGCCAAGGACTCTAAAACCGCAACCCAGGGAAAGATTCTGCGCGACTGGGCCCGCCGCCACGGGATTCAAGACTTCTTCGACATCGGCTGCAACGGTGTCTGTCACGCCCTGTTCCCGGAAAAAGGCTTCGTGCGACCGGGTCAAACCATCATCATGGGCGACTCGCACACCTGCACCCTCGGCGCCTTCGGGGCATTTGCCGCCGGTGTCGGCACAACCGACCTCGAGGTGGGCATTCTCAAAGGTGTTTGCGCCTTCAAGCACCCGAAGACGATCCGGATCGATGTAACCGGCCGACTGAGACCGGGGGTATTCGCCAAGGATGTGATCCTTTCGATCATCGGACGGATCGGCGTGGGCGGCGCCACCCATCACGTGATCGAGTTTGCCGGACCGGCGGTAGACAATATGAGCATGGAAGCCCGCATGACCCTTTGCAATATGGCGGTCGAGGCCGGCGCGACCAGCGGGATCTGCGCACCGGACGCCACCACCGTGGCGTATCTCTGGGAGTTCATCAAGGATGAGTTTGCCTCAAAGCAGGCCGCACTGGAAGCCTACCAGGCCTTTACCACCGATCCGGACGCCGCTTATGAAACGGTCATCGAGCACCGGATTGACGACCTGGCGCCGCAGACGACCGACGGGTTTAGGCCGGACAACGTCAAACCGGTCGATCGGATGGCCGGCACTCCCGTCGATCAGGTCTATATCGGTTCCTGCACCAACGGCCGCATCGAAGACCTGCGGGTAGCCGCCGCCGTGCTCAAGGGCAAGAAGGTCAACGCCGCGGTGCGCGGCATCCTCTCTCCGGCCACGCCGAAAGTCTACCATCAGGCCCTGGAGGAGGGGCTGATCAAGATCTTCATGGACGCCGGCTTCTGCGTCACCAACCCCACCTGCGGAGCCTGTTTGGGCATGAGCACCGGCGTTCTGGCCGAAGGCGAAGTTTGCGCCGCCACCACCAACCGCAATTTTTACGGTCGCATGGGACGCGGCGGCATGGTCCACCTGATGAGCCCGGCCACGGCAGCGGCCACAGCCATTGCCGGACGGATCACCAACTCGGAACTGTTTAAGGAGTAAGGAAAGCAATCTTATGAAGACCTTCGGCGGCAGCGTTCTGTTCCTCGACCGGGCCGACATCAACACCGATGAAATCATTCCGGCCAAATACCTCACCGAAAACGCCAGGGAGGCGCTCAAGCCCTATCTGCTCGAAGACCTCGAATTAGACGGGTTCGACCCCCGACGGGATCTGCCGGGAAAGAGCGTCATCGTCACGAGGGAGAATTTCGGCTGCGGTTCGTCGCGCGAGCACGCCGCATGGGCTCTGGAGGTCAACGACATTCATCTGGTCGTCGCCCCGAGTTTTGCACGCATCTTCCGCCAGAACATGTTCAACTGCGGCCTGCTGGCGATCGAATTGCCGGCCGGCACCGTCGATCACCTTTTTACTGTCTATGCCGGTCGGAGTCCCAGCATAGACATTGACCTCGATCAGGCCATATTGACCATTCGCGCCGCGGACGGCAGCGAACAGATGCCCTTTACCATCTCCGATTTCGACCGCGCTCTGGTAACAGCGGGAGGCTGGCTCGAATATGCCGATGAGAAGTATTGACGGGGTCTGGATTGCATTTGAAGCCCCGCGTGGTTAATATTCACGAGAGCAGCATGACATGTGCTGTTAATCGATTGAGCCTACCTCGCCACAAACGGCGGTAACACCCGAAAAAACCGAAAGGGGAATCACATGAGCGCCAAGAAAATTCTAATGCTTGTGGGCGACTTCGTAGAGGACTACGAGGTAATGGTACCGTTTCAGGCCCTTCAAATGGTCGGCCACACGGTGCACGCCGCCTGTCCGGACAAAAAAGCCGGCGAAACCGTCCGCACGGCGGTGCACGATTTCGAAGGCGACCAGACCTACAGCGAAAAGCCGGGACACAATTTTGCCCTCAACGCCAGCTTTGACGAAATCAGGGCGGAAGACTACGATGCCCTGGTTATTCCCGGGGGCCGGGCACCCGAGTACATCCGGCTCAACAAGCGGGTCATTCAAATCGTGCGGCACTTTGCCGAGACCGGCAAACCCATTGCGGCGGTCTGTCACGGCGCCCAGGTTCTCGCCGCGGCCGGCGTCCTCAAGGGGCGCAGCTGTTCGGGCTATCCGGCGGTCGGACCGGACGTGACCGGCGCCGGCGGCGAATTCATCGACATCGCCGTTGACCAGGCCCATCGGGACGGAAACCTCGTTACAGCACCGGCCTGGCCGGCCCATCCGCGCTGGCTGGCGGCTTTTCTGGACGTATTGGGGACCAGGATCGAACCTTAGGGCTTGCGAAAAATTGACCATTTCCGGGCCGAAAACTGAGCCGGTTTTTTTGAATGCAACCGTTGAAGGGCATCAGTTAGAAAGAATGGCGAGATGGCGGATTACGAGGCCCTTAAAAATGAGGTGCTCTCCAGTGCGCGGTGGTTGTGCGATAATGGCTTTTTCGGCGCCAAACTCGGCAGCGGCGGCAATGTTTCCCTGTACATGCGTGCCGAAAACCGGATCGTGATCACGCCGAGCCGCAAACCCTACCACAAGATGTCGACTCATGACATCTGCGTCATCGATCCACAGCTCAACCCAATCGAAGGTCTCCTGCCGCCCTCGATGGAATCGGCCATGCACGCCGGCGTTTACAAGAGCCGCCCGGATGTCGATGCCGTGGTTCACACTCACCAGATGTTTGCCAGTGTTCTGGCATTGATCAAGCAGCCGATTCCGGCGCTCTTCGATGAAATCACTTATGAAATCGGTGCCGAAGTCGCCGTCATTCCTTATGCCCTCTCGGGCAGTCCGGCGCTGGTCGACAATGTGGTATCGGGGCTGCAGAACGGCTGCCGCTGCTACATCATCCAGAACCACGGCGCACTCTGCCTTGGTGTGGACCTCGCTGAAGCGATGCACAATGCGGAACTGCTGGAAAAAACGGCTCAGGCTTATTTTTATGCGCTGTGCAGCGGCCGTGAGATCAGCCGACTGCCTGAGGATGCGGTCCAGAAGCTGATCAGTATGCGAAAAACGAGTTAGTTTCCGTCCAGAAATGGCATCTTTCAGCCCCGGTCGGCGTTCTCGCCTCCAGTCTATCCTCGGCGTAGCCCGCTACGCCTGCGGTCGCCAGCTCGCTGCGGCCTTGCCCGGAACCGAAATCTACCACCTGTGGATGGACACGAGTTGGGTTCCTTCGGCCGGTTTCCCTGTGACCTTTTATGTGTAACTGATAGGACCTTGACCGCACTTTTTACTCATTGTCGCTTTTGATTATTTTTGACCCGTTGTATCCTTGACCCCTTGAATTCTTGCCTCCCCTTATTCCGGCAAACGGTCGACGAC
>JBAVJU010000318.1:0-1699 GCA_049687935.1 Desulfobacterales bacterium | reverse complement strand
GTATTCTTCCTTTGTTTCGAACAATGACACATGGGGATCAGCGACACCCCAGTTGGAAATTCTGAAGGTCAGCAACCTATCTTCGGGTACGACTTGTCGGACGGCCTGGATCACCTCATGGGCAAACCGGAATCGGTTCTCAACCGAACCGCCGTAGCCGTCTGCGCGCCGATTAGAGTAGGGTGACAGGAAGTTGCAGATCAGGTAGCCGTGCGCACCGTGAATTTCGATCCCGTCGAATCCGGCTTCGACCGCCCCACGGGCCGTTTCGACAAATCCATTATCGATTGATCGTAAAAGGCGAAAAAAGTTTGTCAGGCTGCATCGAAATATTTCCTTTGGTGTTTTGGGTTTAAGATAGGAGAAAAAGCATCATGAAAAACAAAGATGAGATATTTGGTAAATTCTATGAGAATATACCTTAAATGATTCGCTAATCTTGCCGACCAGTATACTTGCGTTCACATAATCTTAGAAATCGTGACGATTTTTACCTGAATGCTGATGGGGTCAAACACGAGGTGCATGCCGAGATTTTCGAAAAACCGGGCGGATCCGTAAATCACCTTCCAGCGGGTCCTGTCGATGTCGAAATGGGCTTCCGCCGCCAAGCCGCCGTCTTCTGTTCTCGTCACGGTGGCTTGAAATGCCAAATCGGCCTTGACGCCCCTGAGTTCGAGGATCGCTTTCAAGTCATAGTTGGGAGAACTTGTAAAGGGCGTCTTGGCCGCGCGGCCCTCAGTTATGGTCAATGTTGCAGTGGGAAACATTTTGACGAAGAAAAAGTCGTCGGATTTGAGATGGGATGTCAATACCGGATGGAGTTCGTCGCCTTTGAGATTGATGTTGTCGATCGAATCCATGTCGATGTCGAATACCCCCGATAGGATGGATCCGTTGACCTCGATCTCTCCCCTTTTTATCCCCACCGTCCCGAAATGCTTATTGTTCGGATTCCTGCCGCACCACTCGATAACGCTTTGATTGGTGTCGACGCTGTATTTGCCGTCATCCAGCCGAAGCACGGTTTCAGGATCAACCATGTCCGGTTGATCGCCCTCAAGCTCAAACCCCCGCTCTCGCCACGCTTCGAGTCCACCGTTCAACACACTGATATTGATGTAGCCCTCGCGCTGCAGTTTTTCGGCGGCCGTCCAAGCGTCCCTGGAAAGGCCACTCGACCCGTACAGAACAATCTCGGCTTTTTTACTGTCCGCAATCGCTTTCATCTGCTCAAGGAAGGTGACTTCGAAAACGCAGGCACTGCGCGCACCCGGAAGGTGCACCTTTTCGAAGTGGCTGCCGGTCAGGGTGTCAATCAACAGGAGTGGTTCTTTGTTTTTTATCCGCTCCATCAGTTCGTCCGCCCCGAGGGACTTGTATTTCTTGTTCTCGGTCATGTTTTCACCTCTCCTTAGATCTGACACTCAGGTTTCAGGAAAATATTATAGAATAATGATGAATCACCCTCCTATCGGAATTTAGTAATAGTTTTTTACTATCATACGGCTTAGATTTTTCCATCATTGATAATCTCCTTAGGATGCGCATCATATCACTCAACAGGTTAGATTTTTCAAATAGGTTATAAACGAACAGTGTTTCGCTTAGCAAATTGGACAAAAGGGCGCAACCATGAAAAGAATAGAACATACGGTCGTAGTTTTCCTGGGTCTGATCTTACTAACACAACCACTGG
>JBAVJU010000317.1:0-3256 GCA_049687935.1 Desulfobacterales bacterium | reverse complement strand
GTCACGCCGGCACCGATGATGAGCACGCCGGTTTTCAACAGATGTGGTTTTGACTGAGTCATTGAGGTCACGATAAATTGACGGCCGGTAAAATCCTTTTATTTTCACTTGTGAAAATACAGCCAGGCTGTTAAACGAAGAACAGGGCCACCAAATGCGATCGCATTTCTTTTTTAGCCCTAACATAACCGGAAAACCCTGTCACGATAATTTTTCGTTTGTGAATTTAGTTTCCGTACATTTTCTTAAAAGAAAATATTAATCCCCGAATCCGGTTGGGTGGAGGACATATGCAGGCTGGCAACGGCCGATCCGATCCGGCAGGACGCAGCGACAATCAAAATTTTTGCCGGAAAGACGAAGCGTCGCGTAAAAAGACGGCGCCGATGCGCACGCGGCATGCAAAAATCCGCGAACTGGTTCAAGGCAGGGGATTCGTGACGATCGAGTCTCTGTCACAGACCTTCAACGTGACCCCCCAGACGATTCGGCGTGACATCAACACCCTGTGCGAAGAAGGGTCGATCAACCGCTATCATGGCGGCGCCGGGGTTTCCTCCAGTACCGAAAACGTTGCCTATACGCAACGAAAAGTGTTGTGCCTCAGAGAAAAGCAACGAATTGCCGCAATGGTTGCGAATAAAATCCCGAACAATGCGTCTCTTTTTATCAATATCGGCACCACGACCGAGGAAATCGCCAAGGCGCTGTGCCACCATCAGCGACTCAAAGTGATCACGAACAACCTCAATGTCGCCTCCATTTTAAGCGGCAACGAAAACTTCGAGGTCATTGTGGCCGGCGGCATGGTAAGACATCGCGACGGCGGCATCATCGGGCCGCTCACGATCGACTTTATCCAGCAGTTTCGCGTCGATTTCGGCATCATCGGCATCAGCGGCATCGATATGGACGGCACGCTTCTCGATTTCGATTACCGTGAAGTCCGTGTCTCGCGAGCCATCATCGACAATTCTCGGCGGATTTTTCTGGCAACCGATCATACCAAATTCGGGCGTAATGCCATGGTCCGGCTGGGCAGTATCGATGAGATCGATGCCCTGTTTACAGACCGGCCGCCCCCCCAAGCTCTTTCGGAGGTGTTGGGAGCAGCGGATATTGAGCTCTATGTCGCGTCCAAAACCGATAAAGCCGGCGTGTAAGGCCGGTCAAGAGAAAAAAAGCGCCGCTATATTTTCGCTTGTGAAAATCGAAGGGCAGTGCTATGGCAGATGTCTATACGCGCCAATGGGGAGCATCGTCGCCGATACGCTCAGTTTCACAGCCAAGATTCCATTTGCATTTGGGCTTTAAGATAATGGTTTGGGCAAGGCCAGAGAGAGACGGCTGTATTGTAATACGCGACGACCGATAACGCAGCCAAAACCGTTATCTTAAAGCCTATAGATTGCCGGGAGACTGCTCATGGGCTTAACCCTTGAGAAGATCGATAAGATTGTTGGCCGCGAAGCCCACCTCAAGGACATCGACCTCGAACTGGCACCCGGATCCCGCAACGTCATTTTAGGCCGCACGCTGGCGGGCAAGACCTCCCTGCTTCGGATTATGGCCGGCCTCGACCGACCGACCCGGGGCCGCGTGCTGGTGAATGGCCAGGATGTTACCGGCATTTCCGTCCGTAAGCGCAACGTCGCCATGGTCTATCAGCAATTCATCAATTACCCTTCGCTAAACGTCTATAAAAATATCGCCTCGCCTTTAAGACTGGCCGGCATGGATAAAAAAGAGATCGACCGGCGCGTTCGCGATACCGCTGCCATGCTCAGGATCGAAGATCTACTCGACCGCCTGCCGGCCGAGCTTTCCGGCGGCCAGCAGCAGCGCATCGCCATCGCCCGGTCCCTGGTGAAAAATGCCGATCTTCTGCTGCTGGATGAACCCCTGGTCAACTTGGATTATAAATTGCGCGAGGAACTGCGGGAAGAGCTTCAGGATATTTTTAAAAAGCGTGAAGCCATCGTCGTCTATACGACCACTGAGCCGGCCGAAGCATTGATGTTGGGCGGCAACATCGTCATCCTGGATGAAGGTCGCATCCTTCAGAACGGGGCGACTGCCGAAGTGTATCATAGTCCGTCAACACTGCGGGTTGCGGAGGTTTTCAGTGACCCTCCCATTAACTACATCAGCGCCAGGGTGCAGGGGAATGTAGCCGATGCGGGTCGGGATGTTCGGGTGCCCTTGACAGGTCACATGCAGGGACTATCGGAGGGCAGCTACCAATTCGGCGTGCGGGCGCATCATCTTTTTCTCTCAAAAACCGGACATCAGGATATCGAAATTAGAGCCGCCGTCGAACTGTCGGAGATCAACGGGTCCGAAACCTTTATCCACGTCCGTCATGCCGGCACCCCGCTGGTGGTCCAGGAAACCGGTATTCACAGCCGCAAGATCGGCAAAGAAATCGCCATCTATGTCGATCCCACAAACTTGTTCGTCTATGATGACGCGGGTAAACTGGTCGCCTGCCCGGTCAGACGCCCGTCGAATCGACAGTGATCGTCCGGAACAGGCCGAAAGATGCCGTCTGCGACAGCGGCAACAGGAGTCCGATATGGCCCGAATCGACATGCAGGAGATTGCCCACAGCTACGTCGCCCGGCCCGAGCAAGAATTCGACTATGCCCTGAAACGCATCCACAACACCTGGGATGACGGTGGTGCCTATGCTTTGCTGGGTCCATCGGGCTGCGGCAAAACAACATTGCTGAACGTTATTTCCGGGCTGTTGACGCCCAGCAAGGGACGCGTGTTTTTTGACGGACAGGACGTTACGGATCTACCGCCGGAAAAACGCAACATTGCCCAGGTTTTCCAGTTTCCCGTTCTTTACGACACCATGAGTGTTTTCGACAATCTGGCTTTTCCTTTGCGAAATCGACGGGTGGCGCCCGACGAAATCGACCGGCGCGTTCGCGAAGTCGCCGAAATCCTCGATTTAGCCCCTTTTCTCAAGAAAAAAGCCGCCGGGCTGGCTGCCGATGCCAAACAGAAGATCTCCCTGGGCCGCGGGTTGGTCAGAAGCGATGTAGCGGCCATTCTTTTCGATGAACCGTTGACGGTTATCGACCCGCAGTTGAAATGGGACTTGAGGCGCAAGCTCAAAGAGATCCATGAACATCTAAAGCTGACCATGATTTACGTCACCCACGACCAGGTGGAAGCCCTGACCTTTGCCGATCAGGTCCTGGTCATGTATGAAGGCGAACTGGTTCAGGTCGGCACCCCTCAGGAG
>JBAVJU010000316.1:0-2241 GCA_049687935.1 Desulfobacterales bacterium | reverse complement strand
GAGTTGCTGAAAGCTGTTGGTGTGCATGTAGATGCGGCTGTCGCGGTCCACGAGGAGCACGGTTTTACGGCTGAGCAGGGCCTGCAGCTGCTGTTCGAGGGATTTTTCGGTGATGTTGGTCATCAGGACGAGATCGGAAAAGGCCACGCCGGTGTGTCCGGTCTGGTCGATGTAATAGGCGATCAGCTCTTCCTTCGATCGTTCGCCGATGCTCTGCAACCCCTGAACGACATCGGTCTTGAAGCGTTTGTGCTTGGGAGGAATCGGGTTGAGCACCTGTCCGCCGCCGATGGTCCTCACCGGCGAATAACTCCGGATCACGAAGCGGTCGTCCTTGACCAGGCAGACCGGCTCATCCAGACGCAGCTGCACCGCCGCTTTTTCTCCCGGCGGGAGTTCTTCGCGGTCAAGCAGGACCAGATTGCCCAGAATCTCGCTGGTTCCAGTGTGAAATCTGACCCGGGTGCGGTTTTTGATCGGTTTTTTGTTGCTGGTCAAATACTGCAGCTGCAGGTCGACCATGAAACTTGGTTTGAGGGTCCCCGGCAATGCCAGCACTTCCCCGCGGTTGATGGCGGCTTTTTCGAGTCCTTGAAAATTGATGGCGGTTCTCTGGCCGGCTTCGGCCCTGTTGACGCCCTGGTTGTGGACCTGAATCCCGCGCACCTTGGAGGTGATCATCGACGGGTAGATCATGACGGTGTCGCCGACCTGCACCCGACCGGAGATCAGGGATCCGGTGATCACGGTGCCGAAGCCTTTCATGGTGAACACCCGGTCGACCGGCAGTCGGAACAGGCTCGACAGGCTGCGTTCGGGTACCTGATTGCAGATTGTTTCCAGGACACGGCTGAACTCCTGCAGGCCCCGTTCTTTAACAGCGGAAACCGGCACGATCGGGGTATTCTCCAGAAACGTGCCGGCCGTAAAATCACGGACATCTTCCATCGCCAGTTCCAGCCACTCTTCATCGACCATATCGATTTTGGTCAGCGCCACAAACCCGTGTTTGATACCCAGCAGGGTGCAGATTTCCATGTGTTCCCGGGTTTGCGGCATGACGCCTTCGTCGGCGGCGATGACCATGACCACGATATCGATACCGGTGGCGCCGGCCACCATGTTCTTGACGAATTTTTCATGACCGGGGACGTCCACGATCCCGACATGCTGCCCGTTCGGCAGGTCCAGGGAGGCGAAGCCCAACTCGATGGTAATTCCGCGCTCTTTTTCCTCCTTCAGGCGGTCGGTGTCGGTGCCGGTGATGGCTTTGATCAGTGAGGTCTTGCCGTGATCGATGTGACCGGCCGTACCGAGTATGATCTGCTTCAATGGTTCAGCTCCCGGGTTCGTAAAACACTGCGAGAAGTCTTCTGCATGATGAAATACACAGCACCGTCGTGCTCAAATTCAATTGACGATTCCGCTGGGGGTGCCAAAACCTGGTATCAGTTGGCGGCCGTTATCAGTATTTTTTACGATGACGCAGATATTCGGCGAAATAGGCCAACCCCACCAGGATGATCGCCAGGCCGACGATGAAGCTGATGTCGACCCGGCCGTAAAACATGCGGGTGGCGACGACCGCAAATCCCAGACCGAGGATAGCCCTGATGACAAACTTTTGAAATCCGGTCACGCGCCGTATCCTTTCGCGAATAAATTCCTACGAATGTTCTATAGTTCGCTTCACTTGCATCGTCAATACCCAGTTTGTTCAGAACGGGAACCACCGGGCAGGGGCTACGGGTCCTCACCGACGGACAAGTCGATCGATGGCGGGAATTGACGCGATTTTGTGCGCCAACGCCTTGTGAAGAAAACGAAAAGATTACGCTTGATATGCCGAATTGGTTCTGATAAATAAATAAGGATTGAATATGGTGGGTGTAGCTCAGTTGGTAGAGCCCCAGGTTGTGGCCCTGGTTGTCGTGGGTTCAAGTCCCATCACTCACCCCATAAAAATTTTAAATAAAAACTCCCAAAATTTTTAATTATTTATGCGCCCGTAGCTCAGCTGGATAGAGCGCCGGACTTCGAATCCGTAGGCCGGGGGTTCGAATCCCTCCGGGCGTACCAATTAATTCAATAGGTTAGCCTAATCGGCTGACCTATTTTTTTGCTCAAAATCGGCAATTGTGCCCGAAATTGTGCCCGCGGCGGATTTTAAGTACGCTTCCTGCTGCTGTGTCGCCAGTCTTAAATCCGCATCGCTGACAATATTATAGCGGTCAAATACGG
>JBAVJU010000315.1:0-4588 GCA_049687935.1 Desulfobacterales bacterium | reverse complement strand
GTCAACCCGCGCAACACCGCCAATTTCGGCGGAGCACCCACCACAAGCGAGCCAGTCACCGCCAAACAGTATCAATGTTTCATATCGACCGCCGTCTCCGGCAGCCAATCTTGTTACCCTTTGCTTGAGCAATGGCCGGCCATAGCCTTATGCTTTGTACTTATCAGCAGCATCCTGACAGCTGTCGGGTTCTCTCATAGGGCTGATACCAAAATGTTTTCTTCCTCCGAAAAAGCCGTTCGCAATGAAAAGGGCAACGTTCTGGTGGCGCTGGTGGTCATCCTGCTGCTGTTTGCCGCCCTGGGGACCGGCATGGTGTCTCTGATCGGCACCTCATCCTCCAGCCAGGTGACCGGCAACACCGCCGTCCGAGCCTATTACATCGCCGAATCCGGTTTCCGGTACGCCGCCAGCCGCTACCTCAATACCGCCGACACCAACAACCGCTACCAATCCCAGGACGAAAAGAACCAGACCCTTGAGGACCTCAATGATGACCTGTTTACCCTCGGTGGTGACGACGGTCAATTCCGGTTGAAGGTTTTTCCCTACTTTTTGACCGCCAACGGCGACGCCTCCGTCGGCAGCAGCGGCTTGTCGACTAAATTTTCCGGTGGAGTCCCGGAGGGCTTCACACTACCACCAAACGGCTTCAACGCCCGCATCAAAATTGGTAAGGTCGCATATTCCTACAATTCTTACGATGGCAATACAGGGCAGCTGTCTCTCTCTTCCACCCTGACGGAACCCGTTTACGACAACGCCGTCATCAAGCTACTCGGGCTCCCTGCCGGCAGTGCCACGGTGACGAGAGACGGGGCACTGACGCTGGCTGACGGCGGTTTTTTCCCCAAGGTCCAGGGTCAGATTAATATCAACGGGGTCTCATACAGCTATATCAGCCGCAACGGCAACGTCCTGCAAAATATCACCAAGGCCCAAAACTCTGAGGAATCCTTCAGCATTTCAGTGGACACCACCACTGAAGTCGTGCTGGAGCCCTTCGTCCAAGTCCGATCCATCGGGATGGTCGGCCAGGGAGAGCTGGCGGCCGCCCGGGAAGTGGTTTACAACGTACCGCTCCCCGATCGGTCTATGGAAACAGTCGAATTTCGCGACCCTTTCAACGACTTGAGCAATTGGAGTTCCCCGACCTACGGCTCCTTTGCCATCGAAAACAGAGGCGGCCAAAACGTGCTGGCGGTGACCGATGTCGAACCCGGCTTCGGGGTCTTGAAGGCCGGCCTGATCGCCTTCAACTGGGCCACCAACAAGGTCGTCGACTTCGCCTATTCTCACCGCCTGGCCGGTTATTATCTGAGCTACGACAGCCAGGTCAAAATCGGATTTGATTCGACGCCTTTCCCGGAAACGGGTTACGGGCCTGAAGGCGCGCCTATCCCGAAGCATTATGTCGCCGGCCTCGCCTTTCGCCTGGATGAAAACGAAAATTTCTACGGTCTTTCTTTCATGCGCGGTTGCGCATTCTGTAGCCCGGCAGACAGAATTCCCGACGAAATCGTACCGGAAAACGACGTCAACCTGGTTGTGCTCTGGCAGCAGACCGGCAATGGCACGAGCCGAAAGTGGCTGGCCTACAGTGAACTCGGTCTTCTCTTTTCCGATGGTGCCGAATTGGAGCCGCCGTCCGGAAAATGGATCAGCGAGAACGATCATGCCGGGGACCCCCTCTGGACCCGGGCCGACAATTTCGCCCACAGCCCCAGCAGTTATTCCTGGACGACAAGCCCTTCGGGCTCGGGCAGTTACAACGATCCGGCAGCGGGAGAGACCTGGAACGATTATCTGATTTCCGAGCCGATCGATCTCTCACAGGCAACGACGGTTCAATTGAACTTTTGGACCCGCTACCGTTTGGCGTCCTGCGAAGACTGGGGATTTGTTGAAATTTCGGAAGATGCCGGTTCAAACTGGGACCTGCTGAACGACAGGCTGCCGTTGGAGTGTGGAGGAATCGAACCGAACGATTCGAGCATCGCCGGCTACACGGGAAACAGTTACCTCCTGCCGGACGAGGAGGACGGCTGGGTGAGGAAGACGATCGATATCAGCAGCTATGCCGGCGATTCCAACGTCAGGATCCGTTTCCGGTTCGAGAGAAACTGCTGCGCAACGAGCAACGGCTGGTGGGTCGACGACATCCGGGTCATCCAGGATTTCCCGGTCAACCGGTCCACCCTGCTGGTGAGGATCTACGAGGGGGCATTGGTCGCGTTTAACAGCGGTGGGACAACCCCCATCGAAGAAGGCGATTTTGTGAGTCAATCCAATGGGGCCATCGGCAAGGTCATCGCGCCCCCGCTATTGTCCTCCGGCAGTTGGGCCGGCGGAAATGCTGCCGGAACGCTGTTGCTCAACGACACCTCGGATACCGACTTTATTTCTGGTTTGTCGCTGAACAAGGGCGCCACAGCCGTGGCCAACGTCACCGCATTTTCCTCGCGCGAGAATCTCATCCAGGCCTACTACGGTGCCGAAGCCGGCGTCTATTCGCCGCCGACGAATCCGGCCCCGGACGGCTTATATCCCTACGACCAAGAGCGCTTGAGAAACCTTTTCGGTACGGCCAACTGGCCGCCAAATCCGATCTACCCTGACGAAGACACACGTCCCACGGGCTTCAACGACTACTACACCCTCGTTCAGTGGAACGACATGGTCGATAGTTCCGTCACCCGTGCACAGGATTATGACGGCCACTACTCCATCATCATCACCGATACCCTGACCTCGCCCACAACCTACATTCCCTTCACACGGCCGGAAATCGGGCTCCACGTCGCGGGCCATGGCGGCCCCAACGTCTACTTCAAGGATTTCGCCGTCAAGCTGGGGTACGCCGAACAAAGGGCGATGATTCCGATCCAACAATAAATTTTTCCATTACCCGCCCCGCATACGCGGGTAATGGAAAAATTTATAAAGATTGTAATATCGGCTTCGTGCATTATATTGCCGTTGGTCGAAGTCAGTGCGGCAACCCAAGTATTACATGCATATCCTTTAAAAGACTCTTAAAGAACATCACATACTGACGTAAATAATTTTCGTCAGAAAATTATAAGGAAAGGAACTCATAATGAAACTCGCGGTCAGCGGTAAAGGCGGCGTCGGCAAAACGACGTTTGCGGCGCTGCTCATTCGAACCCTCAGCCGGGACGGCCGGCGGGTGCTGGCGATCGATGCCGACCCGGACGCCAACCTGGCGGCGGCGCTCGGCATTGCCGACGCGGACAAGATCACCCCGATTGCCGATATGAAGGACCTGGTCTTCGAGCGCACCGGGGCGCAGCCCGGCAGCATCGGCGGCTATTTTTCACTCAACCCGAAGGTCGACGACCTCCCGGAGGCCCTCTCGGCCAAGCTCGAGAACATCAAACTGATGCGCCTCGGCGGCGTGTCGAAAGGCGGCGCCGGGTGCATCTGCCCCGAGAGCAGCCTGCTGAAAGCCCTGGTGCGGCATGTGGTTTTGCAGCGCGACGAGGTCGTGGTCATGGACATGGAGGCCGGCATCGAGCACCTGGGCCGGGCCACGGCCAAGGCCGTGGACAAGCTCATCGTGGTGGTCGAACCCGGCCGCCGCAGCATCGATACGGCCGGTCACATCAAGCAGCTGGCGTCCGAAATCAAGTTGAACAACATCGCCGTGGTGGGCAACAAGATCCGCGGCCCCAAGGACGAGGCCTTTCTCAAGGAACATCTCAGCGGTTTCGAGTTCCTCGGTTTCCTGCCCTTTGACGATGCCCTGATCGAAGCCGACCTGCAGGGCCAATCGCCCTTCGATGTCGATTCGACCGCTATTGCCGTGGTCAAAGAGATGATCTCCCGACTCTGATGGCCAGGCGATCCGAATATCCCCGCCGCCGCCGTCGCCCGACCCCGCACCAGCCGCATAAACCGCCGGGGATGCCGCGGGTACAGCGGTTGAAAGCCGGGGCCGATGCCAAGCTCAAAAAGGTCTTTGCCGGCATCGGCGTACCGGGGCCCAAAGCGTTCAAGCCCGACCCGTATCAACTCGAGGCCGTCGCCGCCGTCAAACGCTCGGATTGCCTGGTCACGGCACCGACCGGCGCCGGAAAAACATGGATTGCGCTGCAGGCCATCGCGCACCTGCGCAAAAAGGGGGGCAGCGCCTGGTACGCTTCCCCTCTCAAAGCCCTCTCCAATGCCAAATACGCCGAATTCTCGCGGATCTTCGGTGCCGACCAGGTCGGGATCCTGACCGGGGACCGCAAGGAAAACCCGGAAGCCCCCGTGATCGTCGGGACGACCGAAATCCTGCGCAACCATCTCTACGATGCCATGCATCTGGGCGAAAGCCTGAAGACCGACCTGGTGATCCTGGACGAAGCCCATTTCCTGGGCGACCCCGACCGGGGTGTGGTGTGGGAAGAGATCATGATCTATCTCCCGGCCCGCATCCCTCTGCTGCTGCTATCAGCCACCATCGGCAACGCCGACCGGATCGCGGATTGGCTGGCCGGCATGCGCGGCAGAAAATGCGCCGTCGTGGCCGAGACCCGGCGCCCGGTGCCGCTCTATCCGCTCTTTTTCCACCCTTCGGGAA
>JBAVJU010000314.1:0-6435 GCA_049687935.1 Desulfobacterales bacterium | reverse complement strand
TCAGTTCGAATGCCGCTGCGGCCATAATGAATCTGTCTGCGGCCGTTCTCGCCCAGACTCTCAAGCTGGTGGGCCTGATGTCGCAGTTGCCCTTTGCGGCTGTTCAAACCGTTACCCCCTCCCTGCTCGAGATCGCCTGTTATTACCTTTTAGTCTTCGCCGTCGTGGTTCTTCTCAGCCGCCGCAGGCAGGGCGGCACCCCGGCAGCCGGAAATCCCGAATACCGTTTGGATTCAGATGGCACCGTCGGGACGATACCGTCCGGTGGAGGCTTCAAACGAATTCAGCCGATTTGGGTGGCCCTGGCATTGGTTCTGTCTGCGATTGCCGCCGACATCGGTTACTGGACCTATCAACGACTGGGACGGCAGGACTTGCGGGCGACCTTCCTCGATGTCGGGCAGGGCAGTGCGGCGCTGCTCGAGCTGCCCGGCGGATACTGCATGCTGGTCGACGGCGGCGGGTATCCGGACAATGCCGCGTTCGACGTCGGCGCCCGGATCATCGCCCCCTTTTTGTGGCAAAAGAAAATCAGAACCGTCGAGACCCTCATCCTGACACATCCCAACAGCGATCATCTGAACGGATTGATCTACATCGCCAAGCACTTCAATGTGCGCCATATCTGGTCCAACGGAGAACCAGCAAATACATCGGGGTATCGGCAGTTGATGAAAACCATAAGGGATGAAAACATCTCTCATCCCCTGTTTCGAAAACTCGATCGGCAGGTGGAAGTCGCGGGGGTTAAAATCGAGATCCTCAACCCGCCCCCCGGTTTTCTCGAGCGGCGGCAAACGGAACCATGGCGGGATCTCAATAACAATTCCCTGGTCGCCCGGTTTACCAGCGGTGCGATTTCACTTCTTCTTTGCGGCGACATCACGGCCAAGGCCGAAAAAGAGCTTGTCGCCCGAGAAGGTGACCGGTTGAAAAGCACCGTTCTCTTCATCCCGCATCACGGCAGCGACTCTTCGAGCACCCCTGGTTTCATCGACGCCGTTCAACCCCAAATCGGCATCATTTCGACGGGGTGGCAGAACCGCTATCACTTTCCCCATCCCGCCGTCCTGAAGCGCTATCGTCAGGCAAAGACCCGCCTGTTGCGCACAGACCAAGACGGCGCCATTTCTCTTGCCACCGACGGTCTCCGGTTGTCCATAAGCACGGCCATCGCGGACCCTGAATGACATTCAACTACAGACGGCAAGAACAGTACATCTTAAGAAATTACGGCATTGACCGACCGGATGGCGCTTGCGGGGCTTCCTTGCGGTTTTAGAGGAAAAAAATATTGGAAAGGGTGAAAATGCGGGCTAATTGTTTACTGGTAGAGTCCTGCACGGCATGGTATATCAACTGTTGAAGCGCGAAGAAAAGAAACAAAGGGGGTTACTCTTCCAGGGTACTGTAATAAGTCTCGAGTTTGTATTTGTCCTCTTCACTCAAAAGCCCGAAATCAACCAGGACATCCCCGATGCCGTCTTCTCGCAGCATATCGATCTTGATGATGTCTTCGGGATCCCTGCTGGTGACGTTGCAAAAGGTGTATTCATACGTCAGCTCTGACTTTTTTAATAATTTGAACTCCTTGTTCTTGATCACAATGTGTTGACTGGCCAGAAAGTAGCCCACGAACAACAAAATGCCGCTGAAAATATACTTTTTGATTCTTGCATTCATCCGACACGTCCTTTCCGCGTCACACGGCCTCTGGCGTTCTCTCCCGCCACAGATTCAACTTCGTTCAAACAGCCGACGTGGTGTTTTAAAGTCGTATTTTATCACCTCTCGCCCGTTTTGGTCAACTCGGGGTTGATTTTGCCAGAGATTCTCGTTGAAAATTTGAATATGAATTCATATCATTACCCGGCCTTGCATCGCTCGTGAAACGGCCAAACGAAAAAGACAATCGCGGCCATATGGCCTTTTTCTAATGTAATTATAGTATTTTGACACACCAAACCATTTCAAGGTTTTTTCTTGACAGAGTCGGTCAGGATTTGTTAATTGAATGAATATTCATTCATTTTATTCAACAGGAGGACACTCATCATGAAAAAGATCAGAAAGGCTGCGGTGATCGGGTCCGGCGTCATGGGTGGCGGCATCGCCGCCTTGCTTGCCAGTGCCGGCGTGCGGACGCTGATGCTGGACATCGTGCCTCCGGACTTGAAGGGTGAACAGAAACGCGACCCAAAGGCGCGCAATCGCATCGTCAAGCAGGGGCTGGATAACGTGCTCAAAGCCAGCACGGCCTTGCTCATGCATCCGCAAGATGCCGAACGCATCGACATCGGTAACCTCGAAGATGATTTTGAAAGGCTCGCCGAGTGTGACTGGGTCATTGAAGTCGTGGTTGAGAACCTGAAGGTCAAACAAAACCTCCTGAAAAAGATCGAGACAGTCCGCCGCCCGGGCACGATCGTCACCACCAATACCTCCGGAATTCCGCTCAAAGCCATGTCCAAGGGGATGAGCCTGGAGTTTCGGCAGCACTTCCTGGGGACCCATTTTTTCAATCCGGTGCGCTACATGCGGCTGCTGGAAATCATTCCGGGAGCGGACACGCTGCCGGAACTTCTCAAATTTGTTGCCGAATACGGCGAAAAGATTCTCGGCAAGGGAATCGTATGGGCCAAGGATACGCCCAATTTTGTCGGCAACCGTATCGGGGTCCAGGGGATCGTCAAGGCCATGCAGCTGATGCGGGAAGAGGGCTTGACGATTCCGGCCGTCGATGCCGTCTTCGGTCCGGTCATGGGGCGGCCCAAGACCGCCATGTTCAAAACCGCCGACCTCGTGGGATTGGACGTGCTCGCCCACGTCGCCCGCAACACGTATGAAATGGTGCCGGACGACGAAGGTCGGGACAGCTACGTGATGCCCGATTTTGTTCAGAGCATGATTGAAAAAAATCTGCTGGGCAAAAAAAGCCAGAGCGGTTTCTACAAAACCGAACTGACGCCCGAGTGGCAAAAGATTCGTAAAGTGATCGATCCGGATTCGTTGGTCTACGGCGAATACGAGATGCCGACCTATCCCTGCCTGGAGAAAGCCCGGCAGGCCGGGAGCCTGCCGGAAAGAATGCGGTCCGTGGTTTACGGTGACGATAAACTGGCGCGGTTCGCCTGGAAAGCCCTGGCGAATAACCTGATTTATGCCGCCAACCGTATTCCGGAAATATCCGACACGATCGTCGATATCGACAACGCCATGAGATGGGGTTTTAACTTCGAGCTCGGTCCCTTTGAAACCTGGGACGCAATCGGGTTAAAGGAGTCGGTCGAGAAAATGGAGCGCGACGGTTTAGAGGTGCCTGAAAAAATTCGGGCAATGATCGCAGCCGGCCGCAGCGCGTTTTACAGAACCGACAACGGGACGGTCTCTTTTTACGATTTTGCCGCTGAAGACTACCGGGAACTCAACGTCAGTCACAACATTATCTCCCTCAAGGCTCTCAAGGGCGCCGGCAAAGTGATCCGTGACCTTCCGTCCGCTACCCTGGTCGATCTGGGTGACGGCGTGGCCTGCCTCGAGTTCCATACCAAAATGAATGCCCTGAATGCGGAAATCCTGGACTTTATGGCATACGCGCTCGACCACGTCGATGCCAACGGGGCCGGGCTCGTCATCGGGAATCAGGCCGGTGGAATGCCCGGTGCCTTTTCCGCCGGCGCCGACCTGAAGGGTATCCTCGGGGCCGTCAAAGAGAAGCGATTTGACGATATCGAGAAGATGGTGCACGATCTGCAAACGGTTCTTCAGCGGGCAAAATATGCGCCGTTTCCGGTCGTGGCGGCTCCTTTCGGATTGACTCTCGGGGGAGGCTGCGAAGTCTGCCTGGCGGTTGACCGGATCGTCGGTCACGCCGAACTCTATATGGGCTTGGTGGAAATCGGTGTCGGACTATTGCCGGCCGGCGGAGGGTGTCTGAACCTTTGGCGGCGGACCCTTCAGACGATTCCCGCTTCGGTCACGGATGTGGATCTGGGACGTTTCTTTATTCCCGTGTTTATGACCATCGCCATGGCCAAGGTCTCCACCTCGGCCGCCGATGCCCGGGCCAACGGTTTTCTCGGTGCGCGGGACCGGATCGTCTTTAACCGCGACTACCTTGTCGGCGAGGCCAAAAAAGAAGTCTTGAAAATGGTGGATGAGGGGTATGCGCCGCCCGTCAAAAGGAAGATCAGAGTTTTCGGCGAATCGGCCCAGGGCATGATTGCAGCCGAAATTTACAACCTGCACAAAGGCGGTTTTATTTCCGAATATGACGCCCTGCTGGCCCAGCGGATCGCGTTTGTCATCAGCGGTGGCGCCATTCGCGCCAACAGCGAACTGGACGAAGAGGCGATTTTGACGCTCGAACGCCGGACATTCATGGAACTGCTGCGGCAGGAAAAAACAGTTGCCCGGATCGAACACATGCTCAATACGGGCAAGCCGTTGCGGAATTGAACGTATAAAGTCACCCGTCAATCGGTCTTGTTAAGAAAGGGGTAAGGATATGAGAGATGCCTATATCGCCACTTCCATCCGAACGCCGGGCTGCAAGCGCGGCAAAGGTGCTTTCGGCGACACCCGGCCGGAGGATTTGCTTTCCTTTATTTTGTCGGCTGCGGTTGACCGCACACCCAATCTCCAGAAAAAAGACGTCGAAGATATCATGGTCGGGTGTTGTTTTCCCGAGGCCGAGCAGGGGTTGAACATCGGGCGGCTTGTGAGCCAGATTGCCGGTTTTCCGGCCGAGGTGACCGGCGCAACGGTGAACCGGTTCTGCGCTTCAGGTCTGGAAGCCATCACCGCTGCGGCCTTGAAGGTAATGGCGGGCTGGGCGAATGTCGTCGTCGGCGGCGGCGTTGAGTCGATGACCTATATTCCCATGGGCGGGTTGATGCCCCGGCCGCATCCCGAATACACCCGCGAACATGCCGGACTTTACGTGTCGATGGGCATCACGGCCGAAAATGTTGCCCGGCGCTACACTATATCTCGCGAGGACCAGGATGCCTTTGCGTATCAATCTCAGATGAGAGCCGCCAACGCCAGGAAGAACGCCCTTTTTACCGAGCTGGTGCCGACGCCGGCCACAAAATTTGTGCGGCAGCAGGACGGCACTTACGAAAAGAAATCGTTTGTCCAGGCCTTCGACGACGGCATCAGGGATAACACGACCCGCGAAGGGTTGGCGGCGCTGCAGCCTGTTTTTGCGGCCGGCGGCACGGTGACGGCCGGTAATTCGTCCCAGACGACCGATGGGGCTGCGGCTGCGATCATCATGAGCGCAGAGAAGGTCAAGGAGTTCGGGGTTCAACCGCTTGCCAAACTGAAGTGCTACACAACGGTGGGGTGCAAGCCGGAGGAAATGGGGGTCGGACCGCGTTACGCCATTCCGAAACTGCTCGATATGGCCGGGATGGATATGGCCGACATCGGCCTCTTTGAGATCAACGAGGCCTTCGCTTCCCAGGCGCTTTACTGTATCCGCGAACTCGGCCTGGACATGGAAAAAGTTAACGTCAATGGCGGTGCCATTGCTCTCGGACACCCACTGGGATGCACCGGTGCCAAGCTGTGCGCAACCCTGCTGGCCAACATGAAAACCAGGGGCATCAAATACGGCATCGAGTCGATGTGCATCGGCGGCGGCATGGGGGCAGCGGCTCTTTTCGAGCTTTGCGAATAGGCTCGTCAATTCCGTTAGCCGCCCCGGCAAGCGTACGGGATGCCAGGAAAAAAAATGATAATAGCCTTGCAATTCGGCGAATAATTGATTATCTTTGCACAAATCAATGAAGTACCGCATCAGATTCGCGGGACAGTTTCGTTCTGAAGGAACAATCCGTTTTAAAAAGAGATATCCTCCAGTTTGAGACGTTGAAAATTTTATGAAAGGAGGATGTCATCATGACCAATGGAACTGTCAAGTGGTTCAGCGACCAAAAAGGGTTCGGGTTTATTGAGCAGGAAGATGGGCCGGATGTGTTTGTTCATCATTCGGCGATTAACGCCACCGGCTTTAAATCCCTCAGTGAAGGCGACCGCGTCAGCTTTGACATAGAGCAAGGGCAAAAAGGTCCGGCTGCCGTAAATGTCACTGTGATTTAACGTCCCGATACCGGGATAAAACAAAGGGCAGCTTCTCCGAGAGGAGGGGCTGCCCTTTTTGTTGACCTAAAAGGCGGTGCAATGCTAACTGTTTGGCCATGAATACCGCCGGACCTTGAAATAATTTACAGGCGGCGCGGCACCTTGTCCTGGCCGGTATTTTATGTTCTGTCCGCCTGTCAATCGCGGCTTTGTCGCCATAATTGTCATGTCCACGCGAAATATCAAGAAAAAAAAAGCCGACCGCAAAGCCAGGCTGAAAGAGCGGCGCATCTCGCAGCAAGCCGGCCTGCGATCTGAAAAGGCAGAATATTTTTTTTATGAAGC
>JBAVJU010000313.1:0-13982 GCA_049687935.1 Desulfobacterales bacterium | reverse complement strand
CTCCTTTCGCTGTCTGAATTTATGCACCGTGCTGCTATGAATATCGTGCTTCGGTGCCCATCAATCTAGTTAACTTTAGCGGACGTATCGATTGGTTTTGGTCAAAATGGGAGACTTGAAGTATCGTTGGAAGAACGTCGCACCATTTTTTGAGGGCAAAATCTGTATTAAACTTCCTCTGCCATACAATTGCTGCATATACCGAAAAAGTCCAACCTATGATTCAGAATTTTAAAATTAGTCTCTAATGCGACCTCTTTTTTCATTTCATCCAGGCTACCCAGGTCTGGGTCGACAATTTTTTTACACTTGATACAGATGACGTGTGGATGGGGGGTAGGCTTGTTTCCATCATATCGGTTACTCCCATCCGGGAACCCTAACTCAAGGACTTCACCATATGATTTAATTAATAAAATATTTCTGTATACAGTGGCGAGACTCATTGTCGGAAAGTCTTTTTTTATCTCGGCATGGATATTTTCAACACTGGGATGGCCTTCACTTTTGGCAAGAATTTTAACGATAGCCAGCCGCTGAGGCGTTATCTTGTGGCCATTATCCCTTAATTTTTGGATGATGATGTCAAATCTCTTTTTATGGTCTGCCAACTGAAGCCCCTTTATCCTAAATAATAATTATTTTCAATTAACATTGATTTTCTTTTCTGTCAACTCCTATTTTAATCGCGCGATACTTGAGAATGGCTGGATTTTTGATGAAATTCGAGTGGTCCTAATACGGAGGCTACAATACCGACAATCTGTTCCTCTCCTTCAAGGGCAGAATTTTACAATTATCGTACCACCAATACCGGAATCCCCACCCTGTGACGGACCGGATCATTTGTTTGCCCCCACATCAGGTCGCCAATCAAGCGGTGTCCGTGTGATCCCATGACCAACATATCGACTTCGTGTGACGCTGCAAAGCAGGTCGTTCCCTACTTTATTTCGATGAACTTAAATGCCGCTCCGATTAGTGCCGCCTGTTCTTTACTCATCTCGCCCAAACTGCCGCGTCGCTCTGCCATGCGCCGGAAGCGAGTGAAGTCTGTCGGCAAAGCCTCGGTATCCACAAGGTAAGCTATTTTTTGGATGATCTCCCTGATGTCTTTCGGATATTTTATTCGGCCTTGTATCTTAGCAAAGTATTCTACCTTCATCCGGCCTCTATCCCTATCGAATTCTAAGTCTTTCACTCGGTGCACTGCGAGAATGACATAATCTCCGAGCGATTGCCAAAAAATCTCATCATGATCTTTCCAAAGCGGCAAGGAAAAACGCAATAGGGCTGGCTGTTTTTTGCCGATTTGCGCGATATGTTTATATAGAACAACAGGAAAATTCTCGACTTCTTTTTTATCAACGTTTTCGAGCATCTCAAATAACGTCAGTCTTTGCTGCTTGCGGTAGCGTTTGTCGATCTGCTCTAAAACGCTGCCCTGCCCAACACCGGCGTGCACCTTCTCGAGTGCCATTGTAAATGAGTTTATCATCGTACGCTTCCTTAGACACAAAAATAGGGCTTAGATTTCTGCCTAAGCCACTGAATTTATTAGTGGTGATCCCATCGGGAGTCGAACCCGTAGGACCGGCCTCTTACGCCGGGATCTTTGCGATTTTTTCGGTCACGCTTTGGTTGAAGCGTCCGGCATCGATGACGTAGCGCTGATGGGTACCCCGTGAGATCCGGTCGACGCCATCGTCGGCTTCGATGGAAAATGTCAGTTTGCGCCCCTCGAGTGCCGTGATAATGCCCTCGATCGTCACCGTGAATCCGGGTGGTGTAGCGGCTGTGTGGTCCAGATTCACGAGGATGCCGACGCTTTGTTCGCGGGGCCAATCGAGGTGGGGGTTGATGGCTTCGATACATGCCCATTCCACCAATCCCACCATGAAGCCGGTGGCGAGCACGCCGGGCATTTCTTGAAACTCGGTGGCTTCGGGAAACAGAAACGGAACAATCTTGTTTCCCGGAACCTTGTAGCTGAATTTAAAGGTCAAGCCGGTTTTTAAGGATGGTTTCATGGAGTCTCCTTCCGTGACGTCTGTTGGCTGGGCAAAGCGACAAGTTGTGCGGCGAGGGAGATTTATGCTGCCCGCCGTCCGCTTGCCGATCATGATATGCGGAAAACGGACAGTCAAGGATTAATTGAGCACTCGCGGCGTATGTGAAAATCTTGGCGCGGAGGGGTGATCGGCGACTTCAGCATGCAAGCTCAAATATACACGGGACTTCCGGTTTCCGCAGATCGGTAGCAGGCGTCGACGACTTCGAGCGTTTTCAGATAATCCTGGCCGTTGGTCTCGAATTCGGTACCGTTCAGAAGGCTGTCGACGAAATGTCTTTGGGCCGCAAAACAGCTGTCGCCTGCGAAACCCCTCTCTTCATGAGGATAGGCATGGTGATAGGACGGCTGACCCAACTTCTTGATGGTCAGGTCGCCGCATGAATTCATGATCAGGTGTCCGGCGAAACCGTCGAGGCGCAGAATGCCAAAGGTCGTCCGCGGTGGGCACGCGTAGAGATTGACCCCGGTTTCATTCTCATTGTATCGATTGGCATCCAGGATCGCTGCCGTTCCGCTTTTGAAAACAAACAGGATTTGACCGGCATCTTCGCCCTTAATGACCGGATTGAGGCGCACCAAGTGTGCGTAAACTTTCTCGACTTCACCGAACAGAAAGCGGAAGGTGTCGATGAAGTGAACGCCGGTTTCGTATACCAGCAACTGCGGGTAATCTCGAAAATACGGCTGCCGGTCCAGATAGGCATCGCTCCCCCAGCCGTCCCCCATCCTCATCTGGAAACTGGCAAGAGATACCCGTCCGAGAGTGCCGGTTTCGATAATTTTTTTGATCTCCCGGTACCACGGCTGCCAGCGCCAGTTGTCATGGACCATCAAGCGCACGCCGCGCTGACGCGTCAATTCGACCAGGGCTTTACTCGTGTCGAGTGTCGGTGCCAGCGGTTTCTGGCAGATGATATCAATGTGGTTTTCAGCCGCGCGGCGACAGATGTTCAGATGGGTTGACGGGGGTGTGATGACGTCGATAAAGTCCGGCCTTTCCTCCTCGATCGTGCTCCGGTAGTCGCTGTAACAGCGGGCAATTCCGAAAGCCCGCATCCGATCCTCGGCCCGTTTTTGATCCGGGTCGCACAGAGCCGTGATCTGCACCTCGGGTATTCGATTCCAGCCGTCGAGATGATAAGGGCTGAAATAGCCTGCACCGACACATACGCCTTTCAATGTCTTTTCCATTTTCATGCACCGTGGCGCCCCAAACCAAGGCCATGAGTGTTCAGTCTGTATCCGCAATGCGATCACTTGATCGCATTTGCAAACCAGGGCACTCAGCGACGCGAGGGAAGGGTGGCGGCCGGGACCCCGACAGGACGTCTTGACAACGTATACGATAGAGTATACCCCATGGTGACACGCCGTCGAAGGAGTGGGCCGTCCACCGGGCCATGTATCGGGCCAGAAGCTTGGCCGGTGCGGTGGTCCATTTACATGCCCCCAACTGCATGGCGGTCGCCTGTCTGGGTGACCTCGACCCGGAAAGCGTCCTACCGCCGGGCAATCGACACTCATGCCATGCTGTTGGCTCATCATGGAATGATCGTCTGCGAAACGGACCTGGCTGCGGCGGTCAACACCGCCGAAGAACTGGAGGAAACCGCCCGCCTGTTCTTACTGATTAAGGACCGGCCGTACCGTCAGTTAACCAATTCACAAGTCGCCGAACTCGAGCGGCTTTTCCCGAAAGCCTTATAAACCATTCAAGGAGAGGACTGCCATGTTTGTCGTTACCGTCGAATTCTCGATTAAAAAGCAACATGAGCACGAGTTTCGAGAATCCGTTTTGAAACAGGCCCGGAATTCGCTGACGAAGGAGGCCGATTGCCACCGGTTCGACGTCAGCATCGATGCGAAGGACGTCGGTCGGGTCTTTCTCTATGAACTGTATACCGATGAAGCGGCCTACCAGGCGCACAGACAAACCCCTCACTACCATGACTTCAGCGCACGCATAGCGGACTGGGTGGCACAGAAAAATGTCCAAACTTGGGACAGCCTATATTCCGCCTGATTCTCTATCCGCATAGTTCCTGTTGCCAAAGAGCATCCTTTGCCTCTTACCGGATGCGCGGCTACCGGAAAACCGCGCATCTGCCCTGTTCCGTCATTACTCTCCGGGAAACGGGCCACCAAAACCGCTCGTTTCTTTACTTTCCCGAGTTGATCAGTGTAATCTGATCGTTGAGAGTCCAGTAATCGTAAAGGTAACCGATCCCGACGATACCGCCCGTGACCAGGTAGAGAAAACCGGTCAGCCATTTACCCATGTACATCCGGTGGATACCGAGCAGTCCCAGGAATGTCAGCAGGATCCAGGCCGCATTGTAATCGATTCTGCCGGGATGAAACCGCAGGGCCGCGTCACGATTCATGCCCGGAATCAGGAAAATATCGATCAACCAGCCGATGCCCAAGAGGCCCAGCGTAAAGAACCAGATGGTTCCCGATATCGGTTTGCCGAAGTAGAAGCGATGCGAGCCGGTAAAACCAAATATCCATAGTGCATACCCAACGGCAGCGCTGTGGGTTTGGGATGGTTGCTGCACGGAGTGATTCCCCTTTCTATCGATTGTCGCCGCGGATTTTCGTCCACCGGCGTCTAAGGTTGCGCGGCCGCGGCCGCAAAATTCCGCAGTGCGCCGCCGACTTTCTCAAGAACCGTCTCGCAGCCGGTTATGACATGTCGCGTGGCAAGATAAGCCGGATCGTTTTAAGTCAGCCAGGCCTGTCCCTGGACATCTTCCCAGATAAGCGCCTTTTGGGGCAGATCAGCAGCATCCGCACCATCGGGTGATCTCACTTTCCGGGATGAACTTCGCGTAGATAACGGGTCATGGGATCTTCGACCGCTCGCCGCCGGCCGACGGTTTTGCGAACCGTTCGTCCGATACGGTTTGTTGCACCTGCTGGCTGGTCCGTTCCAGCCAACCAAAGCGCTCGACCGGGTGATGGTCAAATGCCGGCACGTATGGCTTGATGTCCAGCAGCGGCGTGCCGTCGAGGATGTCGACATTTTCGATATGAAGGATGTTGACAACGATTTTTATGAGTCTGACCACCGAAATACCGATGGGATTGGGTCGCTTCGGCGCCCGGGTGGCAAACACCCCGCGGGGTTTTGAATCCAGAAAGGGCTCGACCACCAATTCGGGGGTCCCCGAACGATGAAAGTGATAAAGCAGAATGATGTGTGAAAACCCGTCGAGATCCTTCAATCCCGGGACGAATTCCGGAAAAACCTCGACGGTGCCGCAGATGCCGCCGGCGCCGGTGGGCTGGATCGGCATTCCGGCCGGCTCTTCGAACGGGGAATGAATCAGACCGATCGGTCGGTATTCAATCGGCATGGGAGCGTCCTTCAAGGCGTGTTGTCACCCGGGCTTCAGCTCGTCATTTTCATGCACCGTGGCGAACCAAAGGGCCATGTCTGTTTAACACCAACAAAGACATGGATAATAATGCAGATCAGGAGGAGGGACAACCCTTCATCACACCGATTCGTTCAAATGACCATCGGCGTGCGGATATCGGTCACCGGCAGTGCAGACAGATGACGGTTTGCCGGTCACCTTCATCCGGCCCGGTCCATTTTTTTCAGGTAGCCGATGCGTTCTTCGAGGTCGGGGTGGGTCGAAAAGAGCGCGAAGGCCGGATGGATCGGTGCCGTTTTTGCGATTCGGGCCAGAACGTTCTGCAAAGAGACTGTACCCCAGCCCATCCGGATGAGATACATACCGGCGGCCCGGTCGGCCTCTTTTTCGAAGCGGCGCGAGTAGCCGGACTCGATCAACAGCGTGGGCAGGGTTTCCCCGGCGGTACTGATCGATAACACATCGCCTGCAAGGGCCGATACCAGCAGGAGAATGCCGGCATTCTGAAACAACATGCGCAGGCCGTGACGGTTTTCGACATGGGCGATTTCGTGTGCCAGAACGCCGATGAGTTCCCGGTCGTTTTCGGCAAGCCCCACCAATTCGTCGGTCATCACAATCAGACCGGAGGGTAAGGCAAACGCGTTCGCACCGACGTGGTCGCTTTTACGAAATACCAGACGGTAATGTGGCGGTGAGTTTTTACGGTCAACAAGACCGTGAAAGAGTTTCTGAAGATGGGCAGACCGGTCGGCACCCAATTCAGACGGTTCGAGAAAGCGTGTATCGAGCACAGCCAGGGTTTGGCGGCTCAATTTGTCCGTGACTGCGGCCGGAACGGCAGCGGCGGCCATTTTGGCCAGAAAGGGGATCCCCGCGGCCACGAATCCCCAGAGACACAGAAACAGGCCCAGCAGACAGGCGAGCGCTGTTTTCCAGCCGGACTCGAGAAAATTGATGATCCGCGCGGAGCTGGCGGGACCCCGGAGGGAGTCGATGATCGCCAGCAGTTCTGCATCTCGGGTTTCACAGCGCGCACCACCGGGGAGAATCAAGGATCGACCGGTTTTGCCGAGCGGCGGCGTTGCGCTGCAATTTTGCAGCGGGACGACGATGTCCGGCAAGACCGCCGCGCAGTCCTGCAAGCGGAGCGTGGTTCCCTCGACGGTTATCCCCACTTGGACCGGCTTCGAACTCCGGCCGTCGAAATATGTTCCCGTAAATGTGCTCATAGGCCGATGTCGATGTCGAAAAATCCGGTTGCCGCCTCACCGATGGCACTTTCAGCCGACTGTTCGGCAGCCGCAAAGTTGTCCAGGCTGCGGTCGCTGAATAGTGTCAGGCTTTCTACCAGGTAGCGGCCGCGGCGCACCCTGGCCCAGGGAATCAGCAGTCCCAGTGAGAAGACGATGCCCAAAAGATTGGTGAGTCGGAGCCACAGCAGGTTGCCGAGGGTGATACTGCTATTGAAACAGAGGCCTTCAACGCTTGTCCGGTCCCAGCAGATATTGGTGAGCCGTGCGAACAGAAACTGCTGAATAAAGGTGAAGGCCGTCATTGCGAACAAGAAACCGGCGATCGGTAGCAGCGTGAAAAACCGATCCATGTTGTCCAACCCTAATGCCAGTTCGTGCGGCTGCGAGATGAAGAAGAATACCCCGCCGCCGGCCATGACAACCAGGACGACGACCATAAAACCGGTAATCCCGTAAACCTGGTAGAAAGGACCGGCCGAACCAGTAAAGGTATTGGGGCTTCGACCAAAGGTGAAATTCTCGAAAAAGTATTTCTTGCGACGGAACACCCAGTAGGGAAAGATAAGGCCCAGGGTCAGTGGAATGAGCAAGGGTATGAACAGATAGGTATTGTAACTTTCTTTCAACGACCCGCAAAATCGGAAGCGAAGGTTGCGATAAGATGAGTTGACGGCGTTGAAGCGCAGGGATTTGTAAATTAAAAAAGGCAGGAAGGCATAAAAAGCCGCTACCACGATGCCACTGTAAACCGGTCCGAAGCTCTCGAGCGCCAGAAAGAGCAGCAGTCCGAAGCCAAGGATGAGGTTGCCTCTCAAAATAAACCACGGGTTGGCCCGGTAGTCGAAGGGATGGTCGGCCAGCAGCGTGTGGGCATAAAAATAACGGCGCGTTCGCACCTTTGCCCAGGCGGAATAGATACCCAAGGTCAAAACGGTCAGAAAGAGATTGACAATCCAAATCCTGAAATACTCGCCACCGGTGCCCGTGAACCTCAACCTTAATCTTTGGCGGACTTGATAGACTTTGAATTCCGGGTTTTGAGCATCGTAAGGCCGTCTGACGTCATCGATGGCCTGCTGGTTCTCCATCTCCAGATGTCCGATGTCGTCGTCGAGTGGTCTGATCTCACCCGCCATCTTGCCGTTTCGTCCCTTTAATTTCGGGGTTCCGGGATCGGGCAGCGCCAAGTGAAATTCCCGCCTTTATAAATTGAGGCGGGGTTTCCATCGCCTGCCGGTGTTTGTATTCTGAGATTTTCGACTGCTTATTATAGCATAATAGTGCTCTGAATGGGTACGGTTTAAGTTGCCCGTTCTGCCCGGAACGGGACGCCGGAAGGAGTCTCTGTGCCCGCCTTTCAAGCCGGTACACTGACATTGCCGCGTCCTGAAATAGCGGCGCTAAATCAAGGTGAAAACAATAGACTTCATATTTTTACCGAGATTTTCTGCCTACCGGCTCTATCGCTAGGATGAAGCACACCAAAAGGTCGCAAAAACCGGAATACCATAAAAAATTGTGCGCTTGGCTTGCAATGTGTCGAAAAAACGTGCCAAAATTGTCACGAACCCGTCATGGTTTTGTCGGCGGAAGAAAACTCTCGGAAAAGGCGACAGGAAGTGCAGGCGATGGAGGTAACCGCATGGCGACCAAGAATGAATTGACCCCGGATGAGTTGAGATGTGTTTGCGACCCGGCGGTGTTCGAATTCAAAGACACCTCGGAAATCGAACCGCTGGACGAGGTGATCGGTCAGGAACGGGCGGAACAGGCGATTCGCTTCGGACTGGCGATGAAAAGTCCCGGCTACAATTTATTTGTCACCGGACAAGAGGGAACCGGCAAAACCACCATCGTCAAGGATATCGTGCAGCAGTTGGCCGAAACTCTGGCGACGCCCGGGGACTGGTGCATGGTCAACAACTTCAAGGACGAATTTCGGCCGATGGCCGTTGCTCTTCCGGCCGGCAATGCGCTCCTGTTCAGCAGGCGGATGAGTCGTTTCGTCGAAGATTTACAGGTTCGGCTGCCGAGGGAATTCGACAGCAAATCCTACCAGGAAAAACTGGCCGAGATCAAAAACCGTCATGGAGCCCGGAGGCAGGAGCACTTCGAGCGGCTCAATCAGATGGCCAAGGAAAAGAACCTGGTGATCCACCGCACGGCATCGGGTTATCAGACCATTCCCCTGATCGAAGACAAACCGATGCCGCCGGAGGAATTCGAGAAGCTGCCCAAAGATAAGCGCAAGACCATCGAAGCCGATTTCAAGCAGCTTCAGGGCGAGATTGAAAATACCCTGAGGGAAGCGGGCAAAATCAATTACAGCCGGCAAAAAGAGATCGAAAAACTGATGGCCGACGTGGCCCTGTTTGTCGTGAAGGACCGGCTCGACATCATCCGGGAAGATTACCCCGACAGTCGCGATGCGCTCGCCTACCTGGATGAGGTCCAGGCCCACATCGTTGAAAATGTTGACAGTTTCCTCAAGGCCCTCGAACCGACCGGCTCGGGCGCTGACAAAACGGCCTCGCGGGCCCTCGGGAAGCCGTTAAGGGAATATCAGGTGAACGTACTGGTCGATCGCAAATCGACCCGCGGGGCTCCGGTAGTCTACGAACCCAATCCTACCTATCAGAACGTGTTCGGTCAGATCGAGAAACGGGCCGTCATGGGCACCTTTACCACCGACCACACGATGGTTCAGGCCGGTGCCCTGCTGCAGGCGAACGGCGGGTTTCTGATCATGGAAATCGAGTCGTTGTTAATGAATCCGATGGTTTGGGAGGCGCTCAAGCGGGCCTTGCAGAACAAGCAGCTCTTCATCGAAGACCTGCCTACACTGGCCGGCATCGCCAGCGGGTCCCTGCGCCCCCAGCCGATACCTCTGGAGGTCAAAGTCGTTCTGCTCGGCAGTTATCAGATCTTCCAACTGCTTCAAAACAACGATTCGAAGTTCAACAAAATCTTCAAGGTCCGGGCCGATTTCGACTACGAAACCGAACGCTCGCCGGAGACGATTCAACTCTACGCCCGGTATATCGCCCGGGTATGCAAGGAGGAAGGATTGAGGCCGTTCACGCCCGGAGCCGTGGCGGCCGTGGTGGAATACGGTGAAAAGATCATCGCCAGAAAAAATAAGCTTTCCCTGAGATTCGGCCCGATCGTCAGTATCATCAAGGAATCCGACTACTGGGCGGGCGGGGAGGGGGCTCCGGTCGTGTTCGAGGCACACGTCGTCAAGGCCTTCAACCACTACCGCTTCCGCTACAATCTCTACGAGGAGAAGATGCAGGAGGCCTACGTCGACGACACCATCATGATCGACGTGGACGGCATGGTGGTCGGCCAGGTCAATGCCCTGGCCGTCTATCAGATGGGGGACTATTATTTCGGCCGAGCCTCGCGCATAACGGCCGAAACTTACATGGGCCGGCACGGGCTGATCAATATCGAGCGGGAAGCCAGGCTCAGCGGCCGAACGCACGACAAGGGGGTGCTGATTCTGTCCGGCTACCTCGGGCGAACATTTGCCCAGAAATTTCCCCTGACCCTTTCCATCAGCATCACTTTCGAGCAAAGCTACGGCGGCATCGACGGTGACAGCGCCTCTTCCACCGAGCTCTACGCCATTCTCTCGAGCCTCTCCGGCATTCCCATCCGGCAGGGAATTGCGGTGACCGGCTCCGTCAACCAGAAGGGCCGGGTTCAGTCCATCGGTGGGGTGAACTATAAAGTCGAGGGTTTTTTCGATGTCTGCAAGGCCAAGGGGTTGAACGGCCGCCAGGGTGTTATGATACCGCAGACCAACATTCAGAACCTGATGCTCAAACGGGAGGTCATCGCGGCTGTCGCAGAGGGGCGGTTTCACATTTACCGGGTCGCCACGATCGAAGAGGGCATCGAGGTGTTGACCGGTGTTCCGGCCGGCAAGCCGGATGAACAGGGCGACTACCCCGCGGGTACCGTTTTCGGCGCGGTTCAGCAAAAGCTCAAGACGTACATGGAGCAGGCTTTGCGGCTAAAGAAACAGATGGAGGCGATTTACTGAGGCCGCCGGCCGTTCGCTGGACTAAGTGGCCCTATTCTTAAATACGGTGGCATTCAATAACCGATGCATCCCGCCGGGCCGTGTTGCTCGGCGCTCGCATACGCTTGGTATGCTCGCTTCTCGCGCCTTGCGCTGCGGGCGCCTGGGTCATCTCGGTGCGTCACCGTGTTTACGAACAGGACCACCAAGCCGGCGGGGCTCCTGTTTCGCCGATTCCAGATCGTCGTCCGGCGCCGGTGACGCCTTCAGCTTTTCTTTGATGTGATGGTTTGGAAGCCGGCGATCTGCTGCGTCACCTTTTTGCTCTTGCACTTCGGGCAGCGGAAGTTTTTCTTTTCGTACTCGGCAATCTTCAGAATCAAAGTAAACCGCTTTTTGCACTTTTCGCAGACAAACTCGTAAGTCGGCATCGTCATACCTCCTTTCTGAATCGGTTTCCATGCAACCTGTTTAGCTTTTCTTTTTTCTTGATATTGCCAGTTCCGAAAGAAATTGACGCAGCGCCTTTGGATTGGGACAGCGATATTGCGCTGCGGTGGCGCCTTCACCGACCTTGATGCTGAGAAGGGATGGTTTCTGAATGCGGAACATGCTCTCGTCGGTATCGTCGTCTCCGGCACAGAGGCCCATATCGTAAGCTCTTTCGGAGAAGAGATGCGCCACCACCATCCCTTTGTTGATCTGAATGGAACACACTTCCACGATTTTCTTGCCGTGGTGAATCTCAACCGGCAGGTTGGAGAGCATGCCGTGCAGTTCTCCGACAAGCTGGTGCGCTTTCCAAGAGCCGAATTCCGGGTCAGACTTGCGATAGTGCCAAACCACGGAAGATGTTTTGACTTCGACCGAACTTCCAGGAGTCATGCTAGAATAGTGGTGGAAAATTTCGATGATTCTGTCCACCCAGCTTAGGTCGGCTTTATCATCAAAGACAAGCCAATCCTGATTTTCCGGATATTTGTAAAAGAAGCCGTGTTCCGCTACCAGGACAAAGTCGTAGGCGCCAAACCAGTCGAGCATGTCCGCCTGTTTACGGCCGCTGATGATGCAGACATCCAGCCGGGGAGTGTCTGCCAGAATTGAAAAAAGCTCACTGATCTCCTTGTTGGGGTAAGCATCGGCCGGATTTTTTTTGAGTTCGGCCAGTGTGCCGTCGTAATCCAGAAAAAGGGCGATGTTTGAAGCATCAATCAGTTCCTGCGCTTGCCCTATCGTGATCGTTCGGGTGTCCCCGGTGTTGACATCGGCCGGCGTTTGCAATGCCAGATCGTTTATAAAGGTGTTGGCCCAGTGCAGGGCATCGTAGTCCTCGATCCGCTCTTTCATCGGGGCCAGACGCTTTTGGCGGTCTTCGAGGCTCATGTCCAGGGCCTTGTGGAGGCTGGCGACCATCTGCTTCGTATCATAGGGGTTGACGATCAGAGCATCGGGCAGTTCCTGGGCCGCACCGGCGAATTCGCTTAAAATCAGGACCCCACTCTTTTCCCCTTGGCAGGCTATGTATTCCTTGGCGACTAGGTTCATACCGTCGATCAAAGGGGTCACCATGCATACGTCGGATAGGGAATAAAGGGCGCAGAGTTGGCTGAAACTGATCGACCGGTTAATGAAATGCACCGGGACGTTTTTAATGGTCGAATGCTTGCCGTTGATCTGGCTGACGCGGCCCTGCACCTCCTCGATCAGCATTTGATAGGCGGCCACATCTTCACGCGATGGCACGCTAATAAAGATAAAAACGATGTCTTCCTTTTTTGAGCTCTTCGACAGGAACTGCTCAACGGCATCCAGGCGTCTGGGGATGCCCTTGGTATAATCCAGTCGCTCTACACTCAAAATGATTTTCTTGCCGTGATAGGCCTGTCCGTATTCGATCAGGTATTTAGCGTAGTTTTCCGAGCGAAGCTCCTGCTCGAACTTGCGGGCGTTGATGCCGATGGGATAAACGCCCAGGGAGGTGATCTGCTGATCGTGGGCAATGGTGTTCATCTCCGATTCCAGGCCCAGAGTCCGCAAGACCGTACTGCGAAAATGCCGGAGGTAGCCAAAGGTCTGAAAACCGATCAAATCCGCCCCCAGCAAGCCCCATAAAAGCGCTTCGCGATTGGGGTGGCACCGAAAAATCTCAGATGAGGGAAAGGGGGTGTGCAAAAAAAAGCCCACTTTCACATCCGGCCGCTTTTCCTTAAGAATGGCCGGCAGAAGCATCAGGTGGTAGTCATGCACCCAAACCAGATCGCCCGGCTCCTGGACCTCCAGCACCGATTGGGCAAAAATATGATTCACTTTACGGTAAGCGTCATACCAGCGATGATCGAAACGGGCGTTGGTCATCATGTAATGGAACAAGGGCCACAGGCTCGAATTGGAATAGCCGTCGTAGTAGTCGGCCGCGTCCTGAGGGTCGAGAAAAATTGGCCTATAGTTAAACCGCTCACGGACCTCTTTGGTAAGCCTATCCCGTTGGGAGGCACCCTGAACGGTTCCTCCGGCCCAGCCGACCCACTTCAAATTCAGGCTGCTGTCCAGACCCTCCATGGCCGCCGCCAATCCGCCGGCAGAGCGCTTGATGGTTTCATCGATGGTGATGGGAAGCCGGTTGGATACATTGACAATTGATTTCACGATACCAAATCTCTTTGTTTGCAAAGCCGATAACGCAGTTGGAAGCTGACGCTAACCGCGGTACCCCCTTAACGCCGCCACCAGCAGACAATTTCACCGATTTGCAGAGGTTCAAACAGATATAGCGATCCAGCTTAAAGCCGATTGCATTCCGATCCTGCCGAGGATGAATCCGCTTTCTTTGCAGGTCACCCTTCCGCCCCAGACACGGTTTTTATAGTAATGCCACTCCAGCCCTCTTGAGGGCTTGACCATAGAACAATTCAAGCGCAAGTGCAAGCCACCCGGCCTCGACCTGGCCCGATTCAGGGTCATCGATAAGATGAGTGCCCAAGACCGTCGGCCGCAAGGGATGGCGACATATTTTCTTCTGCCGGTGGCTGAGAGAAACGCAAAGTTCAAGGAATCGTTTCCGGAGTTGCCACCAGCAGGTCGCCCTCGACGCGAACCCGGATCGCAATGGGGATGCTGTCGATTTGCAGCGCCACGTCGCGGTCGCGCGGGTCGAAATGCGGCCGCTCCGGGTCGTCGAATTTGGCCGAATCATGGGCCGAAAGCACCAGCGACCGCACTGCGGCCGGATCCGGCCGGCG
>JBAVJU010000312.1:0-5072 GCA_049687935.1 Desulfobacterales bacterium | reverse complement strand
GGTCTACGGTGTCGGGTGCGACATCTTGAACAAGAAAGCCATCGAAAAGGTCTATCTGATCAAGCAACGCCAAAAATTCCAACCGTTCAGTTTTATCTGTTCCGGACTGACCAACATCAGCCACTATGCCAAAGTCTCCAACTACGCGTATAAGACGATGAAACGGCTGCTGCCCGGACCCTACACCTTTATTCTGGAAGGATCGCGTCAGGTCCCTAAAATGATGTTGACCAAACGCAAAACCGCCGGCATTCGCGTGCCGGATCACGCCATCTGCCTGGCTCTGGTTACCGAACTCGGCAATCCGGTCATCTCGACCAGCGCCACCCGACCCGACGGAACCATCATGAACGACCCCTCGATCATTCACGACTTTTACGGCTCCCGGATCGATGTCGTCATCGACGGTGGACCGGTCCCCGGCCAGCCGTCGAGCGTGATTTCCCTGATCGACGACATGCCGGAAGTGATCCGTGCCGGCCAGGGCGACGTGAACCTCTTCGAATGAAGCTGACAACAGTGGCTCCCAAAACGTACGGGGCCGACAACCATTGGCTGCCGGCCCCGTCATTTTTTTCTCTCGATAACGACCGCTAATCTTCGTTCAGCTTCTCCTGCAGGTTTTCGCGCAGTATTTCGCCGAAGGTCGATGTCGCCGGCCGCATGTTGTTGACGTAGTCGCTCAGCATGCTTTGCTCATCGTCCATCTCGAGCCGTTTGATGGACAGTCCGATGCGCCTTTCTTCGGTGTTGATGTTCATCACCTTGGCGGTAATCACATCTCCCACATTGAACTTTCCGACGGGCGTCTTAATCTTTTCCTTGCTGATTTCAGAGACATGCACGAGACCCTCGATACCTTCCTCCAACTCGACGAAAATACCGAAATCGGTCAGGTTGGTGATGGTGCCGGTGATCTCCTTGCCGACTGAGTAACGCTCGGAGACGGTGTCCCAGGGATCGGATTGCAACTGTTTGACGCCGAGAGAGAAGCGCTCGTTATCCTTGTCGATGTCCAGGACGATGGCTTGAACGAGATCGCCCTTTTTATAGATCTCCGACGGGTGTTTGATCCGCTTTGTCCAGGATATGTCCGAAATGTGGACCAGGCCGTCGATGCCTTCGTCGATGCCGATGAATAGACCGAAATCGGTGATGTTTTTGATTTTCCCCTCGATGGTCGTTCCGATCGGGTATTTCTCGCTGACCATGTCCCAGGGATTGGGGGCGACCTGTTTCATGCCCAGTGAAATTCTGCGGTTGTCCGGCTTGATGTCGAGCACGATGGCATCCACCTGTTCACCGACCGATACGACCTTCGATGGATGGCGGATCTTGCGCGTCCACGACATTTCCGACACGTGGATCAACCCCTCGATCCCCTCTTCCAACTCGACGAATGCGCCGTAGTCGGTCAGACTGACCACCTTACCGTTGACACGCGAGCCGACGGGATATTTCGTAGCGGCCAGCGTCCAGGGATCCGGTGTCAGCTGTTTCATGCCCAGCGATACCCGCTCTTTTTCGATATCGAAGTTGAGAACCTTGACCTTGATCTGATCACTGATCGAAAACAATTCCGAGGGATGTTTTACGCGTCCCCAGGAAATATCGGTGATGTGGAGCAGACCGTCCACTCCGCCCAAATCCACGAAGACACCGTATTCGGTGATGTTTTTGACCACGCCGTCCAGGACTTTGCCCTCTTCGATAACCGCCAGCGTCGCCGTGCGTTTCTGTTCGCGCTCCTCCTCCAGAATGGCGCGTCGGGACAGGACGATGTTGCTGCGCTTGCGATTGTATTTCAGGATCTTGAACTTGTACTTTTTGCCGACCAAATCATCGAGGTTGCGGATCGGTCGCAGATCGGCCTGGGATCCCGGAAGAAAGGCCTGCACACCGATATCGACGGAAAAACCGCCTTTAACCCGGCTTGTGATGACGCCTTCGATGATCCCCTCCTCGTCGTAGGATTTTTTGATCTCCTCCCAGACCTTGACGTTTTGGGCCTTTTCCTTGGACAGAACGACGCGCTCTTCCTCGTCATCCCACCATTCAACCATCACCTCGACCTTGTCGCCGATCTGGGCGCTGATATTGCCCTTCTCGTCCTTAAATTCGTGGATTCGTATCTGGCCCTCGGACTTGTAACCGATATCCACCAGAACGTGATCCTTGTCCACCGATATGATGCGGCCGGTGACCACCTCGCCCTCGGCGAAGCGTTTGAAACTCTCCTCGTACATGTCCATCAGGGTTTCCATGGTGTCACCGGTCTTCGGTCCCTCTTGCTCCGGTCGTTCCTCGGAATTCTCCTGCGGCTGTGCGTCCGCCACGTCTACCGCCCCGGTCGGCTGTGCCTCCCGGGGACCGGCATCACTGCCCGGTTCGCTGTCTGACATCGTTTCTTGATTGAGTTGCCCCGATTCCTCGTTTTTGCCCAAATCTTCCATGAAAAAAAGTACCCCCTTAACCGATTTTTAAACACCGCCCCCGCTTTACGGTTGCATAACCTATGATGGCTATCAGAGACTGCTGAAAAATACAATGATTAATTTTAACCCCGCTTGAAAAGCCCAGCCCTTTTAATTTTCGGCCCATCTTTCTATGCAGCCCAGCATGACGGCGACAACCTCCGCCGGCGCCAGGTCGGCCGAATCGATCCGAATGGCATCCACCGCCGGTTTCAAGGGCGCCTCGGTCCGGGTGCTGTCGTTCCTGTCCCGCCGGACGAGGTCGCGTTCGACCTCCTCGAAGGTCAGTTCCGTTTTAGGCCTCAGCTCCAGAAAGCGCCTCATGGCGCGGATTTTCTCCGGAGCGTCGAGATAGAATTTGACATCGGCATCCGGGAAGACCACCGTACCCATGTCTCGGCCTTCGAAGACGGCCCCCTTCTCGCGACCCATCGCCCGCTGCACGCCCAGCAAAAAGTGCCGGACAGCCGGCCGCGCCGAAACCGCCGAGGCCAGCATGGTGATCTCCGGCGAGCGCAGCCTGTCGGTCACGTCCCTGCCGTTGGACAGCAGCCGCGGCCCCTTCTCGGTCTGCACGTATCGAAGGCTGAGTGCGCTGCACGTTTTTTCCAGTGCGGCGTCGTCCTTGGGGTCGATGCCGCCTTCATGCACAGCCAGGGCGATCGCCCGATAAAGGGCTCCGGTGTCAATGTAACGGTATCCCAACCGGTCGGCCAGCATCCGGCTGACGGTCGTTTTGCCGGCACCGGCCGGTCCATCGATCGTGACGACGCTTTTTTTCATGTCAACTTCAGCACCCGGCCGAGCGCTGTGACAAACCGCTCGTTTTCGGCCGGCAATCCCACGTTGATGCGGATGTAATTCGGATAGCCGTAGGAACGCATCGACCGCACGATGACCCCTTCGGTCAACATTTTCTCGAAAACGACGTCGGCGTCGGTCTGAACGTCGATCAGAAAAAAGTTAGACTGGGTGGGAAAGTAGCGCACGCCGAGTCGGTCCAGTCGATCGAACAGGTAGTCCAATCCCGTGTGAACCAGCCGGATCGTCCGCTGTAAAAACGCCTCGTCATCGAGCGCCGCCGCCGCCCCGGCCTGAGCCAGAGAACTGGCATTGAAGGGCTGCCTGATCCGGTGCAGGATGGCGGCCAGTTCGGGCGGCATGATGCCGTAGCCGACGCGCAGTCCGGCCAGTCCATAAGTCTTTGAAAAAGTCCGCAGGGTCACCACCGGACGGCCGCAGTCGAGGAATTTCAGCCCCATGGCACAGGTCGGATCACGCACAAATTCGATATAGGCCTCGTCGAGCACGACGGTGATGGCCGGCGGCAGGTCGCGCAGGAAGGCGTCCAGCGCTTCGGTGCTCATAACGGTGCCGGTCGGATTGTTCGGATTGCACAAGAAAACCAGCCGGGTTCTTGACGTCACCCGGCCGAGCATGGCTTCCAGATCTATCGCCAGCGCATCGTTCAAGGGCACGAAAACAGGATGCGCGCCGACGCTGCGCACCGTGATGGCATACATCAGAAAGGACGGCTGCGGCATCAGGGCCTCGTCACCGGGCCGCAGCAACGCCCGGCTCAGCATGCCGATCACATCGTCGGACCCGTTGCCCAGCACGATGGTGCTCGCGGCAACCCCTATTGTTTCAGCCAGCTTGGCCGTCAAGGCAAAACCGCCGCCATCCGGGTACCGGTGCAGTTTTGCGAGATGCTCCCGAATGGCCTCGATCGCTTTCGGTGAAGGCCCCAAAGGATTTTCGTTGGAGGCCAGCTTGACCGAATCGAGGATACCATACTCACGTTCGAGCTCTTCTATCGGTTTTCCCGGTCTGTAAGGCTCGATGGCCAGAATGTAATCGGGTATGGAAAGGTTCATGCCTATGACCATTAGAGTATATTACGCAAGGTGGGCACCTTCGCGCTGATAACCCGTAAGCAGTAGACCGCAAATAGAAACTTGAAACTTGAAACTCGAAACTCAGAACCGGTTACCCGAAACTCGTAGCGGCCCGGCGGCGGCTATTCGGTAAAATCGATGACATCCTTCAACCGACAAAACGGGCTCAACGGCCTCAGGCCGCCGCCTTGCAGCCTTCTTCCACAGCCGCCATGTTCAGGGGAATCAGCTTTTTCTTCTTGGAAAACTCTGTTTCGACGCAAGCGCGCAGCGTGTCGATGGCGACAATTTTGCTGCGGGCGACAAAAGCGGCCAGAGCGATAATGTTGGCCGACCGCACGCTGCCGAGTTTTACGGCGATATCGTTGACCGGCACCCGCAGTTCATCGACGTCACTGCGGCCCGAGTTGATGTCGATCAGGGAGCTGTTGACCAGGATGACGCCCCCCGGTTTGACGTGGGCGGCGAACTTTTCGAGCGACGGCCGGTTCATGGCCACCAGATGCATCGGATTGCGGATGATCGGCGATCCGATCAACCGGTCGCTGACCACAACGGTACAATAGGCGGTCCCGCCCCGCATTTCAGGACCATAGGAAGGCACCCACGCGACCTCGCGCCCTTCCTCCATGGCGGCATGGGCCAGAATCTTGGCACTCAGCAGGATTCCCTGGCCGCCGAAACCGGCAAACATCACTTC
>JBAVJU010000311.1:0-2405 GCA_049687935.1 Desulfobacterales bacterium | reverse complement strand
CTACCCATCATCGGCGTCAACACCTTTCGTGACCCGCACGCCAGCCAGAACGATTTCATCGAAACCGTGGAATTGGCGCGAGCCACCGAAGAGGAGAAGGAATCGCAGCTCAAGCGCCTGGAAGACTTCAAGAGAGCCCACGCCGAAGAAGCGCCTCAGGCCCTGAAGCGCCTGCAGCAGACGGCGCTCGGAAACGGCAACATTTTCGCCGAGCTGATGGACACTGTGCGGGTCTGCTCACTGGGTCAGATCACCCAGGCCCTCTACGAGGTCGGCGGCCGGTATCGCAGAAACATGTAAATCGCCAATCATCAAAGAGCTGAAAGCAATCGGTAGACGGTTTTAAGTTTTAGGATTTAGGTTTAGGGTTCGGTCAATGGCAGTTGACGAGGGCACACAGATAGCAGAATAACCAGAAGGAGACCACACGATGCGCGAAGCGGTAATTGTCAGTGCGGTACGCACGGCTTTGGGTAGTTTCAACGGATCATTGGGAAACATCGGCGCCACCCAGCTCGGTGCCATCGTCATCGAAGCGGCGATTCAACGGGCCGGAATTCCCAAAGAAGACGTCAACGAGGTCATGATGGGGCAAGTGCTGCCGTGCGGGTACGGCCAGAACCCCGCCAAGCAGGCAGCGGTCAAGGCCGGCTTGCCCTGGGCTGCCGAGTGTATCACGATCAACAAAGTCTGTGGATCAGCCCTGAAAACGGTCATGCTTGCGGCCCAGGCCATAGAGGTAGGGGATGCGGACGTCGTGGTGGCCGGTGGCATGGAGAACATGAGTCTCGCCCCTTATTACCTTGAAAAAGCGCGTTTCGGTTACCGCATGGGTCCGGGCCAACTGCAGGACCACATGGTCCACGACGGCCTCTGGGATGTGGTCAACGATTTTCACATGGGTGTATCCAACGAACTTTGTTCGTCAAAATACGATATCAGCCGCGAAGACCAGGACCGTTACGCAGCTGAATCCTACCGCCGGACCCTGGCGGCCATATCCGCAGGAAAGTTCAAAGATGAAATCGTACCGGTTAAGGTCCCTCGCCCCAAAGGAGAGCCGGCCATCTTCGAAGAAGACGAGTGCCCGCGGGAAACCTCCTACGAACTTCTCGCGCAGATGAAACCGGCCTTCCAGAAGGGCGGGGTCGGCACGGCCGGCAATGCCTCGATCATCAGCGACGGTGCCGCAGCGGTGGTGATAATGGCACGGGAGAAAGCCGAGGCGCTGGGATGTCGCATCATGGCGACCATCGGCGCACAGGCATCTTTCGGCATCGACATGAAGTACGTCCTGGTGGCGCCGATTTGGGCCGTCCCCAAGTGCCTTGCAAAGGAAGGCATCAGTAAAGAAAAAGTCGACCTGTACGAGATCAACGAGGCCTTCAGCGGCTCGACCGTCGCTGTCCTGCGGCAACTCGACCTGAACCCCTCGATCGTCAATGTCAACGGCGGCAGCGTGGCCTTGGGCCACCCGATCGGCGCCAGCGGCTGTCGGGTGTTGGTAACCCTGCTGCACGAAATGATCAAACAGGACAAGAAAATCGGCCTGGCCTCTCTTTGCCTGGGCGGCGGGGAAGCAGTGGCGATGATCGTTAAAAGATAGGCGGCGAATCACGGGGAACCCGAGGTTCAGGTTCTGCGTCGCGGATTTCGCGTCCAACCCGTAACTCGCAACTCGTAACTCTACTTTTACCGCGAATAGAATCAAAGGGGGGTAATATGACTATCCAGACACTCGGTGTCATCGGCGCTGGACAAATGGGAAGCGGCATCGCCCAGGTGGCTGCCGCGAGCGGATTGACGGTCGTCATGAACGATATAAAACCGGAATTTGTCCAAAGCGGTCTGGCATCGATCGACAGAATTCTGGCGCGTAATGTCGAAAAGGGCAAACTGGGCGCCGAAGAAAAGGCGACCGTTCTGAAAAGAATTCAAACCAGTGTCGACCTGAAAGACATGGGCGCCGTGGATTTTGTTGTTGAAGCGGCCACGGAAAACGAACCGTTGAAATTTCAAATTTTTAGGAGCCTGGACGAATTTTGCCGGCCCCACGTCGTCTTGGCAACCAACACCTCATCAATTCCCATCGGCCGTATCGCCTCACAAACCGGCCGCCCGGAAAAGGTCATCGGCATGCACTTCATGAACCCGGTGCCGCTGATGAAGCTGGTGGAAGTCATCCGGGGCATCGCCACCTCGGAGGAGACTTTCAAACTCACCTGGGACCTGGCCTTGAAATTCGACAAGACGCCGGCCGAGTCAAACGACTATCCCGGATTTATCGCCAATCGCATCCTGATGCCGATGATCAACGAGGCGGTGTACTGCCTGTTTCACGGGGTGGGAACCCGTGAAGACATCGACACGGTGATGAAGCTCGGCATGAACCACCCGATGGGCCC
>JBAVJU010000310.1:0-1924 GCA_049687935.1 Desulfobacterales bacterium | reverse complement strand
TGGTCATGAAGCCGCTCGACACGCAGGTGCCATTGCAGGTCCCGCTATGGGAATATGCGATGGAACTGCCGCTGCGCGACGATCTTCTGAGCCGCAAGAGCATCAAGGGCAGCCAGTTCTGTCAACCGCTGCTCGAGTTCTCGGGCGCCTGTGCCGGATGCGGCGAGACGCCTTATGCCAAGCTGCTGACCCAGATGTTCGGGGAACGAATGGTCATCGGCAACGCCACCGGTTGTACCTCCATTTGGGGCGGTTCGGCCCCCGCCATTCCGTATTGCGTCAACAAGGAAGGCCACGGGCCGACCTGGGGCAACTCTCTGTTCGAAGACCCGGCCGAATTCACTTACGGTATGTTCCTGGGGGTTTTCCATCAGCGTGGCAAACTGGCCGATCTCGCAAGCCAGGCTATTGCAAGCCAGATTCCAGCTGAGGTCAAAGAAGCGCTACAGGGATGGCTGGATCAGATGAACGATCCGGAAGGCTCCCGCAAATATGGAGACCAGCTCAAGGCACTGCTTCCGCAACACGCGGACAACGCCCTTCTGAGTGACATCAACGGGATGTCGAAGCTCTTCACCAAGAAATCCTTTTGGATTTTTTCCGGTGACGGTGCGGCCTACGATATCGCCTTCGGGGGCATCGACCACGTCATGGCCTCGGGTGAAAACATCAACATGATGGTCTACGACACGGAGGTTTACTCCAATACCGGCGGGCAGTCTTCAAAGGCCACCCCCACCGGTTCGGTGGCCAAGTTTGCCGCCTCCGGCAAGAAAACCACCAAGAAGGACCTGGGGGCGATGATGATGAGCTACGGGTACGTGTACGTGGCCTCGGTGGCCATGGGGGCCAACAAACAGCAACTGGTCAAAGCGCTGGCCGAAGCCGAAGCTTACAACGGGCCCGCGCTCATTTTGGCGTATTCGCCCTGCATCAACCATGGGATCATACGCGGCATGGGACACAGCCAGGACGAAGAAAAGCTGGCCGTGCAATCCGGATATTGGCCGCTGTACCGTTACAATCCGCAGCTCAAGGCCGAGGGCAAAAATCCCTTCACCCTCGACTCCAAGGAGCCCGACGGCAGCCTCGACACCTTTCTGACGGGCGAGGTCCGGTACGCGTCTCTGAAACGGGTGTTTCCGGACGAGGCCGAGAGGCTCCAGGCCCGGTTGACGAAGGAAGTCCAGGAACGGTATCAGGCGCTCAAGCAGCTGGCCGACCCGACGGTTGTCTGCCAGGAAGAAGCGAGCGCTTAGCGCAAAAAAAACCGCTCAAATGCGGCATGACCATCGAAAGGGCCGTTTGGCGACATCAAACGGCCCTTTTATCTTCCGGCAGAACGGCTCTATTTATCGACACGCGTTGCCGTAAGCCCGACAAATGAGGAAGTGGCGTGTTCTCCAGGCAGTGGCCGCTTTTACTGCAGGTCATGACACGCGTGCCACATTTACGGATATTTCAAAGTGATCAGGCCGCTGAATTCCCAAAATAAAAGCCCGGATCAAACCGACACCCGTGCCTGCCGGCGGTGCGGCACCTGCTGCCGCAAGGGCGGTCCCGCTTTTCATCTTGCCGACCGCCCTCTGATCGAAAAAGGGACGATCCCTCTGCGGCACCTGTTTACCATCCGGAAAGGGGAGCGGGCCAAGGACCCCATTCGCGGAGTAGTCCGGCCGGTGAGCACCGAACTGATAAAATTAAAGGGCAGCGCAAATACATGGACATGCACATTTTTTAACGAGCGGGATTTAAGCTGCCGAATATACACCGATCGCCCCTTGGAGTGCCGGTTGCTCAAATGTTGGGACACGACCGACGTTGAGGAAATAACGGATAGAGAATGCTTGACGCGACGTCACCTCCTGGGAGGCGTGGCCGGGCTCTGGGACCTGGTAGCGGAACACGAGGCACGGTGCAGCTG
>JBAVJU010000309.1:0-15668 GCA_049687935.1 Desulfobacterales bacterium | reverse complement strand
GGCGATGGATGCTAAAAAAATATATCGGACCATTTATGATATCCAAGACGGAATCAGTAAAAATAATGGAAGTGATATGGGAAGAATAATAAGGATCAAAAATAGCGCGGATTGACTGGCACTACCTACAACATTCCTACAACACCCCGAAGGCTTTAATACACAAAACTATTTAGAATTGTTATAAAATAATGGTGGAGGCGGCGGGAGTCGAACCCGCGTCCGAAAACATTCCACTCAGACATCTACATACTTGTCCTGAATTTTGAATCTCGCTTTCAGGATCTCCTTCAGGCCGGGATATCCACGAAAGCCAGCCTGTGAAAATTTCGCCTCACCTGGTACAGGCATCCAGGATCGGCTATCCCGCTAGTCGACGCCCTTACCGGACCCGCAGGAGTAGCCCGGCAGGACGGTAGCTTAAGCAGCTACGGCATAGGCATAATCATCTGCGATTATGTTTAAAGCCCCACCGGATTTACGAGCTGGCAGGATGCTCGGTATGCAGCCTGAGCTTCTTTGTCCCCGTCGAAGCCGTTTCGCCCCCATAAGTAAGCTGAAAGCTCAAAGCACTAAGGGAAGGAATCGAGTGTTGAGGCAAAAAAGCCTGGTTGGCTTTTTCAAAGATCATTTTATTTAGTTAGAAAGTATGAGATTTCAGGCGGTTTGTCAAGGCAATGGATGGAATACTGCCGAGAGCGACGATGGATCATACCGGTATTGTGAAGAGTCACCTTTGGCGGGGGCATAAATCGATCGTTTCCAATTCCAAAGTTCAGTGTTCAAAGGTTTAAAATAGGGATATACACGTAAATGGTTAATGCTTGCCTTATCTTTTCTCTAACTTTCATCGATAACCCTCTGATGAGTAGGATTTTACAATCTTGAGCGTTTAACCGCTCAACCGGCCCAGAATTTTCACGCGCCGTGGCGGTTGTGACCATGACCTTTTAACTGGGAACCGTCCATCACGTCAATGGCTTGACCAAATGCGAGGCAGGTGCGCGGCAAAGTTTCTACGGCATACTTGGGGTTATCTCGGCACGTTTTATTGACCTCTTTGGAGCTTTCGGAAAATAGGTCGCTCCGGGATGGAAACCAACTTTTGCTTTCTCTTAATTCGTGGATGGACATGAAAGTATGGCAATCAAGCACCCCTGGTATTGCCAAACCTCTGACATTCGAAAAGATCTTTTGAACCAGAGCTCTACCGAATGCGGTATAACAGGTTATTCATTCTACAACATATGGTATGAGAATACGATTCTGATAAAATAGCCTGTCCTTCACCTTATGGATTCGACCTCACCGTAGGAGTATACAAATGCTCAACTCATCGATTTCAACTGTGGTGGAACCACGGAAGTCTCAAGGGAGCCAATTTTTCAATTTCGCATGTGAACAACCATCTATAAAAGCACAACCGGAAACAGGTAATCCTGCTTGGCGGGAAACCGCTCAACCCAGGTACAGTTTCTACAAGATGTGGTATTGAGTTATCATGCTGCTACCATATGGCCGAATCACCCGATTTATCGATACCTCAACTGATCGGTTTCCCGGCGAGTCGGAATTCAGGGTCAAGCCCGTCCTGGCCTCCGGCTTGTAGCCTACGCCTCGGAGAGCGCAGTGGGAAGTGGCTATGAAATTTTTTGCATATTCTATAGGCGTTGCTTTCCATTGCCACATCTTTCCAAGCCGGGTCTGGGCCAGGGGTTCAAAGGTTATAAAATGCTCAGGGCTCACTTAAAAATAACGTCGCATTTTGAACGCCGTAGCATCCCGTCCGGCCGCGTTGCGAAAACTCGGAATATCCAGATATTCCAGCGTTTTCGCGCCTTGCCAGGCGGGCGTCTCGACGCCCAAAATTGCGAACTTATTTTTCCGTGAACCCATATTTCCAAGAAACCGTGGATGGGTGGGGGCGCGCCGTACTCTTCTCCATAGAATATCACCCGCATCACCGAGGCCAACTTGAGAATCGCTCAAATCAGGTTTTCAAGCCGAATGGTCATTCGTTACCGTTCTGAGCGTTCTTTGCCCGCTGTGGTAGAAGTAAATTTTACCTATACAACATATGGTATTAAAAACCGTGAAACGGTTTCCTCGGCTATGGTCTGTGTGGAGATGGTGCCGATGCCTTCACAAGGGCGGTAAACAGGAAACAGGAGAAGAGGGTGACAAGAAGCGGTTTTTTCGAAGTGGTTCTAGATGACCGAGCCTTGCTCTAGTAGCGGCTGGTGTACTGCTTGCGGACGCGGTCCATTTCGCGCTGTCCCTCGCGGCGGCGGATGGACTCGCGCTTGTCGTATTTTCTTTTGCCCCTGGCCAGTGCCAGGGCCATTTTGACCTTGCCGTCCTTGAAATAAAGTTGTAGGGGCACCAGGGTCGACCCCTGCTCGTTCACCTTGCCGTAGAGGCGTTTTATCTCGCGTTTATGGAGCAACAGTTTGCGGGGGCGCAGGGGGTCGTGATTGTCGTAGTAGGCATATTTGTAAGGGCTGATGTGCATCTGATAGACGTAGACTTCCCCGTTCTTGATCCTGGCATAAGAATCTTTCAAGTTGACCCGTCCCTGGCGCAAAGACTTTACCTCGGTTCCCTTGAGGACCAAACCGGCCTCGAATACCTCTTCGATGTGATAATCGTGCCGGGCCTTGCGGTTCTCGGCAATGTTTTTCTTTGGTCCTTTTTCCACGCGGTTGTCCATTTCGACGTTTTGAGGGTACTTGCACTTTTTGCCGAAAAGGCGATACAGGCGCCCATTCAGTGCTCTATGGTCTCTGCTTGACGCCTTTACTCCTGAGCCTAGCTTTGACCCTTGCGCCGGCGCCGTTGTCAGACCGATTGAATTCCGACAATACGTTGCCATAGGTGTCCCGCAGCAATGCGAAAACCTTTTCGGCTGACCTCAGTCGAAGAGCTTCTTCCACCAGGGGTTTGGTATCGCTGATGTTAATCGATCGGATCATCTGCTTTATGGTCGGAATGGCCTGGGGGTTCATGCTCATCTCGTCCATTCCGAGTCCCAATAAAATCGGAGTGTGGATGGGATAGCTGGCCATTTCACCGCAGATGAACACCTTGATGTTTTTTTGAGCGGCAACATCCGTGACATGTTTCAGCATCCGCAGGATGGCCGGGTCGAGCGGTCGGAACAGGTGGGCGACATTCTTGTTGTTGCGATCGATCGCCAGGGTGTACTGGATCAGATCGTTGGTACCGATACTGAAAAAGTCGGCTTCATCGGCTATAGCATCCGCCATGATGACCGCCGAGGGAATTTCAACCAAGACGCCGATCTCGAGTTTTTCGCTGAAAGGAACACCTTCTTGTGCCAGTGAGTGCGCCGCTTCTTTTAAGGCTTCTTTAGCCTGTATGACCTCACGCTGGGTGGCGACCATCGGAAACATGATTCGAACTTTTCCAAACACTGCAGCCCGCAATATGGCGCGCAGCTGGGTGCGGAAAACTTCCGGACGCTGCAGACAGTAGCGGATACCCCGCAGCCCGAGGGCCGGGTTGGCTTCATTGAAACCGTTCTCGGCTGAAATCGCCTTGTCTCCGTTGATGTCGAGCGTCCGGATCGTCACCGGCTTGGGGGCCATCACCTGAACCACATCGGAGTACTTGTCGTAGAGTTCGTCCTCGCCGGGAAAACAAGGCCGGCTCATGTACTGAAACTCGGTCCGGTAAAGACCGATGCCATCACCGCCGTAATTGATGACTGACGCCACCTCTTCCGGGAGTTCTATGTTTCCCAACACCTTGACGCGCTGTCCATCGAGTGTTTCAACCGGCAGGCGGCTGCGGCGGTTCATGGCTGCCTTTTGATGTTCGTAGCGCATGCGTCTTTGTTCATATTTAACCAGCGTTTTTTCACTGGGATGGATGATGACGGTGCCGGTAATACCATCCAATATAATGAGATCGTCGTTCTTAATGGTGGCAGTGGCGTCTCCAGTCGCGACAACAGCCGGAATTTCAAGTGTTCGGGCGATGATTCCGGTGTGCGAGGCTTTGCCGCCCTTGTCGGTGATAAATCCCTTGATCTTTTCCAGACGGATTTGGCTGGTTTCGGCTGGTGACAAATCCCGGGCCACCAGAATGACCCTCTTTTCGATCTTACTGATATTGAGCTGCTTGACGCCGACCAGGTTGCGCATGATTCGATCCGCCAAATTAACGATGTCCGACGCCCGTTCTCTTAAATAGGGATCCGCCATTTCCTGAAAAATCGACTTCAAATGGGACACCACTTTTTTCAGGGCCCATTCCGCATTGATGCATTCCTGCTCAATGACGGTGATGGTTTTGCCGTAGAGCAATTTGTCCTTGATCAGAACTTCCTGTGTTTCGAGAATGCTGGTCTGCTGCCGGAAGTCATCCGACGTGTTCTCGATGATGGCCCTTAGCTCATCGCGTGATTTTTTGACAGCGGCTTTGAACCGTTTGAGTTCGTTGGTTACCTGAGCCTTAGGAATGTGATAACGGGAAATAACATCGACACCCTCCTTGTCGACAAGGTAGGCCTTGCCGATGCAGATACCGGGCGAGGCGTTGATTCCTTCGAGTACGATTTCTTTAGCGGTTTGGTCCGACATGAACACTTATTCTCCGAATCCGTTTTCGATCAATTCCGATATCGCGCACAGTATGTCCCGATCGCTCGGGTTATCGATGATGACCGCGATTTTGGTTCCGCGAGGGCACTCGAGTGCGATCAGGTCCATGATGCTCGAAGCCGCTGCCCGCTCTTCGCCCTTGGCCAGCCAGACCCCGTGACGGGCCCGGACTGCCAGTTTAGCAATCTGGGCCGCCGATCGCGCGTGCAGCCCCAGTTCGTTTGTGATCACCGCTTCCTTCGATATCATCTTTGACGGTCTTGTAAAAAGTCGGAAATCGCCTTTTTACGCGGTTTTAAGTTTTAGGTGTCAGGTTTTATGCACTATTTCGGACATCGATGCATCGCTTCCGGATCGGTTGCGAAAACTCGCGATAACCAGTTAATCCGGCGTTTTCACGACTTGTTGGCCTGGCGCTTCAGCGCTCAAAATTGCGGACTTATTTTTTCGTGAACCTTAGGCGAAGGGCAGGGGGCGCAACTCGATTTGCCGAGTTGGTTTCCGTCCACGATATTGACGTCTTCCACAATTTCTTTGAACTTGCGAAAAACGGCTCATTTCTGGATCGAAAACCGCCTTGTGTCGTCCGGTAGCTCGCGGATGGACGCGAGTTACACTCAAGCATAATTACCAGCGCGATACGGCATTGTCAATTCCAAATCATTGACACCAATAGAGAATATTGTTACGTCATCCATATAGAGGATTCAATTGTGAGTGACAGACGGCGACTTTTTCGATGCGTCACATGCTACGAGGTGTTTGGGTTCAGGAGGAAAAAGATGACAGACAAGATATTGATTTTTGGTAAAAACACATGACCTTTCACCACGGCAGCTCGGGAAGCGCACGAAAAAGAGAAAAAGGATTTTGAGTACATCGACGTCCTTTCGGCTCCGAAGAAACTGGAAACGATGCTTAACTATACAAAAGGCAAACGCAAAGTACCGGTGATCGTGGCGGAAGGAAGAGTGACGGTCGGATGGCAGGGCAAAGCCTGAGGGGTATGATGCCGGCGGCAGGCTGTCGCCGACCAGGTTCCCTTCATACGGAGCTGATTGCCGGGCGAAATAGGCGTGTTTTTGCCGATGTCAGGGGTTCCGCCACACGCATTTCAGCTGCGCATTCAAAGCGGCCGTCCTCTCGACGGCCCCCACAACTACCCTTTGCGACGGGGATGTTCCGCCGTCGGCCGCAGCTGGCTTTACTGCCGCTGCGGGGAGAAACCGGGTGCTGGAAATTCCGCAAAATAAACCAATTTACATTCAGCTCGAACAGCGGGTCCGAGAACTGGAAGCAGAGACCGCCCGGTTGAGAAAGGTCGAGACCGATCTGCGGCGGCGGAACGAATATTTCGCCGCCCTTCATCAGACCGCCATCGGCCTGCTCGATCTGCTGGACAAGGAGGAACTCCTCGAAACCATCCTGTACCGGGCGTCGCTGTTGACCGGCGCGGGCCACGGATACATTTACCTGCTCGATCCTGACCAAAACCTGATGCAGATGCAGGTCGGCATGGGTTTTTTCAAAGGCCAGCTCGGCCGGCGCGTCAAACTCGGTGAGGGGATGGGCGGCAAGGTCTGGCAGGCCCAAAAGCCGTTAGTCGTCGACGACTACCAAGCCTGGCCGGGACGGCTGCCGGATAAAAGCCTGGATTCTCTGGGACCGGTGGTGGGAATTCCCCTGAAGTCCGATAAAAAGGTATTGGGCGTGATCGGGTTGGCAAGGGTGGAGAAAGGCCAACGGTTCCAGGAGGAGGATGTCACGATTATGCGCCGGTTTGCCGAACTCGCGCTGCTGGCGTTAGAAAAAGCTCAGCTGATTACCGATGCCCGCCGGGAACTGGCCGTACGGAAAAAGACCGAATCGATCCTGCGACAAAGCGAGAAGCGCTATCGCTCCCTGCTGGAGTCTTCCCCCGATCCGGTTGTGGTCTATGACATCGAGGGTCGAGCCACCTACGTCAATCCGGCCTTTGAGCGCACGTTCGGCTTTGCACGCGACGAACTCCTGGGAAAGCAGATCGAGTTCGTGCCCGCTGAGAACTGGCCCGAAACAAAAGCCGCCATTGGCAACATGCTGAGCGGCCAAACCATTCAACTGTTCGAAACAAGGCGGCTGACCAAAGACGGCCGGACGCTGGATGTTCAGCTCAGCTCGCAGCTCTACCACGACCGTGACGGCCAACCGGCCGGTAACATCGTTATCCTGCGGGATATCAGCGCCGCCAAGAAGGCCGAAGAAGAGCTGCGACGCTATCACGACCACCTGGAAGAACTGGTTGCCGGACGGACCGCCGAACTGGCGCAGACCAACGTCCAGCTGGCGCGGGAAGTCGATGACCGCAAACGGGCCGAAGAAACCTTGCGCAAGCGCGAGGTGGAACTCGAAGCCCAATCGCATCACCTGGGTGAGGTCAACACCGCCTTGAAGGTTTTACTGAAGCAGCGTGAGAACGACAAAAAAGAGTTGGCCGACAAGGTGCTGGCCAACGTGAAAGAATTGATCGTGCCCTACTTGGAGCGGTTGCACAAGAGCCGCTTGAACACCGAACAGCTGACGCTCGTCAACATCCTCGAGACCAACCTGAACAACATCATTTCGCCGTTTATCAGCCAGTTTTCGACTGGAATGCTCAATCTGACCCCGACCGAGATCCGGGTGGCCAGTCTGGTCAAGGAAGGCAAAACCAACAAGGAAATTGCTGCTGTGCTCTGTCTCTCCAAAAACACCATTCTGTTTCACCGCTACAACATCCGACGCAAATTGGGAATCAAAAACAAAAAGATCAACTTGCAGGCCCACCTGTTGTCTTTCACAAAATAGTGGTTTTTAACCGCTATTTAACCGCTATATTATAAGCTTGACAATTGATTTCAATACAATAGTATGCAACGGCATGAAGTGGTGTTCATCCATGGCGTTAAATTTGCTTGACTTGATGCAAGATACATAATAGCTACAATTCAATTTGAAATCTCCGTAAAGATTTGAATGGCATTCAGGGAGCGTTTAAATGTTTAGAGATTGTGCGTTCTTCAACAAACAATCTGATCTTCCTGTCGGCAGCATTGCGAGAGGGCACGGCCCTGCCGACCGGCTTTTAATGTTCTTGGATACCGCTGAAGGCGCCCCACACCGGGCGCATTCATTTTAGGGAAGGGAGATGGAAAGATTGGGTGCAGACGCTCGGATCAAAGAAGAAGGGGATGTTCTGCTGGAACTGGACGACATCCATATGTATTTCGGAAAAGTAACCGCCCTCTCCGGTGTCAGCCTCAAAATCAGAAAAGGTGAGATTCACTCGGTCATCGGGCCGAACGGCGCCGGAAAAACCGTCATGATGAACTGTGTCAACGGCCTGTACCAGCCCCAGAAAGGGACCATCCGCTACAGGGGCGAGCGGATAAACGACGTTGCACCGCATGACCGGGCCAGACTCGGCATGGCCCGTACGTTTCAGAAAGTGGAAGTGTTCGGCGGCCTGACCGTGCTGGACAACATCCGCCTCGGTCGACATATCCATTATAAATCCGGTATTCTGAGCGGTTCGATATACGCCGGCAAGACCAAACAGGAAGAAATCCAGCACCGGACTTTTATCGAAAAGGAAATCATCGACCTGCTGGAAATCGAGCACATCCGCAACAAACCGGTCGGCATGCTCCCCTACGGGATGCAGAAACGGGTCGAGCTGGGGCGCGCCCTGGCCCTCGAGCCGGAGCTGCTCATTCTCGACGAACCGCTGGCCGGCCTGAACCTCGAGGAAGTGGAGGACATGGCCCGCTTCATCCTGGATGTGAACGAGGAAAAACACTGGCAAGTCACCTGCCTGCTGGTGGAGCACGACATGGGTGTCGTCATGGATCTCTCGGATCGTGTATTCGTGCTCAATTTCGGAAACACAATAATGGACGGCACTCCGCAGGAAGTTCAGAGCAGTCCGGAGGTGATCAAGGCCTACCTGGGAGAGGAAGACCTCTACGCGACCAGGGCGTAACCGCATCAACAGGTGAGAATTGACGCATATGGAGATTACCAAGGAACTGACCATTCCCAAACTGTTTTTTCAGCAAGCCCAGGCATTCGGTGATGACCGGGTCGCCATGCGTGAAAAAGAATTCGGCATCTGGTGCCCGATCACCTGGAAACAATATTTCGAAGAAGTGAAATACCTTACGCTCGGCCTCGTCAGCCTCGGCCTCGAAGAGGGCGATAAGGTGGCCATGATCGGCGACAACCGACCCGAAGGACTGTGGGCCGAGATGGCAGCCCTGTGCGCCAGAGGCGTCGGTGTCTGGCTGTTCCAGGACAGTTTGATCGATGAGGTCAGATACATTATCGATCACTCGGATACTAAGTTTCTGTTTGGTGAGGGGCAGGAGGAGGTCGATAAGGCCCTGTCGATATTTCATGAGTGCCCCAAATTGAAAAAAATCATTTGGGACGATCCCAAGGGGATGCGCAACTACGACGAGGATTTTCTGATCAGCCTCAAGGAGGTTCAGCAGCTGGGACGGGAACTGGAGCTGAAGCAGCCGCAGCTATTTGAAGACCTGATTGCCAGAGGACACGGGGAAGAGGTGGCCCTGCTGTTTTACACCTCCGGCACCACCTCGCTGCCCAAGGGGGCCCTGCTGTCCCACAACAACATGCTGACCATGGGCCGGAGCCTGATGAGCGTCGACCCCTGCCTGGCCACCGACGATTACGTCTCCTATCTGCCGTTTGCCTGGATCGGGGAGCAAATGATGTCGATATCGTGCGGGTTGCAGATCGGCTATACGATCAATTTCCCGGAGGGAACGGAAACCGCCCAGGAAAACATTCGTGAAATCGGTCCGCATGTCATGTTCGCCCCGCCGCGGATGTACGAACAGATGACCCGCTCGGTCCAGGTTAAATACCTGGATGCCACCTGGATGAAACGCAAGTCCTATGAATTTGCCAGTGCGGTCGGCTACCGGGTGGCGGACTTTAAATTTTCGAAAACACCAGTTCCCTTTTACTGGCGCCTTCTGAGCGGACTGGCTTACCTGACCGTCCACAAAAAGTTGAAAGATCATCTCGGCCTTTCCCGCGTTCGGAACGCGTATACCGGCGGTGCGGCCATGGGACCGGATCATTTCCGTTTTTTCCACTCCATGGGTGTGAACCTGAAGCAGATCTACGGTCAAACCGAGGTGGCCGGCATCTCGGTCGTGCACCGCAGCGGTGACATCAAGTTCGATACGGTGGGTAAACCGATTCCCGGAACCGAAATCCGGATTACCGCTGAGGGCGAGATCATCACCAAGAGCCCGTCTGTTTTTTTGGGGTATTTCAAAAACCCGGAAGCGACGGAAAAGGCGCTGAGGGACGGGTGGCTGCACTCGGATGACAGGGGGTTCATCGACGATGATGGGCATCTCGTGGTGTTCGACCGTACCAAAGACGTCTTTACCCTGCGCGACGGCAAACCGTTCTCTCCGCAGTATCTTGAAACGCGTCTCAAATTCAGCCCCTACATCAAGGATGCCTGGGTCATCGGCAACAAGTGCGATTACATCACGGCGGTGATGTGCATCGACTACGCTGTGGTGGGCAAGTGGGCCGATGAAAAGAAAATCAACTACACCAGCTATCACGAACTTTCTCAACAGCCTGCCATATACGATCTGGTTGAGACTCAGATCCGACAGGCCAACAAAGACCTGCCCGAAGCTGCTCGAATCGCAAAATTTACCAACCTTTACAAAGAGTTGGATGCTGATGACGACGAGCTTACCCGGACGCGCAAGCTGCGCCGTTCATTCGTCGAAAAACGGTATGAAGATATCGTCAACGCCCTGTATTCGGATAACGACATCGTGCACATCGATACCACCATCAAGTACGAGGACGGTCGGGAGTCCAACATCCGGACCGACATGACCATCCGGAAGCTCATTTAGCGCCGCCACAGCAATCGGGACAGGGGCTTGACGGTCGGACCGGGGGGCGCTCCGACCGCAGCGTTTCGCGACCGACAACCGTTATCTCAAGGAGACGATACGATGGAACTGTTTCTGATGACGCTGACCACCGGCATCATGGTCGGGGGTATCTATGCCCTTGTCGCCCTCGGGTGGGTGCTGATCTACAAATGCTCCGGCGTGCTGAACCTGGCCATGGGCGAGCTGACGCTTATCGGCGCCTACACCTCACTGAGTTTCTACACCATGGGCGTTCCTTTTTTGGCGGCGCTCGGCATTTCGCTGGTTATCGGTTTCATTCTCGGCATTCTCACCGAGCGGATCTTTCTCGACCGCCTGATCGGCGAACCGGTGCTGACCGTCATCATGGTGACCGTGGGGCTGTCATTCTTTTTCAAGGGCTGCGTCGAGTTGGTCTGGGGAACAGACACTCGGGTTTTCACCCCGCCGGTGTTTCCGCTGGAACCGATCCGGTTCGGTCCGATTGTCGTCGGTTCGGTCTACCTGTGGAGTTTTGTCGCGGCTCTCATCCTGTTGGTCGTCTTCGTGGCCTTCTTCAAGTACACGCGCTGGGGTTTGGCCATGCAGGCCACGGCCGATGACGAAATGGCCGCGCTTTCGATCGGCGTCAGCGCCCGTTTCGTTTACGCCACCGCATGGGCCATCGCGTTCATGGCCGCCGGCGTCGGGGGAACGCTGCTGGGCAACATCAACGGTCTGAACATATCGGTCGGCTACCTTGGGCTTCTCGTTCTGCCGGCCGTGGTCCTGGGGGGGCTCAACTCGGTGCCGGGCGCCATTGTCGGCGGCATCATCATCGGTGTTCTGCAGAACTTTGCCGGTGCCTATCTCGACCGGTATTTCCCCGGCGGCGTAAAAGAAGTTGCCCCTTTCGCCTTTATGGCGGTGTTCCTGCTCTTTAAACCTTACGGCCTGTGGGGGTGGGAGAGAATCGAACGGGTATAGCCGTTTGCGCCTTACCGGGTTCACGCGTTGCCGGTCATGCCGTCATCGATGGACTTTTAAGAACATCTTTCAATAAGATTACGGAGTAATTTTATGTCGACAACCTGGTTGCCCTGCAGTGTCTACCACGAAAACTATGCCCAGGATCACGCCTGGTGGCAGACCAAGTTCATCAAGGTCAAAATGTTCCTCCTGTTTGCGGTTGCTTTCATCCTGATTCCGCTGATAGCGGGAGACTACTGGCTCAGCATCTGCAACACGGTCGGCTACACCATTCTGGGAGCCCTCGGGGTTCAGCTGCTGATCGGTTTTTGCGGCCAGGTGACCCTGGGGCACGCCGCTTTCATTGCCGTAGGGGCTTATACGAGCACCCTGCTCATCCTCGAATTCCCCTGGCCGCAATTCCTGCTCGATGCCGGTTTGGCCTATCCGATCAGTATTCTCGCCGCCGCGCTGGTGGCCGGCGTCTGGAGCGTTCTGTTCGGGCTGCCCTCCGCCAAGGTCAAGGGGTTTTATCTCATTTTGACCAGCATGGCGGCCCAGTTTATTACCGTGGATTTCATCATCACCCAGTACATCAGTCAGATCGGCGGCCGCGGGCAGGCGTTTTCCCTGCCGCCCGGCACCATCAAGGTCGGGCCGTGGTTGATCGATAACGACCTTAATGTTTATTACATGATGCTGGTTCTGGTCATTTTATGTGTGACCATGGTGGTGAACCTGCTGCGCAGCCGTGTCGGCCGCGCTTGGGTGGCGATTCGGGACAACGATGTATCGGCCAAGGTGATGGGCATCAACATCATTAAATACAAACTGCTGGCCTTTTTCGTCGCCGGGTTCATCGGCGGGATTGCCGGCGCCTTCTGGATCAGCAACCTGGCGGCCATCAGCCCCGAACACTTTCCGTGGTTCTGGTCGCTCTGGCTGGTCGGCGTCATCCTTATCGGCGGGGTCGGCTCGATTTACGGCACGATCTTCGGTTCGATCTTCATGGTGGTCATCATGGAATTGCTGCAGCTGAGCATCATGACGTTTCTGGACATGGGGTTTGCCTGGGCCCAACCATTGTTCATGGACTTTCTGTTTGTAAAAGAGGCCGCCTTTGGACTGGCCATTTGCGCCTTTATGATCTTCGAGCCCAACGGCCTGGCCTACCGCTGGTGGCAGACCAAAAACTACTTCAATCTCTGGCCGTTTTCCTATTGACGCAAAGGAGGTGATCGACGGAAATCTTTCGGCAAATACTCAGTAGCAATGACACACAAAACTCTCTAAAGGGGGGAAGGCAATGCACAAACGTAAGAATCTATCGTCAATGGTGTTCGTGTCGGTTTTTGCTCTCATCCTGACCATGGGCCTTGGCGCAGCAAACGCGGCCGAGGAAGTCAAGGTCGGGGCATTGAACGACATGACCGGCGCCACTTCCGACGTCGGGAAGGACTACGCTCTCGGCATTGCCGAGGCGATCCATTATATTAACGAGACCGGCGGCATCAACGGCAAGCAGATCAAGCTGACCCAATTTGACTACGGTTACCGTGTTCCCGAAGCGCTCACCAAATACAAACTGTTCAAACGGCTCGGCAGTGTGGCCGTGCTGGGTTGGGGCACCGGTGACACCGAGGCCTTGTCGCCGACGGTGACCAAGGACAAAATGCCGTACGTTTCGGCTTCCTACTCCGGTCATCTGGCCGATCCGTCGAAAACCCCTTATAACCTTTTCGCGGCAACCGACTATTCCACCAATGCCCGGGCGACCTTGACGGCCTGGTTCGACGAGCGCTGGTCGAAGAATCCGGAAAACGGAAAGCGCCAGCCGCGCTTTGCGTGCGTCTACATGTTCGCCTCGCCGTATGCGAGTGCCCCGATCAAGGCCATCAAGGACCAGGCCACCCTCCTGGGTTTCGAGATCGGACCGGATCAGGATGTGTCCCTGTTCGCCATCGACAGCAAGAGCCAAGTGCTGGCGCTCAAAGACTTCCAGCCGGATGTGGTCTGGCACGGCAACACGGTGATGTCGGTAGCGGCGACGGTGCGCGATGCCTATTCGCTCCAACTGGGCGCCGATCACATCGTCAACTTGTGGGCCTTCGACGAAAACCTGCCCAAACTGGCCGGTCCGGCGGCCGAGGGCGTCATGGGCGCGGTCGTTGTCGCCTTTTACGGCGAAGAAAACCCGCTGTTGCCCAAAGTGCTGGAATACGGCCAGAAATTCAATCCCGGGGTTCCCGTTGAGAAACGCACGGTTCACACGGTTCAAGCCTGGGCTAACGCTTTGGCCCTGGCCGAAGCCATGAAACGGGCCGACAAGGCCGGTAAACTGGACGGAGAGAGCATTCTGAAAGAAGGCTTCGAGACCATGAAAGACTACGATCTCGGTCTGGGCGGGCCGAAGCTGACCTACACCGCCGCCGACCACCGGGTTTCAGGGGTGGTGCCGGTGTATGAGGTCAAGGACGGCAAGTTCAACTTTGTCACCAAGGTCGATCTGGAGAGCCGCTGGCCGGAGAAATGGGAAAAGGAGTGGCTTGGCTGGTAGTTCGTCGCGCAACCGCGCCGACAGTGCATCCGCATGGCTGTCTGCGCCCGCCCGATCGACAACACGAGATCATTAGTCACGCCAATCTTCCAGGGAGGTCATGAGGCTTTGTCTACTGCGGAATCGATCCTTAAAATCAACAACATCGAGGTAAAGTATCACGAGGTCATCCTGGTGATCAAGGGCGTGTCCATCGAGGTGCCGGAGGGCGGCATCGTCGCGCTGCTGGGGGCCAACGGGGCCGGAAAGAGCACGACGCTGAAGGCCATATCGGGCCTCTTGAAGCACGAGGACGGCGAGGTGACCGACGGTTCGATCGAATTCATGGGCCAGCGGATCGACCGGCTGCCGCCCGAAAAGATTGCCGAAATGGGCATCGTGCAGGTCATCGAGGGCCGGCGCGTGTTCGAACACCTGACGGTCGAGCAGAACCTGAAGGTCGGAGCGCACATGCGCAAGTTCGGCCGCTCGGTCAAAGACGGCTTGGAGATGGTCTATCACTATTTTCCGCGCCTGAAGCAAAAGCGCAGCGAGGTCGCCGGCTTTATCAGCGGCGGCGAGCAGCAGATGACGGTTGTCGGGCGGGCCTTGATGACCAGTCCCAAGCTGATCCTGTTGGACGAACCGTCCATGGGCCTGGCACCGCTTCTGATCCACGAGATTTTCAACATCATCACCAAGCTCAACCAGGAGGAAAAGATTTCGATCCTGCTGGTGGAGCAGAATGCCAAGCTCGCGCTCAATGTCGCCCCGCACGCCTATGTGATGGAGAACGGCCGGATCGTCATGGATGATTCAGCCGAGAAGCTCCGTGAAAATCCCGACATCAAGGATTTTTACCTCGGCATGACCGACCTTGGAGGAAGAAAGAGTTTCCGGGACGTCAAGCACTACAAGCGCCGAAAACGCTGGTTGACGTAACGGCCGAATGCAATCCGTCGCTTTCCATCGGGCTCTGAACCGGGCACGACACTCACTTTTTCCGGCAGCAGACGGAAGAAGACCCGAACCCGGGCCGTGCTTGCCTCTCGGAACCCACCAACCGTTTCTTACGAGTAGGGAGGGAATAATGCGCAAACACACTTTTCTTGTCACATGTCTGAGCGTGATCGTCGTCGGTTTTTTTCTGGTTGGTTGTGCCGGTGTGGAGACCAAGCCGAGCGATGCCAACTTCAAGGCTCCCACGGTTGTTTTAAACCATGTCGAGGTGCCGTATTACACCGGTTACTGGTATTACGCTAAGAAAGTAGAGCCCACCAAGGGCACCGCCGGCGACTACGGCGCACCGATGATGTTGGCCTTTGTTTTCGATATCGACAATCCGTCCGCCTATCCGGTGGAACTGGATGGGTTTCAGTTCACCGTTTTGTTTGACGATTTCGAGGTCAACACCGTCAATTCGCCCGAGACCATGTGGATACCACCAGGGAAGACAAACCAACTCAGGGTACCGGCGACGTTCGACACACGCCAAACCCTGACGACACTATTGCTGCCGGGTGCCATGAAGTTGAAGGAAAAAGGGGTGACGCCTTGGGACCAGCTCGAAAAATGGTGGACCGGCGCACCGGACTTCTCGTTTCC
>JBAVJU010000308.1:0-6608 GCA_049687935.1 Desulfobacterales bacterium | reverse complement strand
CCGGTGTGCAATGGGCCAGTGGGTTGAAAGACAGCCGGCCCCGCCGAATACATGCGGATATTCACAGATCGCGTACAATGAAATCAATCCCCCCATGCTCGATCCCATCGAAAAGGTAAACTCCCGCTCCGGGCGGGTGCGGTAGCGGCTGTCAACAAAGGGTTTGAGTTCGCGGACAATGAAACGCAGGTAATTGTCAGAAATCGGCATCCCCCCGTAACGCTTTATCACCCGGTTTCTCAAATATTGGGACTGATGGTCGCAAAAGGGCCGTTGCGGCAGGTATTCGCGCAATCTTTGCGGCGTGTTCCAGACGCCGACCACAATGGTCGGTCGAAATTCCCTCTTCTGACAAAGAGCCGCCATGGTCTCTTCCAGGCCCCAATCGACACCGATGAAAGATTTTTGAGGCTCAAACAGGTTCTGGCCATCATGCATGTAAAGGACTGAATATCCTCTGGCATCGCCTTCATCGTAATCCGGCGGCAGCCAGACTTCGACACTACGGGGATCGATGACCTGCGACGGCACGTTTGGATAATGATGCAGGGTGCCGATTAGATCGGGGTTTTTGACCGGGCTGAAAACCGGTTGAATCGTCGCTTCACTTTGTGCGCTATCACTGGTCGTTTCGCAATAGGTCTGGATATCGTCAACAGTTTTGAGATTCATCATATTTCAAGTCAATCCGAACAAGTTGTAAGTTTGCAGTATTTTATTTATAATTTCGATTAATTGTCAATCAACTCGCAATTCGATTTTCCAGTGCTTGACACTAATTATCTGCGCCTTAACTTGCCCCATTAAGCAACTGCTTGAATGAATGGATTATAGTGGAAAAATTTGAACCGGAGATAATACTCGATAAAGGAGGAACATGAACCAGCACTTATCGGAGATTGATATTGATCCTGCCTTGCGACCCGGCGCTTTTAATGCCGTTAATGTATGCCTCAGGCTGCAGCCCGACGAGCGGTTGACGCTGATTACCGATGAGGCCACCAGCGAAATCGCCGCCGCACTGGTGAGTGAGATCGAAAACGTCGGTTCACGCTACAACGTGTTTGTTCTCGAAAATTTGATGCCCAGACCTCTGGTTCACATGCCGCCGGCGATACTGGATGATTTGCAAAAATCAGACGTGAGTATTTTGGCCAACATAACCCAATCCGGCGAACTGCCAAGCCGCAGGGAAATGATCAACGTCGTGAACAGGCACAAAATCCGGCATGCGCACATGGTCAACATCAACAAGCAAATCATGCGCGAGGGCATGGGGGCTGATTTCAATCTGGTCGACGAACTCAGCATGAAACTCGTCGAAAAGGCCCGCCGAACCAAAATTATCAGGGCCCAATCCGATGGGGGTACCGACATCGAGGCTGAATTGTCCCCGGCGCTCGAATGGCTCAAGACAAGCGGCATCATTTCACCGGACAAATGGGGAAACCTACCCGGTGGCGAAATATTCACCTCGCCTTACAATCTGAACGGCGTGTTCGTCGTGGATGGGGTCGTGGGTGACTATCTTTGCCAGAAATACGGCGACCTGGAGCAAACCCCTTTAACCATTGAAATTGTGGATTCGCGCATAAAAAATCTGCAGTGCGCCAACCAGGAGCTGTTGTCTGAATTTGCCCGTTATACGTCAACCGATGAAAACAGCAACCGCGTGGGTGAATTCGCCATCGGTACCAACATCGCCGTAAAGAATATAATCGGTCATATTTTGCAGGACGAAAAACTGCCAGGCATTCACATTGCCTTCGGCCATCCTTATCCCGAGCATACCCACCAGACATGGGATTCAGTCACTCACATCGATTGCGTCGGGCGACATTTTGATTTCTGGATGGACGACGAACAGGTCATGAAAGCCGGCAAGTTCCTGGTAAACGGCAGTCACAACTGATTCAGGGGGTGCCCCATGAGCCGCACGGCCGGTTTGCCCAGCCTCGATCAGACACTCAACGAACTGGATGCGCTCGAGAAAAAGTACGATGAGGGCCAACGGATTGCGCAGACCCGGCGCGCCCTCGATATCAATGAAACGATTGCGCTGAATAAAAAGGTTATCCAAGCCTACTACAGAGAACTGGCCGAGAAAAAGCTGTTTGTCATCATCTATGGCACGGGGGAGATGCCGTGGGCGCTGCCGCTCCACCTGCCACCCTACCTGATCGATCTCATGGCGGCCACTGCCCGTGTTCTGCTGGCGCTGATGCGAAAGCAGCTCAAATCCGCGGGCCCTGATTACCTGATCCGCCGAATGCCGGAGGGATGGCTTACCGCGGAGATGGCGGCCATCCTTTACCACTATTACTTGACCTGTGAACCGGATCTGGCCTTCGACGTCCTGGTCCATGGCGTCAACTCTCCGAGAGGAACGACGTTCGATGCTTTCAAGCATGCCGGGGATCACCTGCATGCCAAAATACTGGAGGCCCAGAGCGTTGATACCTACTACGGGTGGCTCAGGGAATGTATTCGATCGGCACGGCGGACAGGCGCTTTTGACGATGCAACGTTTACCGCGGTGACCAGCCGAAACCACCCGCTCACGGACGGTGAACTGGATCAACAGGTGCGGGCAACCTATATCCATGGAGTAGAGGATCAACGCGATCGGATCCTTTTCATGGAGATCGATCCGAGGAACCAGCCCAGTTTTCAGAATCTGGATCTGCTGAGTTCGTTCCTGAGCGAAGGCCGTTCTGCCGGAAAACCCCTCATTCTCGACCCGCAGGATCTTTTTCTTCGAGAGAACCAACTGCATTACCGCCGGCAGGGCAGGAGCGGCCCGATCGATAAGGTCGTCTCGCGGATCGTCGATGCCGATCTCAAAAAATACATCCGCAAAATGACCGCCGAGGGGAGATTCGAGGTCATCGAACGCCTGCGTGAGATGTACGCGCTTCCGTCTCTGTGGCCGGATTTATCGAAGCATCTCGCCGGGTTTTATCTGATCGACAAGAGCTCGCTCACTGAGCTGTCCCTGTTGGACCCGGTGACGATGGCACCGAAAACATGGATTATCACTGAAGACCATCTGAAGTTATACCGCCGGGACCCGGGTTTGCTGAAGAATCTGGCGATCAAACCGCTGCACGGAATGAGCTCGAAGGGCGTGGTGGTGACGCCCGGGCTCGCAGCGCTGGAGAAATTGTTCTTGGAAGAAACCATGCTGGCGCAGGAGCTTCTCCGGGCCACCCCGGTAATGCCCAACATAAACCCTGAACTGGAAGACCCGGATGCCCGGGCCGGCATTTGCTGTGAAATCCGATTGCAATTGCACGCCGGTTCCCCGGCGGTTCCCGAATCGCCCCGACGGGCGAGGTGTATCCTGGCCATCAGTCGTTCGCATTACACCAGCAAGGATCCGGGGCGCAAGATAATAGACGATCCCAAGGGGCGCGGTTGGTTTTCCAATATGGGCGCCATCATGATGGTAAAAAACGAACTGGGCATCATCGGCAAACGTGACGCCGGATTGGGCATGAGTCCGGTGTGCTGGGCCCATTGATGCGGCGTCACTATTCGCTTGACACCCTGGCAGTAATCGACCATATCAGCAAGAGACGCCCTCGGCGGGCAGGTCTGATTGTGACGATTGGCATTTCCCAAACCCACCGCTTCTCTCTCCGCGCCTACCGTCGGACGTCGGTGCGGTCACGACGTGTCCTGTCGATCTGCTCCCATGTGGGAGAGGAGCCTCCATGTACCATCCAAGCTTTAATATCGGAATAGAAGAAGAGTACCAACTGATCGATCCTGAAAGCTGGGCCCTCATCGGCTACGTCACCCAGTCGATGGCGCACGACCAGATCGTCGTCCAGGAGCGGCATCCCAACCTCGATTTTGCCAAGCAGATGGAAAGCGCCGTGCATGAAGTCGGCATGCCGGTTTGCGCCGATATCAAAGAGGCGCGCGAACGGCTGCTGCGCACACGCAATAAGATGCTTGAACTGGCCGACGCTCACGATTTCAAGCTGGCCGCCGCCGGCACCCATCCCTTCAGTCGCTGGGAGAAAACCTCCTTGCTGTCCTCGCACTATCGCATCATGGCCGGCGATGCTGAGGTAATCGCGCGGCGCATGCTGGCTTTTGGCATGCATGTGCACATCGGCATCGAAGATCGCGAACTGGCAATCGACGTGATGAACTCGATGCGCTATGTGTTGCCCCATATCCTCACCCTGTCCACCAGCTCCCCCTTCTGGGCCGGCCGCAACACCGGCCTCAAAAGCTACCGGACAGTTCTCCTGGGCGCTTTGCCGCGCACCGGCATTCCCGGTCAATTCAGCGGATATCCGGAGTACCACAACTTCGTCGATACCCTGGTGCGCACCAACAGCATTCCGGACGTCAGCTACATCTGGTACGACATTTTGCCCCACTATCGATTTCCGACGCTTTGCGTGCGGATTTGCGACATGGTACCCGACTACAAAGACGCCCTGGCCATCGCCGCGCTGATTCAGGCGGTGGTCGCCTGGATGGTCGACCTGCGTCAACACAACATGTCTTTTCGCCTATACGAACGCCTCCTTATCGAAGAGAACAAGTGGCGGGCGGTGCGCTACGGTCTGGACGGCAACATGATCGACTTGGGCATTGAGGAAAAGGTGCCGACCCGCGATCTGATACGGGAATTGCTCGACCGGGTCGCCCCGCTGGCGAGCAAGCTGAATATCGTGGACGAGCTCGCCCATATCCACACGATACTGGATCGCGGCGCAAACGCCGATCAGCAGTTGCGCATCTGGCGCGAAAACAATGAAGATTGCACTGCGGTGGTCAAATTCCTGGTGCAGGAAACGGAGAACATCGCATGAGCGCGCGTCCCTCGCTGTCCATCGGTATCGAAGAAGAATACCAGATTATCGACCCGGAAACCCGTGAGTTGCGCTCCTATATCACCGAGTTTATCGCCGATGGCAAACTGGTGCTGCTGGAGCGCGAACTCAAGCCGGAACTGCACCAATCCATGGTTGAATTGGGAACGCCGGTGTGCCAAAACATCGCCCAGGCCAAGGAAGAACTCACGAAACAGCGCCGCTTCATCTGTGGGCTGGCCCAGAGCAAAGGCTTGGAAATAGCGGCCGCCTCGACCCATCCGTTCAGCAAATGGATGGAGCAGTCGGTGACACCCTTTGCGCGATACCGCGGCGTGCTGGAAGAAATGCAGCTTCTCGCCCAGCGACTGCTCATCTTCGGCATGCACGTGCACGTGGGTGTCGAGGATCGCACTTTTGCCATCGATGCCATGAACGTGGTGCGCTACCTGCTGCCACACGTTCTGGCGCTCAGTACCAGCAGCCCTTTCTGGATGGGACGTCAGACTGGCCTGAAGAGTTACCGGGCCAACATATTCGAAGATTTTCCCCGCTCAGGCATTTCGGATGCATATCGTACGCTTGCCGACTACGAGGCCCTGCTGAAAACACTGGTCAACACCGGCTGCATTCCCGATGCCAGCAAGATCTGGTGGGATGTGCGTCCGCATCACCTATACCCCACCCTCGAATTTCGCGTGTGCGATATTTCCACCCGGGTCGACGAAGCCATTGCCATTGCAGCTCTATTACAGGCGATTGTGCTGTGGTTGTGGAATATGCGGCGCAAAAACATCACCTTTCGGGTATACCGTCGCGAGCTGATCGAAGAGAACCGCTGGCGTGCCGCGCGCTATGGACTGGACGGGAAACTGATCGATTTTGGAAAATCGGTCGAGCAGCCGACCCGTCAGCTCATCCGCGAACTGCTCGACCTGGTGGCCAAAGAAATCGACGAACTGGGTACGGCCGCCGATATCAAACCGATCGAGTCGATCCTTGATCACGGGACCAGCGCCGACCGCCAGTTGCGCGTCTACGGCGAGACCGGTGGCGATTTCAAGGCGGTTGTGGATCACCTGATTGCGGAGACAAAAAAAGGCTTGTAGCAAGCCTGAATTCAGCCGCGTCCCTCAAGCCTCAAACATCCAACCCGGTTGTCATCGATCGGCAGCACCGCTCCGGTTGTTGAGCCGCCAGTTTTTAGACCGCCTTTGCAACATCGCTGTTCCCCGAGAAGCACTCATCTCTGCCCAAGGCATCAAATCCTGCAGATAGGCCTCTTCCTGTCAAAGGACAAACCGATTCGGAAGCAAAGGCAGGTATCAGCGGGAAAACCTTCATCTCCGTCAGTACCAACACCAGTCGCTGATCGGCCATTATTAAGATCATACACACTTGGTATCGTGCATGTTGACGGCAAGGATATAAACCTATAAATGGAGAAGTCTGGTTTTGTTGAGGTATGCAGGCTCAGTCCTGCTGAATTTTTGACAATGGACCCATTCAAAAAGCACAGGATGAGGCCAGAAGCGCGGGAAGAGGCATGTAGTCACTCGGTGATCAGCACATCGGTCCGAAAGATTGGCTAAAAACGCATTGAATAGGAGGCTCAATTATGCCACGAAAACCGAAGTCAAAAAAGGTTCTCGTTCTGCTGGGCAGTCCTCGTAAGAAGGGAAATAGTGCCACGTTGGCCGAACGAATCATTAAAGGTGCCCAGGCTTCTGGCGCTATTGTTGAGCGGGTTTACCTGCATGGCCGGAATATATC
>JBAVJU010000307.1:0-5379 GCA_049687935.1 Desulfobacterales bacterium | reverse complement strand
AACATGCGATTGAGAGGGGCGTTTTGCAAATCCTGTCCCATTGGGCGCTTGAAAATGTCCTCGATGAACAATCCCGTAAAGAGGAGCTCAGTCAGCTTAAAGAAGAGATGGCGGTAAAAGTGAAAATTTTGGCGCATCAAAGACAGCAGATGGTCTTGGAATGGCGTGGTGATTCCGCCGTCCAGTCCTAACAGGCGGCTCAGAAACTGCTCGAAAAAATCGAGGCTGAGTTGAACGCGATCAAAACCAAATCACTCGATACAGATTATTATCTGCGAGAGGTCACCCACATCTTGAGCCATACGGGTGAGTTTTTAACGACCGAACAGGTTCCCATGTATTTTGACCGCATGGGCATCCTCTTAGAAGGTAAATCGAGCGAAGAAAAGGACGACTTGCATGTCCTTGAGCTCAAACTGGGCGATCATCTTCGCAGGAGCTGCATCTTTTTAAAGTGTCGCCGAAATACGTTATTCCTAAAATAGGCTTCGACCGTTTGATGGCGGCCATCAGCCTCAGGCGGGGAGAAAACAAGCACGGGCGATGAGTCCCGGCAGCAGGGGGCATCCGGAATGATAGACGCTTCAAAGTACGATCAAATCGAAACGCTCAAAAACGGCACCGCGGTAAGAATCAGGGCCATCCGGTCCGACGACAAGGGCAGGCTTTCGGAAGCCTTCCGGAACCTGGAAACCGAATCGATCTACACGCGGTTCTTCAGCCACAAAAAAGCCCTGAGCGAGGCAGAGCTCAAGGCCGCCACCGAGGTCGACTTCGAAAAAGTGGTCGCCCTGGTGGTCACGGTGGGCGAGGGAAAGAACGAAACCATCATCGCTGGTGGACGCTATGCAACCTTTGAGACGACCGACAGCCGGCGCAGCGCCGAGGTTTCCTTTACGGTCGAGGAGGACTATCAGGGCCAAGGGCTTGCCGGCCGTCTGCTGAGACATCTCGTGCAGATTGCACGGGAGGAAGGTGTGTCCCAGTTCGAGGCCGAGGTGCTTTCGGGAAACAAGGCCATGCTGACCGTCTTTTCGCGCAGCGGGCTCCCGATAAATAAAAGTTACGCTGACGGCGTCACGCATGTGACGTTATCGCTGGCCGAGCCTGCCGCGTGATCAACGATGGCTTTGGCGAAAAATACAGTCCACTGCGACCGGCAGGCCAGGCGCTGTTGACATTGAACAGCAGCGGCTGAAAATCTTCCGGATTCAGGTCTCATTGACGCCGATCCATACGGTTTCGGGCCACACATATCTCTTACGTCATAACCTGATTTAAATAGGCCCTTTTAGGAGTAGGCAATCGTCAGGAATTCGATTCTGTAGAAAGGAAAAGACAATGTCCGACGCCATTGTCGTTCTAAATGCCGGTTCATCGAGCATCAAGTTTTCATTGTTTGTCGAGCGCGGCGAAACCCTGGAGCCGGATGTCCGGGGCCAAATCGAAGGGCTCTACACCGAGCCGCGTTTTGTCGCCAAGGCGCCCGACGGCACGGTCAAGGCCGAGAAATCCTGGCCCGACGGCCTCAAACTGGGGCACGACGGGGCGCTCGACCATCTGGTCGACCATTTGCGGTCGGAACTGGCCGGCGATCGGCTGATCGGCATCGGGCACCGAGTGGTGCACGGCGGCATGGCCTACACCCAGCCCGTTCAGGTGGATGAAGCGGTGCTCAAGGTGCTGAACACCTTCATCCCGCTGGCCCCCCTGCATCAGCCGCACAACCTTGCCCCGATTCGACGCGTGCTGAACCGCGCTCCCGAGCTGCCGCAGGTAGCCTGCTTCGACACCTCTTTTCACCGCACCCAGCCCGATGTGGCCCAGATGTTCGCCCTGCCCGCCGACCTGCGGGAGACCGGGGTCTTGCGTTACGGGTTCCACGGGTTGTCTTACGAATACATCGCGTCGATCCTGCCCGACATCGATCCGAAGGCGGCGACAGGCAAGAGCGTCGTGCTGCACCTTGGCAACGGGGCGAGCATGTGCGCCTTGGAGGCGGGGCGCAGCCTTGCCAGCACCATGGGCTTTACGGCGGTCGAAGGGCTGCCGATGGGAACCCGCAGCGGCACGCTCGACCCCGGCGTTATCCTTTATCTCATGGATCAAAGGGGAATGGACGCCCGCGCGATCGAAAAGCTCATCTACAGCCAGTCGGGCCTGCTCGGCGTATCGGGCATATCCAGCGACATGCGCACGCTGCTGGCAAGCGAAAACCCCCAGGCCAAGCTGGCCGTGGATCTTTTTCTTTATCGCATCCGCCGCGAGCTCGGTTCTCTGGCGGCGGCTCTGGGCGGACTTGATGCCATCGTATTCACGGCCGGTATCGGCGAGAACGCTCCGGTCATCCGCAGCCGCGTCTGCCGCGACGCCGCCTGGCTGGGGGTCGACATCGATGAGGCAGCCAACACGGCCGGCCGCCGGTGCATCAGCACCGGCTCGAGCCGAGTCGCCGTCTGGGTCATCCCGACCAACGAGGAACTGATGATTGCGCGTCATACCCGACGCTTGCTTGAAAGGACACAAGGAGAAAGAAAATGAAAGTAGAGGTTCCCCGACCGGTTCTTAAAAATAAAAAGGCGCTGGTGGTCGGCATCGCCAACGAGCACTCGATTGCCTACGGCTGCGCCAAGGCCTTCCGCGAGGTGGGCGCGGAGCTCGCGGTCACCTATCTCAACGACAAGGCCAAACCGCATGTCGAGCCCTTGGCAACAGAAGTGGCGGCGGCGATGTTCATGCCGATGGATGCCGCCAAAGAAGGTGAACTTGAAGCCGTGTTCGATCGCATCGCAAGCGAGTGGGGGCAGCTGGATATCCTGGTGCATTCCATTGCGTTCGCACCCAAGGAGGACCTGCAGGGCGGGCTGCTGAACTGCTCTTCCAAAGGCTTTTCGGTCGCCATGGACATCTCCTGCCACTCCTTTGTCCGCATGGCACGCCTTGCGGCGCCGTTGATGACAGACGGCGGGACCATGTTTGCCATGAGTTACCACGGGGCGCAAAAGGTGGTGCCCAACTACAACGTGATGGGACCGGTCAAGGCGGCCCTCGAGGCGGTTTGCCGCTATCTGGCCTACGAGCTCGGCCCCCGGAAGATCCGGGTGCACGCAATCTCGCCCGGTCCGCTCAAGACGCGGGCCGCCTCGGGGCTGAAAGACTTCGACCGCATGCTCAATGACGCCGTCGAGCGCTCGCCGGTCGGCGAACTGGTGGACATCATGGACGTGGGTTTCGCCTGTGCTTTCCTGGCGACGCCTTACGGGCGGCGCCTCACCGGCCAGACCGTCTATGTCGACGGCGGTGCCAGCATTATGGCGTAAATCAAAAATTGAACAGCGACCCAATGAGGCAATGAATTCCTTGCTGTTGGGTCGAAAGGAGGACTAAATGACAAAGATAAAGAACGTCAATCCGATTCTTGGAAGCAAAGAACTGGCCGACTATCTGCTCGACGCCGGGCAGCGAACGTTGCTCTTCTGGGACGTGATGCGCCGGCGCGGCAATCAATATCTGGAGCACATGGCCGAAACAGTCCCCCACGTGCTGCAGTTCGAAGGCGAGTTGGTCCTGGATGGCCGCACGCTGCCCCGACCCGTAAACTACGGCATCGTCAAGATACACCCGCCTGCGGGGACCGTCATTGACAATCTAAAGCGGCCCTTTGTCGTCATCGATCCGCGCGCGGGTCACGGACCCGGCATCGGCGGTTTCAAAGCCGAGAGCGAGATCGGCGAAGCCATGCGGGCGGGACATCCCTGCTACTTTATCGGCTTTACGCCAATGCCCGAGCCGGATCAGACGATCGAAGCCGTGATCGAGGCCTGGGCGGTCTTCCTCAAGCGGGTCACGGACCTGCACGCTACGGCCGAGGGCAAGCCGGTTGTGATCGGCAATTGCCAGGCGGGCTGGGCGCTGATGATGCTGGCAGCCAAATACCCCGATCTGTGCGGTCCGCTGATTGTGGCCGGATCACCCCTATCCTACTGGGCGGGCGTGCGCGGCGTCAATCCCATGCGCTATACCGGCGGACTGCTGGGCGGCAGCTGGTTGACGGCCCTGGTCAGCGACCTCGGGCATGGGCAGTTCGACGGCGCCTGGCTGGTACAAAACTTCGAGAGCCTCAACCCGGCCAACACCCTGTGGTCCAAGCAATACAACCTCTATGCCAATATCGATACCGAGGCGCCCCGCTATCTGGGCTTCGAGCGCTGGTGGGGGGGACACGTGATTCTCTCCGGCAAGGAGATGCAGTATATCGTCGACAACCTCTTTGTCGGCAACAAGCTGAGCACCGCCGAGATGGTCACCGGCGACGGCGTGCAGCTGGATTTGAGAAAGATCCGCTCGCCCATCATTTGTTTGTGTTCCAAGGGCGACAACATCACCCCGCCCCAGCAGGCGCTCGGCTGGATTCTCGACCTGTACAAAAGTGAGGACGACATCCTGGCCGCCGGCCAGACGATTGTCTACGCAGTGCATGAAACGGTCGGCCATCTGGGAATCTTTGTTTCGGGCAGCGTGGCTAAGAAGGAGCACCAGGAGTTCGCCAACAACATCGATCTGATCGATTGTCTGCCGCCCGGGCTCTATGAGGCCGTCATCCAGAAGAAATCCCCGGATGCGGCCAATGTCGGTCTGGTAACCGGAGACCACATCTCCCAGTTCGAAAGCAGATCCCTGGACGACATTCGCGCCCTGGGCGGGAACACGCCGGACGAGGAGCGCTGCTTTGCCGCCGTGGCCCGGTTGTCCGAGGTCACCAACGGTCTCTACCGCACCGCGGCGCAGCCGATCATCCGCGCCTTTGCCACCGAACAGGGTGCCGAATGGCTGCGGCGCACGCATCCGCTCCGAGTCGGCTATGAGCTTTTCTCCGACCGCAATCCGGCGCTGCAGCCGCTGGCCGCAGTAGCCCGGACGGTTGAGGAGAATCGACAACCGGTGGCCGCCGACAACATTTTTCTGCAGTGGGAAAAGGTCTTCTCGGACTGGATCAAGTCGAACCTGGAGACCTTTGGGGAATGGCGGGATGCGATGATGGAGACCATGTTCTTCGGAGTGTACGACCAATCCTGGCTGCAAGCCTTGTTGGGTTTGCCGGCATCGGATGAGCCGCCCAGAAAGCATCCCGGCGCGGACCCTGAGCATACGGCCTTCGTCAACCGCCGGATCGAGGAGCTGCGGAAAAAAATGGACAAAGGGGGGCCGCGCGAGGCGGCGATTCGCGCTCTGGTCTATGTCCGCATGCCGGAGAAGGCAGTCGACGAACGGGCCTTCGAGATGCTCCGCCGGATCAGGGTCGAACACGGTGCGGAAAAAAACCTGGCCGAATTCAAACAGGATCTTCGCGAACAGTATTTCATGCTCCGGCTTGATGAA
>JBAVJU010000306.1:0-2946 GCA_049687935.1 Desulfobacterales bacterium | reverse complement strand
GAACAGGTGACCGGGTCCCTGGAAGCGGGCAAGGCCGCCGATCTGATCGTCGTCGACACGGCCCGCCCCCACCTGACCCCGATGTACAATCCGGTCTCGCACCTGGTCTACGCGGTCCGCGGCAGCGATGTGGGCACGGTCGTCATCAACGGCCGGGTGGTGATGGAGAACGGCCGCCTGCTCAGCCTCGACGAGCAGCAGGTGATGGCGGACGTCGACCGCATCGCCGACCGGATCCGCTCCCGGGCGGCTGCCGGGACCCGGCAAAAATCGGTGAAATGAAAATGCAATTGATTCCGCCGGGTAGAGCTTCACTTAAAAAGCTGGCAGGAATTCGGTCGATAGGAGACTATCTTCCGGCTCACCTGAGTTGAGCGATGGTCGAGGTTGCCGTAGATACAAGGAAGATGTCGTTCCGTCCCGCCGCGGCGGGATTCGCTCTGCGGTACGGCATCTGACGCCGTAGATGCGGTAAGATCGGCCATCGCTCAGAGAGGGGTCGAATGCCTTACGACATCGTCGTCCACAGCGGCACCGTCGTCACGGTCAACGATCGTTTCGATATCATCGAAAACGGGTTGATCTGCACCGAGGCCGACCGGATTGTCCGCGTTGAGCCTCTATCAGACGAAAAGGACCTCCCCGATGCGAGGACAATCATCGATGCCGAAGGCGGCCTGGTTCTGCCCGGCCTGGTCAACGCCCACACCCACCTGCCCATGACCCTCTTTCGCGGACTGGCCGATGATCTGCCCCTGCAGGAGTGGCTCGACGATCACATCTTTCCGGCCGAGGCCGCCCACTTGACGGCCGCAAGCGTCTCGATGGGGACGACCCTGGCCTGTGCGGAGATGATGCTGTCGGGAACCACGACGTGCTGCGACGGCTACTTCCTCGAAGAAGCGGTGGCCGAATCGGTTGCGGCCTGCGGCCTGCGCGCCGTCCTGGGCCAGGGGGTGATCGACTTTCCGGCCCCGGGACTCCCCGATCCGAAGGAGAACATTACGGTTGCCGGCCGCTTTGCCCAAAGATGGACCGGGCGGGATTCACGCATACGGCCGTCGGTTTTCTGCCATTCCCCCTACACCTGTTCCGCGGAAACCCTGAAATCGGCCAAAAAGCTGGCGCAGAAACACGGCCTGCTCTTTCAGATTCATGCGGCCGAAACCCGCGACGAACACGAGCGGATCCGCGCGCAGCATCGCACGAGCCCCATCGGCTACCTGGACCGGCTGGGGCTGATCGACGCCGCAACCCTGCTGGTGCATGCGGTGTGGGTGGACGAGGACGACATGGCGATTGTGGCTGACCGCGGGGCGGCCGTGGCCCACTGCCCCGAAAGCAACATGCAGCTGGGTGCCGGCATCGCCCCGCTCACCGGCCTTCTGGCTGCTGGAATCACCGTGGGCCTCGGCACGGACGGCTGCGCCAGCAACAACACCCTCGACCTGTTTCAGACCATGGACATCACCGCCAAGCTGCACAAAGTCCGCGACATGCAGCCGACGGCGGCCGACGCGCAGACCGTCCTCACCCTGGCCACGCGCGGCGGGGCCCGCGCCATCGGCATGGAAAAAGACATCGGTTCACTCGAGGCCGGCAAGAAAGCCGACCTGATCGTCATCGACACCCGGCAGCCGCACCTGGTGCCGATGTATCATCCGGTCTCGCACGTGGTCTATGCCGCCAGGGGCAGCGACGTCACCACGGTCGTCGTCGACGGCCGCCTGCTGGTGAAAGACAGACAGACGCTGCACCTCGATTTGGGACCGATCATGAAACGCGTCAACATCCTGGCGCGCACCATCGGGGCAAAGGACAAACACCCATGATCGACGCTGAGACCATCCGCTGCGCGCGCGGCGAAACGCCGGCCGATCTGCTTCTCAAAGGCGGCCGCATCGTCGACGTCTTTTCTGGTGAGATCGTGACGGGCGACATCGCCGTCAAAGAAGGGACCATCGTCGGCATCGGCCCCTACCGGGCCCGGCAAACCGTCGACCTCGACGGCCGCATCGTGACCCCGGGGTTCATCGACGCCCACGTCCACATCGAGAGTGCCATGACCGGAATCACCGCCTTCGCCCGGGCGGTTGCGGCGCACGGCACCACCACCGTGGTCGCCGACCCGCACGAGATCGCCAACGTGCTGGGTGTCGAAGGGATCCGGTACATGCTCGCCGCGAGCGAGGGCCAGCCGGTCACCGTCTTTTTCATGCTCCCCTCCTGCGTGCCGGCCACCGACATGGAAACCGCGGGCGCCCGGCTGACGGCCGACGACCTGCAGCCCTTCATGAAGGCGGACCGGATCCTGGGGTTGGCGGAAATGATGAACTATCCCGGCGTGCTGAATGCCGATCCCGAGGTCCTGCGCAAGATCGCCCTGGCCGAAGGGGCGCGCAAACCGGTCGACGGCCACGCCCCGGGGCTGACGGGCGCCGACTTGAACGCCTACCTCGCCGCCGGCATTGCCAGCGACCATGAGTGCACGCGGCTGGAAGAGGCGCGCGAAAAATTACAGGCCGGCATGCACATCATGGTGCGCGAGGGCACGGCGGCCAAAAACCTGGCGGCCCTGCTGCCGCTGGTCAATCCGCACACCTGTCGCCGCATGATGTGGTGCACCGACGACCGGCACGCGCACGACCTGCTGACCGAGGGGCACATCGATTTCATCGTCCGCAGCGCCGTCGGCCGGGGTCTGGACCCGGTCGTCGCCGTTCAGATGGCGACACTCAACCCGGCTGAATTCTTCGGCCTCAGGCGCTTGGGAGCGGTGGCCCCGGGACGCCGGGCCGACCTGCTGGTGATCGACGACCTGAACGACCTGAAGGTCGGCCGGGTCTTCAGCCGGGGACGGCTCGTGGCGGTCGACGGCCGCACCGTCGACGATCTCGAAGCACCCCGGCCGATCGGAGCGCCCCTTGCCATGCGGGTGCCGCCCGG
>JBAVJU010000305.1:0-3949 GCA_049687935.1 Desulfobacterales bacterium | reverse complement strand
CCCCATATGCTTGGTGATCGCCGCCGTCAACGTCGTCTTGCCGTGATCGATGTGACCGATCGTGCCCACATTCACATGCGGCTTCGTTCGCTCAAACTTCTGCTTCGCCATCTCTTCGTCCTCCCCTTAAAATGCGCAGCCAAACACAGTGCGAGGTGTGCAGTGTGCCGGACACCGAATCGCCCTGTCCTTTGCGCAGTGCCGTTTACCAACGGAAGTGGGCAAAAGCCTTGTTGGCCTCGGCCATCTTGTGCGTGTCTTCCTTTTTCTTTGCTGCAGCGCCCCGGTTGTTGGCGGCGTCCATGAGTTCTCCGGCCAGTTTCTTGGCCATGCCCTTTTCGGGCCGTTTGCGGGAAAACTCGATCAACCAACGAATTCCGAGTGCCGTGCGGCGGCTGGGCCGAATCTCGGTCGGAACCTGATAAGTGGAACCGCCGACCCGCCGCGATTTTACTTCGATGAACGGCTTGATGTTGTCAACCGCTTGTTCGAATACTTTGAGCGGGGCCTGTTTTGTCTTCTCTTCGATGATGTTCAAGGCATCGTAGAGAATATTTTCAGCGGTGCTTTTTTTGCCATCCCGCATGATCTTGCGGATGAACTTGGCGACCAGCTCACTGCCGTATTTTGGATCGGCGTTGATTTTCCTTACGGCTATCTCTCTTCTTCTCGGCATATGTTACACCACCTACTTAAAATTGATCGGTTTGCCAGAGGCCGGATCACTTCGGTTTCTTGGCCCCGTATTTGGAGCGGCTCTGCTTGCGGTCGGCAACCCCGAGTGTGTCCAGGGTCCCCCGGACGATGTGGTAACGCACTCCGGGAAGGTCCTTGACGCGCCCGCCGCGCACCAGCACAACCGAGTGTTCCTGCAGATTGTGACCGATTCCAGGGATGTAGGCGGTCACTTCTATGCCGGTTGTCAACCGGACCCTGGCGACTTTTCGCAGGGCCGAGTTGGGTTTTTTCGGCGTCGAGGTATACACACGGGTACACACCCCTCTTTTCTGGGGCGCACCCTTCAAGGCCGGGGTGTTGGTTTTCTTCTTTACCCGTTTTCTGCCCTTGCGAACCAATTGGCTGATAGTCGGCATACATTCCTCTTAATCGTTAAAAATAAACCCCATTTCGCTGGGTTGGTAAAAGCGCAACTTGTATACAGTCACTTGTCCGATGTCAAGAGTTTTCTTTTAAAATCAGACCTCGTCTACTACCTCGACACTCACATCGTTGTAAGCGGCGATACCGGTGCCGGCGGGAATGAGCCGCCCCATGATCACGTTTTCCTTCAATCCCCTCAGGTAGTCGACCGACCCTGAGATCGCGGCGTCGGTCAGCACCTTGGTGGTCTCCTGGAAAGAGGCGGCTGAAATGAAGCTGTCGGTGCTGAGCGAGGCCTTGGTGATGCCCAGAATAAGCGGTTCGGCCACCGCCGGTTTACCGCCCTGCTCGATGACGGCCCGGTTGGTTTCATCAAACCTAACGCGGTCCACCTGTTCCTCGGCAATGAACTCGGTGTCGCCGACCTCCACGACCTTGACCCGCCGCATCATCTGACGCACGATGACCTCGATGTGTTTGTCGTTTATGCGCACGCCCTGCAGCCGGTAAACCTCCTGGACCTCGTCAACCAAATACCGCGCCAAGGCGACTTCACCCTTGATGTTGAGAATGTCCTGGGGCACGGCGGAGCCGCCGATCAGCGGTTCGCCGGCGCGCACGTAATCCCCTTCGATCACGTTGATGTGCTTGCCGCGCGGAATCAAATATTCCTTGGTTTCGCCGACGCCGTCGACGGGACTGATCGTGATCTTCTGCTTGCCCTTCTTGGTGCCTTTGGCGATCGACACATACCCGTCGATTTGACTCAGGACGGCGACCTCCTTGGGCTTCCGGACCTCGAAAAGCTCGGCCACGCGCGGCAGACCACCGGTAATGTCTTTGGTCTTGGTGGTCGCGCGCGGCAACTTGGCGACGACATCGCCCGCCTTGACGCTGTCGCCCTCCTCGACCATCAAAATCGCGTCAAGCGGCAACATGTAGCGGGCCATGGCCGTCGATCCCGGCAGTTTGGCGGTCTTGCCGTCCTTGTCTTTTATCGAAATGCGCGGCCGCTCTTCGATGTTCTTCGATTCGGTGATCGTCTGGCTCGACTTGCCGGTTACCGGGTCGACCTTTTCCTGCATCGTCTTGCCGGGAACGATATCGCCGAACTTGACGGTGCCGTCGATTTCGGTCAGGATCGGGGTCGTGAAAGGGTCCCAAGTGGCCAGAAGATCGCCCGCTTTCACCGCGGCACCGTCTCTTACCGCCAGGTGGGCGCCGTAGATGACCGGAAAGCTCTCCAGTTCACGGCCCTTTTCATTGACGATCGTGAATTTGCCGCCGCGTCGGTTCATAACCACCATCTGACCCTCGGAGTTACTGGCCACTCGCAGGTCTACAAACTTGATCGTGCCGTCGACCCGGGCCCGGATGTCGGCCTGTTCGACCCGCCGGCTGGCGGTACCACCGATGTGGAAGGTCCGCATCGTCAACTGGGTGCCGGGCTCGCCGATCGACTGGGCCGCCAGGATGCCGACGGCCTGGCCATGTTCCACGGTTTGACCGTGGGCGAGGTCCCGTCCGTAGCATTTGGCGCAAACACCGATCCTGGTCTTGCAGGTCAGCACGGAACGGATCCGGACACCGGTCAACCCGGCTTCTTCGATCCGCTTGCCCACGCTCTCGTCGATATCTTCGTTGGCCGCGACGATGACCTCTTCGTTGAACGGGTCGATGACATCCTCGGCCGCCACACGTCCCAGAATGCGTTCGCCGATGCGCTGAATGACTTCACCGCCTTCCATCAGCGGTCCGACGTCCACGCCCATGCGGGTCCCGCAGTCGTCTTCCATGACGATGCAATCCTGAGCGACATCCGCAAGCCTCCGCGTGAGATACCCCGAGTTGGCTGTCTTCAAGGCCGTATCCGCCAAGCCCTTGCGGGCCCCGTGAGTGGAAATAAAGTACTGCAAGACCGACAACCCTTCCCGGAAGTTGGAGGTAATCGGAGTTTCGATAATTTCGCCCGAGGGCTTGGCCATCAGGCCGCGCATACCGGCGAGCTGCCGCATCTGGTCTTTGCTGCCGCGGGCACCCGAATCAGCCATCATGTAAATCGGGTTGAAGCTCTCGGCGATGATCGGCTTACCCTTTTCATCGGTAACCGGACGGCCCTCGGCATCGATGACCGGCGCCAGCCGCATGGCCTCCATCATTTCGTTGGCGACGTCATCGGTGGCTTTGGCCCAGATGTCGACGACCTTGTTGTATTTCTCGCCCTGAGTGATCAGCCCTTCGGTGTATTGCCGGCTGATCTCCTCGACCTGGCGCTCGGCCTCGCTCAGGATCTTCCATTTCGAATCGGGCGTGATCATGGCGTCGATCGAAATCGACAGACCGCCTTCGGTCGAGTAGCGGTAACCGGTGTTTTTGAGACGGTCGGAAAGAATGACGGTCGCCTTGGGCCCGAGGTTGCGGTAGACGTAGTCCACCAGGTCCCTCAGTTTTTTCTTGTCCATCACGCGGTTGACCACGTCGAAGGGGATCGGCGCCTGCCGCCGCAGCACTTGGAAAAGATGGTGTTTTCCGTCGGCGGAGAGCACGCCGCTGACCTCACCGACCTTCAGGTAGTACACCTTGTCGGCGGTGTCCTCGTCGATATTGAAAATGTTGACGAACTCGTCTTTTCGGATCAGACCGATATGACCGCCGTTCTGCTTGTCGGGGCTCTGGGAGTGGGCCGCAACCAGCTCGGTGAAATCAGCCCCCTCTTTGAGCTTGCGGCGGATGGAGCGGGCTTCCTGCAGGTCCCTGACCATGATGTGGCGCAGATCGAAGATGTCCTCTTCCGGAATGATTTCCCACAGCAGAATGCGGCCGACGGTTGTGTTGACACGGCTGCCGT
>JBAVJU010000304.1:0-2900 GCA_049687935.1 Desulfobacterales bacterium | reverse complement strand
GCAACGCCGACCGGATCGCGGATTGGCTGGCCGGCATGCGCGGCAGAAAATGCGCCGTCGTGGCCGAGACCCGGCGCCCGGTGCCGCTCTATCCGCTCTTTTTCCACCCTTCGGGAACCCTGCTGCCTTTCGTGACGCCGGCCGACGCCGGCGGCAAGCCCACGCTGTACCGGAAGGTGAAAGAGTTCGTGAACACCCGGCGACAGCCGCTCATCGCTCCGCCGGGCCGGCTGCCGCCTTTCGGAGACATGCTCGGCGTGCTGAAAAAATATGACCTGCTGCCGGCCATCTTCTTTCTAAAATCCCGGGCCGACTGCGACAGGGCGCTTGAACTGTGCCGGGAATACAACCCGCAAAACGGCGAACGCCGGGACACTCTCAGCCGCCGGGTCCACGAACTGGTGGCCGACAGCCCCCACATCGCCCGCCACCGCCAGCGCTGGTATCTGGAGCACCCGGCGGTCGGTTCCCACCACAGCGGACAGCTGCCGGCCTGGAAACTGGTGCTGGAAACCCTGATGTCCGAGGGGCTGCTCGACGCGGTTTTTGCCACCAGCACCGTGGCGGCCGGTGTCAACTTTCCGGCCCGAACGGTGGTCTTCTTCAACTCCGACCGCTTCAACGGCCTCGATTTCGCCCCGCTGACCCCCACCGAGTTTCACCAGATGACCGGCAGGGCCGGTCGGCGCGGCATGGACAAAATCGGCTTCTGCGTGGCGGTGCCGGGAAAATACATGGATGTCCGCCTGGCGGCCCGGCTGATAGAGGCCCCGCCGTCCGATGTGACCAGTCAGATCAAAATCAACTTTTCGATGGTGCTCAATCTGCTTCTGTCACACGCACCCCAGCAAATCGAAGACCTCTTAAAGCGCTCGTTTGCCACCTATCTGCTCAAGCACACGACCGCGGGACGCGCTGCACGCAAACAGCGACGAGGTGACACGAATTTGCTCTGGCAGGATTTCCTGCGCCACCTGGCATTCCTGAAGGATCACGCTTATGTCGACACCGACGGAAGATTGACCGAAGACGGCCGGTGGACCTCGCAGCTGCGGGTCGACCAGCCCCTGATGATCGCCGAAGGTTTCCGCCAGGACGCCTTTCCGCGCCGGGATCCGGCCCTGATGGCGGCGCTCACGGCCTCGTTTGTGTTCGAAAGGGAATCCGACGACCGGTTCGAAAAATCGGCCCTGTCGCAGTCGCTTCTGAAGGCTTTTCTCAAACTGCGCGAGTCCCTGACCCCCTTCGCCCGGGATATGATCTCCCGGGGCTTTCCGGCGCGGCCCCTCTTTCTGCGGCCGGCCGCGGCGGTCTATGCCTGGGCCGCCGAAGAATCCTGGGAGAAAACCCTCGCCATAGCCGAACTGGAAGAAGGCATATTCGCCTCTCTCATCCTCAGGACGGCCGACAACCTGCGGCACATTCGAAACCTGCGGGCCATTTTTCCGGAAGCCGCCGAATCCGCCGACCAGGCCATCGACCTGATCATGCGGGACCCGGTGGCGCTGTACTACTGATCCAATATTTCCCGCAATTTGAGGGACAGCTCCTTCAGTTTGAAAGGCTTCTGAATAAAGCCGCTGCAGCCGCGATCGAGGATTTCCGTGGCCTGGCCGCTGAGACTGTAGCCGCTGCAGAGCAGCACCCGCACATCGGGCTTTATGGTTTTAAGCTGGTCGAAGGTCTCCCCGCCGCTCATCCCCGGCATGACCATGTCCAGAATGACCAGGGCGATGGCGTCCTTCTTGCGCCGGAAGATCTGCAGCGCCTCGTGGCCGCTGGTCGCCACCAACACGTTGTAACCGAGCGCCTTTAGAATTTCCTCCCCGACCTCGATGATCACCTGCTCGTCGTCGACCAGCAGCACCGTTTCATCACCCTTGAAAAGTTCGGCGACGCTTTCTACTTCCTCGACGACCGCCTTGCCCGATGCCGGCAGATAAATGCGAAAAGTTGCCCCCTCGCCCGGGGCACTGTCCGCCTCGATGAATCCGCCGTGATTCTTGATGATCCCATAAGCCGAGGCCAAACCCAGACCGGTTCCGCGTCCCATCTCCTTCGTCGTGAAAAAGGGTTCGAAAATACGCCGCTGGGTGGCCTGATCCATGCCGATGCCGGTGTCAGTAATCGACAGGCACACATAAGGGCCCGGGTCGATCCGATACGGCCGCACGACCGTCGTATCGACGTCGACATTTTCCGTTTTCAGGAAGATCTCGCCGCCGCCCGGCATCGCGTGCCATGCGTTGACGAGGATGTTGAGCAGAACCTGTTCGATCTGGGACTGGTCCACCTCGACCGACCTCACTCTTCTGAGCCCGGCGGTGTGTATGCGAATCTCTTTTTTTGTGCGGCCGAACATCCGGGCCGTCCTGCGGATCAGCTCGTCGAGTTTGGTGGTCTTGACTTCGTACTTGCCCCCCCGGGCAAAACCCAGCAGTTGCCTGGTCAGGGCGGCACCGCTTTCGACGTATCGTTCGATGGCCTTGACTTTTTCATAGTGCGGATGATGACTGTCGAGGGTCAGGAGCATCAGAGAGGCATTACCCTGCATGCCCATGAGAATGTTGTTGAAATCGTGCGCAATACCGCCGGCCAAATTCCCGATGGCCTCCATTTTCTGGGCCTGGATCAACTGCTTCTCGAGTTTCGCCTTCTCCTTTTCGCTCTCTATCCTTTCGGACATATCCCGTACCATACCGCGGTAGCCGATCAGCTGTCCTTCGGTATTCCGCAAGGGGTATACGGACAATTCAAGAGGCACCTCCGAATCGTCCTTGCGGATCACGGGAAGCTCGGTCGCACGCGAGGATTCACCGGTGCGAAAAACCCGCTGCAGTATCCCGTCAATGGTTGCCGCTTTGTCCGGCGAGCTCGATGCGCTCAGTTTCGTACCGATC
>JBAVJU010000303.1:0-11792 GCA_049687935.1 Desulfobacterales bacterium | reverse complement strand
GAGGCCTGTCGCTTCGACAAACGGATGCGACAGGCGGCCCGTGAAAACCGCAAAATGCGGGCACAGGGGATCACGCCACCGGGCCGGCAGGCGGGCATCGTCTCATGGAAGGACCGGCTCAGGGAGCTGCCGCCCTGGAAAAGGCCCTGCCTGCATTCGCTGAAAGGACGCATTGAATTCAGGGCCTGCACGCATGACTACAACTGTTCCGACTGCGAATTCGATCAATACTTCTATGATCAGTTTACGGTCCATGCGGTGGTCAAGCCGGTGAATGAACTCGATATCGAGGGCTTCAAGATCCCCCAGGGCTACTACCTGCACCGCGGCCATGCCTGGGTCAAACTCGAAGAGGAAAACACCGTGCGGGTCGGCCTGGATGAATTTGCCGCCCGCACCTTCGGCCCTTTTTTACGCATCGACACTCCGTTGCTGGGTCAAAAATTAGAGCGGGAGCACCCCGCTATCAACTTGACCCGTGGCGACAAGACGGCCAGGGTCCTTTCACCGGTCAGCGGGGTCATCACGGCGACCAACCCGTTGGTTTTCGGTGAAGCGAAAGCCTTCGATCGCAATGCGTACACGGACAACTGGCTCGTTCGAGTCCATGCCGCCGACTTGCGCCGGGATTTGAAGCATCTGATGATCAGCGATCAAGCGGCAGCGTTTTTCGAAAAGGAAATCGAACGCCTCTACCAGGTCATCGAAGAAACGGCCGGACCGCTGGCCGCCGACGGTGGGCGCTTGACATCGGACATCTATGGCAAACTGCCGCAGCTCGACTGGGAAAAACTCGCGCAGATCTTTCTGCGCACGAAATGAAAAACAAGCCGGGCATAAGCCTCTAAAAAAACAATCTTATTTGCGAATTATCCGCAAGCTCGGGTCGATTCTCAACTTCCCACCCATAATCCTTGACAAAAAATAACCCGTCGTATTAGCTTTCTCCACTCTGGTTGGATTCAGAATGCTGATGCGCGGTTTTTCGGGCCCTCCCTCTCATCCACATCTCTATCGCTGCAATTTTTCATCCCGGAAGAGAAAAATGTGTGAAAAAACCACCCGCAGGCAGCCGGAAAGCAAAATAAAAAAACTGGAAGCTGAGATTGTAAGACTTCGACACGTTGAAGCGGAACTGAAGAGAAGTTTGCAGTTTACCGAGTCTTTGTTATCAGCCGTTCCGATTCCCGTATTTTTCAAGGATGCGGAAGGACGCTACCTGGGCTGCAACAAGGCGTTTACCGACATGATTGGTGTAACCCCCGAAGAGATAAAAGGTAAAAAGGTCTACGAGGTGTGGCCGAGTGAACATGCCGAGATGTATCACCAAAAAGATCTCGAGGTGATGCACAATTTAGAGCACCAGACCTACGAATACGTCGTGAAGGATAAGAACGGGACTGACCGTTCAGTCATTTTCAGCAAGGACATCTTTCTTGACGAAAAGGGGAAAGTCAATGGATTGGTCGGGTCGTTTGTCGATATCACCGAGCGAAAACGGGCCGAGGAGAAATTGCGTGAAAGTGAAGCATTTCAAAAACAATTGAATGAAACTTTAGAGGATCGGGTAAAAGAGCGCGTTAAGGAACTGAATTGTCTTTATGGTATCTCTGCGCTTGGATATAAACCGCAGGTGAGTTTGGCGGAAAACATCCAGGGCATCGTAAACCTCATCCCGCCTGCTTGGCAATATCCGCATGTGACCTGCAGCCGGATAATCCTGGAGGGCGAAGACTTTAGAACCCTGAATTTCAAAGAAACTCCCTGGAGGCAATCTTGTGAGATCCTTCTCGATCACGAAATCATCGGACGCGTAGAGGTGTTCTACCTGAAAGAAATGCCGGAACGCGAAGAGGGTCCTTTCAACGCTGAGGAGAGATTGCTGATTGAGGCCATAGCGGAGCATGTGAGCCGAAATGTTGAACGCCATCGGTCGGAGGAAAGCATCAAGTCGCTCACCGGGGAACTGATACGGATCCAAGAAAGTGAACGGCATCGAATCGCTCGTGACTTGCACGACAAAGTTGCTCAAGACCTCGCATCGTTGAAAATTGCCATCGAAACGCTCTTTCGCGATATACCGGCAATCGCTTGCACCCAAACGCTCAAGGTACCTAAGATATTGCGGATATTAGAGGAAAGCATACGAAGCGTCCGTAAAATATCTTATGACCTGCATCCGGCTGGGTTGGATGAAATGGGCATCGCGGTCGCCTTGGAGATGCTCTGCAATGAATATTCCGAACACCATGCGATCGACATCGAATTCCATTCGGCGGGTATCGAAAAATTGAAGATTGATTCCAATACTCAAATCAATTTATTTCGCATCGTGCAAGAGGGTCTGAACAATATCTGCAGACACGCCGAGGCCAAGCATGTCCGCATAAGGCTAGTAGCGGCCTACCCCAACATAATCCTTAGAATGGAGGACGACGGGAAAGGTTTCGAAATCGAGAGGCGCATGCGTGAAACGATTCTTGAAAAACGCATGGGGCTGATAAGCATGCGTGAAAGAGCCCATCTGCTGGGTGGGAAAGTGCGCATCAAATCCCAAAAAGGCAAAGGAACAAAAGTCGTGGTTAAATTTCCATTCACGAAAAAATGAAAACCATCGGATTTTTCGGACTAAATCGCCGCTACGCCCAATGAGGACCCCGTTGAAGAACGCCAAGGAATTCTCCCTCGTATACCGAGCCTATAAAGCTAAACCCCCAACGGTGAGGCAAAATTTTGTATTGACACCAGTCATGGCTGACCCAAAAGTAAAGAATCCGGGCTCAAAGGACCCGGCTTGAGCCTCACCCCAGAGGGCTGTGCTTGAATTCCAATGGTATAGTGGAATGATGGATTAAAAAGGTGTACGAGAAGAGGCGGTACACATAGCAGGAAAAGATGATCAGACAAGGTTTTGAAACCACTTCTATCATCCCTCTCTCAAACCCAAACACTTCAGCTCATCGTGCAGCATGACCTTGCAGTGCCGGCAAAGTTGATTCGACTTTCGGTCGACATCCTTGATGCTGCGGCAATAGTGCATGATGCAACTGGGTTCAGGGCAGTGGCGCAGCTTGAAGGTGTGACCCAATTCGTGAAGTGCCTCTTTGGCAGCTCGGCACTGAAGCGAGGCATCGCTGCCGGCCGCAGGATTGTCATCTGTCAGTCGATAGGTCGAAATGATAGCGGCTTTGCCGCCCAGTTGCGCCTCGCCGTAAACGTGCGTCAGGATCGGGATAAAAAGGTCGACTTGTGTAATCGCGACCAGTTTCAACGCCCGCGCAGGCGCAGCCGCCGCCAACTGCGCCAGGATCGGGGTCGAATGATACTGCCGGCGCTCGGGATTGTACGCAAAATCGAGGGCCTTTAAAATGGGCTGCACTTCGCTCCGAAGCCCATAGATATCCTCGATACGGCAATGGATCGACTCGCACAGCGCGGGTTCAATTTCTCCGATGGGGGCAATGAGAATGCTGTATGCGGGCCGGGAGATCAATTTGTTTTCTGTAGACGATACCGTCTGATTTTGCTGTAGAGGGTCGAGCGGTCAATATCGAGCAGTTTCGCGCAGCGAGCGATATTCCATTGGTTTTGGTCGAGGACCCGGCTGATGTGAGTTTTTTCGACTTCTTTGAGAGACTCGTTCGCCGGAAGAAGAATGTTCTGCTGGCAGAAAAAAGGCAAGTCCTCTGCGCGGATTTTGCGCTCTTTTCCGATGACCAGGGCCCTTTCGATGGCATTTTCGAGCTCGCGGACGTTGCCGGGCCAATCGTGGAGCATCATTTCATCCATCGCCTCCCGGCTGATACCGTCCATCGGTTTGTTGGTCTCCTGAGAAAAACGCTTCAAGAAGTGGTCGGCCAGAAGCGGTATATCTTCCTTGCGCTCCCGCAGCGACGGCATTTCAAATGCGATGACGTTCAGACGATAATACAGGTCTTCCCGAAAGAGTCCTTTCTTGATCGCGGCTTTGAGATCCCGGTTTGAAGCGGCAATCACGCGAAAGTCTGCTTCCATCGGCTGGGTGCCGCCCACGCGGTAAAACACACGGTCCTCAAGGACACGCAGCAGGTCGATCTGCATCCGCATGCCGATTTCGCCGATTTCATCCAGAAAAAGGGTGCCGCCGTGGGCCAGCTCCAAGCGCCCCTTTTTGGTTTCCTTGGCATCGGTAAACGCCCCCTTCTGGTGACCAAACAGTTCGGTTTCCATCAAAAGCTCGGGAATGGCACCGCAGTTGACGGCCACAAACGGGCCTTCGGAACGGGAACCGCTGGAGTGAATGGCCTTGGCGGCCAGCCCCTTGCCGGTTCCGGTCTCCCCGGTGATCAGAATCGTCGTGTCGGTCGAGGCTACATCGCGAATCAGGTCGAAAACCGCCTGCATGGCCCGCGACTGCCCGATCATGCTTTCGAAACGCGCCCGTTCCTTGTAAGCTTCGCGCAAGTAAATGTTTTCCCGCATTTGGGCCTGCTGCGAAACGATTTTTTCGATCAACATCCCCATCTCGTTCGGATCGAACGGTTTGAGCAGGTAGTCGTGGGCGCCGTTTTTCATGGCTTCGATTGCCGTCGTTACGGATCCATAGGCCGTGATCATTACGATGGCAACATCCGCATCCTCTGTTTTGACGCGCCTGAGGACCTCCATCCCGCTCATGCCCCCCATCTTGATGTCGACCAGCATGATATCGAAACGCGAGGTTTTTAATTTTTCCAACGCATCTTCACCGCTGGCAGCCGTCTCAACCGTATAACCGTCACGCGCCAGCCAGTCGGCCAGGGATTCGCGCATGATCAATTCATCGTCGACAATCAGGATTTTGGTGTCACTCATCCCGGCCTCCACCTTTTTTCTGCAAACCTTGCTTATGTTCCAGCGGAAGTTCGACCGTAAATTCGGTCCCTTCCCCGGGCTTCGACCTTACATGCACAGTGCCGCCATGCTCCTGAATGATCCCGTAAGCCACTGAAAGTCCCAGCCCGACACCCTTGCCATTTTTTTTGGTCGTAAAAAACGGTTCGAACAGCCGTTGACGATGGTGCTCGGGTATTCCGACACCGGTATCCCTGAAAATCACCTGAATCGATTTTTGACCGGGTACCTGCCGGGTCTCAATCGTCAGTGTGCCGTCCTTTTTTGCTTCCATGGCCTCGACCGCATTTGAGACAATGTTCATAAAGACCTGCTGGAGCTGATCCGCAGACCCGACAATCAGTGTCAGATCGGGGGCGAGGTGCTGCTCGACCCTGACGTTGTTGATTTTGATGAAATTGGCGTTCAGGAAAAGGGTCTTTTCGATCAGGCGGTTGACGTCCAACAGGTCCTTCTCCATTTTCACCTGACGCGAAAAGGCCAGCAGGTTCGAAACGATGCGGCTGATCCGCCGCGTTTCCGTCTCCATCAAGCCCAGATAACGATTGAAGCGACCGATCTCCGGATGCGTGAACTTATCCTCCTCGTTGATCCGTTTCATCAACAGAATCAAATTGAGAACCCCGGCGATGGGATTGTTGATTTCATGTACGACTGAGGCCGAGAGTTTTCCCAGTGAGGCCATTTTGTCCTGATGGATCAACTTTTCACGGGTCTCTTCCAGTTGACGGGTTCGCTTTTCGACCATCTGTTCGAGACGGCGGGTGAGTTCTTCCTCCTCTTTTTTGCGATCGGTGACATCGCGGCTGATCTCGATGAATTTGGATATTCTGCCGTGTTTTTCCCAAATCGGATAAATGGAGACCTCGAAATACCGCAGTTCGCCCTGGCTGTCGCGGCGGGTCATGGTCCGCTGGCTGGGTCCATTGTTTCGGATCGCCTGGTTCAGAGGGCAAACGACCTCGTCCCGGTTGCATTGCAGATTGGCTCTTTGAAATACCTCATAGCATTTGTGGCCGATCACCTGGTCGCGGGTGTAGTTCATTTTCTTTAAAAAGGATTCATTGACGTCGATAATGTCCATTTGCGGATTGAGAACCAGAATGAAGTCTTGAATGCCGTTCAAGATCGTTTCGACTTCTTGGTTGCGTTCCCGCTGTTTTTTTTCTTCACTGCTGATGGGTTTCCAGAACAGCTCGAAAACCTCATGGGAGAGAATCCGAATCTGCGGCGGCCGGGTCGCAAGGACATCTCGAAGGATGTTGTGATCGGGTATCAGAATGACGATCAGCTGGATCCGATACCGTGGGTTGTAAAGATCATGGTAATCCGTCACGGTTTCCAGACCCAGTTTAGCAGCCAGCCGCATGCCGGGGGCCTGCGGATTTTCATCGGCCACGGCCAGTATTCGGGCATTGACCGGGCCTTTCTCGCTGTCGAAGGTGGTCTTTTCGAGCAGCTCGACACACAGATCCCCGCCACCGACAAAGGCGATGTTGATGGGCGGCGGTTTAATGTCGGGCGAAAATTCACGCGTGCTGTCTACCATCCAGAAAAACCTCCTGGTTAAGTGTTCACGAAAAATGTGACGTTATTTTTGAGTGAGACCTAAGGTCGCGCTGCAATTGGGACCATTTCGTCGGATATCGGGCCGACATCATCACCCGCTTCCGTTTAAATGCCGGTTGTGCCGGTTGGGTCTTCGCCATTGAATTAACATGACCCTGTAAGAATTGCAATTTTCAAATACATAGGCCTTGACAGTACTTTTGGTGATATGGCATAGATCTTCTTTGGCTTAAAAGGATGGTTTTTCAGCAAACGCTAACTTTGGCCGGTTATCATTTTTTCCCCACCGACAAAACAGGGTCAATCGAAAAAAGGAGTCGACATGGGTTCAGCTAACGCAACGAAAAGCGGATCAGTGATGGTAGTGGGTGCCGGCATCGCCGGTATGCAATCTGCGCTGGATCTGGCAGAATCGGGTTATTACGTCTATCTTGTCGAGAAGTCGTCCGCCATCGGGGGGCTCATGTCCCAGCTCGACAAGACGTTCCCCACCAATGACTGTGCGATGTGAGTGATTTCGCCGAAACTGGTCGAGGTCGGCCGGCACCTTAACATCGAACTGCTCACCAACACCGAACTTCTGGATCTCAAGGGAAATCCCGGAAATTTCAGCGCCACCGTCTACCAGAAGCCCCGCTTTGTGGACTTGGCGAAATGCACCAGCTGCGGCGAGTGCACCAAAGTTTGCCCCATTTCCCTGCCCAATGAATACGACGAGGGCCTGTCCCAACGCAAAGCCATTTTCAAGCAGTATCCCCAGGCAATCCCCGGGGCTTTCGGCATCAGCAAGCGTGGCACGGCCCCCTGCAAAGCCACCTGCCCGGCTCATGTAAGCATCCAGGGCTACATTGCCCTGATCAATGAAGGAAAATACCGCGAGGCGCTGGAACTGTTCAGAGAGGACCACCCCTTTCCCGGCATCTGCGGACGGGTCTGCCATCACCCCTGCGAGGGCGCCTGCACCCGCAATGACGTGGACCAGCCCCTGGCCATCCGTGAGTTGCACCGCTTTTTAGCCGATTGGGAACTGGGCCAGGGCGAAATGTTTGTCCCCAAGACTGCCGCGCCGCGCAAAGAAAAGGTCGCCATCGTGGGATCCGGTCCGGCAGGCTTGACGGCGGCCTATTACCTCGCCAAAGACGGTTACCAGGTGACAATTTTCGAAAAATTGCCGGTAGCCGGCGGAATGATGAGCGTGGGGATCCCCGAATACCGCTTGCCGAGAGATATTATCAAGCGCGAAATCAAGGTGATCGAAGAGATGGGGGTCACCATCAAAACCGGGGTCACCTTCGGCAAGGACATCACCTTGGACAGCCTCAAGGCCGACGGCTTCTCGGCCCTCTTCATGGCCATCGGTCTGCACGGCGGTCGCCGGCTCGGAGTGGAAAACGAAGACGTCGAGGGCGTTCTGCAGGGAGTGGAATTTTTGCGCGACACGGCCATGGGCAAAGATGTTCCCATTGGCGAGGACGTCATCGTGGTCGGCGGCGGCAACGTGGCCATCGACGTCGCCCTGACCGCCAAACGCAAGGGGGCCAAAAACGTCACCCTGGTCTGCCTGGAGCGACGCGAGGAGATGCCCGCCTGGCAGCACGAGATCGAAGAGGCCCTGGAAGGCGATATCAAGATCGTCAACAGTTTCGGACCCAAAGCGTTTTTCATCGACAAGAGCAACAAGGTCTCGGGCATCGAGTTCAAGACCTGCACCGCCGTGTTCGACGAAAACAAGCGCTTCAACCCGAAATATGACGAGAACGAATGTCAGCCGATTTTCGGCGACACGGTGATCATCTCCATCGGTCAGAGCACCGACCGCTCTTTTATCGCCGAGCAGGGCGTCAGTCTCACTCGCGTGGGCGGTTTGGAAGCCGATCCGGTCACCCTGCAGACCCCGATTGACTGGATCTTCGCCGGCGGCGATGCGTTCTATGGTCCCAAATCGGTGGTGGAGGCTGTCGCCTGCGGCAAGGAGGCTGCCGAAAGCATTCACCGATTCGTCAACGGTCTGGATTTGACCGAAGGGCGGGAGAAAATCTGGGATTTCGAGAAGCCGGATGTCTCCCTGGAGCCCCAGAAATCCAGAACCTCGGTTCGCTGTCTCGACCCGGACGCACGGGAGTGCAACTTTCTGGAAGTCTCCTTCGGCTACAATGAAACCGAAGCGAAAATGGAAGCCGATCGCTGCCTGCGCTGTGGTATCTGCTCCGAATGTTACCAGTGTGTCAAGGCATGCCTGGCAGAAGCCGTCGATCACACCCAGAAACCGGTCCAAAAAGAGATTACGGTGGGCGCGGTCATTCTCTCTGCCGGCACAGACACCTATGACCCGTCACATCTAAAGGAATTCTATCATTACGGCAGCAACCCCAATGTGATGACCAGCCTGGAGTTCGAACGCATCCTGAGTGCCTCGGGCCCGACCATGGGACACCTGGTGCGTCCCTCGGATGAAAAGGAACCGAAAAAAATCGCCTGGCTCCAGTGCGTCGGCTCCAGAGACACCAACAAGTGCGGCAACGGATACTGTTCTTCGGTCTGCTGCATGTATGCCATCAAGGATGCCATGATTGCCAAGGAGCACTCCGGCGGCGACCTCGACTGCGCCGTCTTTAACATGGATATCCGCTCCTTCGGCAAGGACTATGAAAAATACTACAACCGGGCGAAAGATCGGGAAGGCATCCGCTTCATCAAGGCCCGCGTCCACACCATCTACGAGGACCCAAAGACGCGCAACCTTCAGCTTGTTTTTGCCGATGAAAGCGGCAACATGACGGAAGAGACCTTTGACATGGTGGTCCTGTCCGTAGGCCTGCAGGCGTCGGAATCGACGATCGATCTGGCCAACCGCCTGCACATTAATCTCAACCGGTACAATTTCATCGACACCGATCCGTTTGCGCCGGTGGCCACATCTCGTCCGGGAGTTTACACCTGCGGTATCCTCCAAGGCCCAAAAGACATTCCCTCGTCGGTGACCGAAGCCAGTGCCGCGGCCAGCGCCGCCGGTGCCGACGTGGCCGAGGCCCGGGGCAGCGATACCAAAAGCATCGACGTCCCCGATGAGATCGACGTCAGCAGTGAAGATGCACGTATCGGCGTATTCGTCTGCAACTGCGGCATCAATATCGGTGGAGTGGTGGATGTGCCGGCCGTCAAGAAATATGCCGAAAGCCTTCCCAATGTGGTTTTTGCCGATGAAAATCTGTTTACCTGCAGTCAGGACACCCAGGAGAAAATCAAAGAGAAGATCAAGGAAGAGAAGCTCAACCGGGTTGTGGTGGCCTCATGCAGTCCCAAGACCCATGCGCCCATGTTCATGGAAACCCTCGAGGCCTGCGGCCTGAACCAATACCTGTTTGAGATGGCCAACATCCGGAACCAGGATTCATGGGTGCACGCCAACAATCCGGAAATCGCCACCGAAAAAGCCAAAGACCTCGTCCGGGCGGCCGTAGCCCGCTCCGCTACCCTGACACCGCTGCACGGGAAGGTGATTCCGGTAAACAAAAAAGCCCTGGTCATCGGCGGTGGCATTGCCGGCATGAACGCGGCGCTGAATTTGGCCGGACAGGGATTCGAATCGACGATCGTTGAAAAGGCGTCCGAACTCGGCGGCATGGCACGCAAGCTCCACCACACCATCGAAGGGGCCGACATTCACGCCTATCTCGATCAGCTGATTGCAAAGGTGGGTTCAGAGAAAAAAATCGAAATCCTGACCGATGCCCGGGTCACCGGGTTCGAGGGGTTCCAGGGCAACTTCGTCACCGAGGTGGCTGTCGGATCGGGCAACGGAACCCGCAAGATCGATCACGGGGTGATCATCGTGGCCACCGGCGGTGGAGAATACCGGCCTAAGGAGTTTATGTACGGCCAGGACGATCGGGTCGTCACCCAGGTGGAACTGAGCGACCGCCTGGCGGAAAAGGGGGCGGCCGACCTGGACAGTGTCGTAATGATTCAGTGCGTGGGCTCGCGCAACGAGGAAAACGAAAACTGTTCGCGCATCTGCTGCCAGAGTGCCGTCAAAAATGCCCTGGAGATCAAGAAACTCAACCCGGACGCCCAGGTGTATGTGCTTTACAGAGATATGCGCACCTATGGTCTGCTGGAGGACTACTACACCGAAGCCCGCAAGCAGGGCGTTATCTTCATCCGCTTTGACAAGGACCACCCCCCCCAGGCCGAATCATCGTCCGGTGAGGTTCTGGTAACCATCAAAGACCACGTCCTGCAAAAAAACGTGGAAATCCGCTGCGATCTTCTGGCGTTAAGCGCCGGCGTCGTGGCCGCCGACACCGAGGAACTCAGCAAGATCATGAAGCTGAACCGCAATCCCGAAGGCTTTTTCATGGAAGCGCACGTAAAGCTCCGACCCGTGGACATGGGCGGCGAAGGTATTTTCCTGAGTGGAATGGCCCACGGGCCGAAGCTGATATCGGAAACCATCGCCCAGGCCCAGGCCGCCGCGTCCCGGGCGACGACGTTTCTGTCCAAGGATGAGATCAAGCTGTCGGCCATCACCGCCAAGGTCGATACGGAACACTGCGTGAAATGCCTTACCTGTGTCCGTTCGTGCCCCTTCGATGTTCCGAAATTCAACATTGCGGAGGGCGCCATCAACATCGACGAGGCCCTGTGCCACGGATGCGGTGTCTGCGCCGGGGTGTGCCCCCGGCAGGCCATTCAGTTGAGTTTCTATGAAGATGAACAGATAATCTGTAAAATTGACGCCCTTTTGGCAGGAGGAATGTAATGGCCGAATTTGAACCGAGAATTATTTCATTTTGCTGTAACTACTGAGGATACTCAGCCGCGGACCTGGCAGGTTCCATGCGACTGGATTATCCCGCCAACGTGAAGATCATCCGGGTGCCGTGCTCCGGAAAAGTGGACGTCCTCCACCTGCTGCGAGCCATTCAAAAAGGCGCCGATGGTGCCTATGTGGTCGGGTGCTTAGAAGGGACGTGCCACTATAACGAAGGCAACTTCAGGGCTCGGGAACGTGTGAATCACGTCCGCATGCTGCTGGAGGAGATCGGGATTGAAGGCGACAGGGTCAGAATGTATAACCTGTCTTCCGGGGAGGGCCCGACCTTTGCCGCCTATGCCAAGGAGATGACCGAGCACATCAAGGCGCTCGGCCCTAACCGGTTGAACGATAAGGCAACCGTCAAAAATTAAGGAGTCCATCATGGCCGAGGAAGCAATTAAGATTGGTGGAAAAAAGAAGAGCACCTTCATCGACAAGGTCAAGGATCTGCTGCCCGAGGGCGGCAACCTGAACTTGTGCCTGACCTGCGGGGCGTGTTCCTCCGGGTGCCCGGCGACGGGCCTGGAAAACA